>JAFAKO010000322.1 GCA_019235245.1 Gammaproteobacteria bacterium
GCCTGTGCCGCATCGAGCCGCAGGCGCTGCGCCTGCTCGATCAGTGGCTCACGCCACGGCGCCGCGTCTGGGACCGGCGCCTGCAGGAGCTGCTCAGGCGAGCGGAATGAGGTCGATCTTGGCCGCGCAGACGAAGTCGTTGTCGGAGAGCCCGTGGATCGCGTGCGTGGTGAAGGTGACGCGGCAGTGGTTGTAGCCGACCTCGAGGTCCGGGTGGTGGTCCTCGATGTTCGCAATGTGCGCGAGCGCGTTGACGAAGCTCATCGTCCGATAGAAATCCCGGAACCTGAACTCGCGGCGGATCGCCCGTGCATCTTCGGTCAGCGACCAGCCGCGATCGACCTGTGCGAGCAGGCGCCGCGCCTCCTCGGCGCCAAGCGGCGGGATGCCGCCCTCGCAGGGCTTGCAGTGGCGCTGCGCGAGCTCGCTCATGCGTCGGCCGCCGCGCGGCGCGCGTAGTGCCGCGCCACGTACTGCTCCACGATCTCCTGGAACTGCTCGGCGATGCGCTCGCCTTTGAGCGTGACGGTCTTGGCGCCGTTCTCGTACACCGGGGCGACCGGGCGCTCGCCGGTGCCCGGGAGACTGATGCCCACGTTGGCGTGCTTGCTCTCGCCCGGGCCGTTCACGACGCAGCCCATCACCGCGACCGTCATTTCCTCGACACCGCGATACTCGCGCCGCCACTGCGGCATGCGCGTACGGATGTGCGACTGGATCCGCGCCGCGAGCTCCTGGAAAAAGGTGCTGGTGGTGCGCCCGCAGCCGGGGCACGCGACCACGAGTGGCGTGAACGCCCGCAGCCCCATCGTCTGCAGGATTTCCTGCGCGACGATCACCTCCTGGGTGCGATCGCCGTTCGGCTCGGGGGTGAGTGAGACGCGGATGGTGTCGCCGATCCCCTCCTGCAGCAGCACCGCCATGCCGGCAGTGGAGGCGACGATACCCTTCGATCCCATGCCGGCCTCGGTGAGGCCGAGATGCAGCGGATAGTCACAGCGGCCGGCGAGGTCGCGGTAGATGGCGATCAGGTCCTGCACGCCGCTCACCTTGGCCGACAGCACGATGCGATCGTGCGCCAACCCGAGCTCTTCGGCGCGCTGCGCGCTCGCGAGCGCGGACAGCACCACCGCGCTGCGCATCACCTGTTGCGCGTCCAGGGGCTCGGGCCGGGCGGAGTTCTCGTCCATGAGCCGCGTGAGCAGATCCGAATCGAGACTTCCCCAGTTCACGCCGATGCGCACCGGCTTGTCGTGGCGACAGGCGACCTCGATCATCTCGGCGAACTGCGGATCGCGCTTGCTGCCGCGCCCGACGTTGCCGGGATTGATGCGGTACTTGGCGAGCGCGACGGCACAGTCCGGATATTCGCGCAACAGCTTGTGGCCGTTGAAATGAAAATCCCCGATGAGCGGCACGCTGACACCGCCACGGTCGAGGCGCTCGCGGATCGGTGCGACCGCCGCCGCCGCCTCGGCGGAATTTACCGTAATGCGCACCAGCTCCGAGCCCGCGCGCGCCAGCGCCTGCACCTGGGCCGCCGTAGCCTCGATGTCCGCCGTATCGGTATTGGTCATCGACTGGACCACGATCGGCGCGTCGCCGCCGACGCGCACCCGACCGATGGACACCTGGACACTGGAGCGACGGGCCCGATTCATGCAGGTAACGTACCACGGACGGAAGGCTGCTATCATGGCGCCCGCCCGAATCGGTCTGTCCGGAGAGTGTCCGGCGAAAGCCGGAACGCCGAAGGCGCAAATTCCGCCCGGAAACGCTCAGGCACAAGAACGGCAGACGGCGGCGGACGCCGCGGGGCTTCTGGAGAGAGGTGGATCGTCAGCGATTCCGCCCACCGAAGGGGAGCGGCGCCACGCGCGCCTGATCTCTCAGGTCAAAGGACAGAAGGGCGGCAGGCAGGTCTGCGCCCGCGCAGGCACTGCGTGCCGCTGCTTGAGTTTGGCTGGGAGACGCCACCGTGGCGCGACAGACCCCATTGTTCAGACTGCACCAGGAGCTCGGCGCCCGCATGGTCGACTTCGGCGGCTGGGCCATGCCGGTGCAGTACAGCTCGCAGATCGGTGAGCATCACGCGGTGCGGCGCGCCGCCGGGGTGTTCGACGTGTCGCACATGGGCGTGCTCGACCTGCGCGGCGCCCGGGTGCGCGAGTTCCTGCGGCAGCTGCTCGCCAATGACGTCGCGAGACTGAAGACCCCCGGCAAGGCGCTGTACAGCTGCATGCTGAACGAGCGCGGCGGGGTGCTCGATGACCTCATTACCTATTACCTCGGGGATTCCTGGTACCGCCTGGTCGTCAACGCCGGCACGCGCGACAAGGACCTCGCCTGGATCCGCGAGCGTGCGCGCGCGTTTGCCGTCGAGGTGAGCGAGCGCAGCGATCTCGCCATGCTCGCCGTCCAGGGCCCGGAGGCACGCGCCAAGGCGGCGCGGCTGTTGCCACCGGCGGAGGGGAGTACGGCGCTGACGCTCGAGAAGTTCGTCGGCCGCGAGCTCGGTCGCTGGTTCGTGGCGCGTACCGGCTACACCGGCGAGGACGGCTTCGAGATCATGATGCCGGCAGCGGACGCGGTACCCGCGTGGCGCAGCCTCAATTCACTCGGCGTCGCTTCCTGCGGCCTCGGCGCGCGCGACACGCTGCGTCTCGAGGCCGGCATGAATCTGTACGGCAACGACATGGACGAGAGCACCCACCCGTTCGAGTCGGGTCTCGGCTGGACGGTTGTGCTCGTGCCGCCGGAGCGCGACTTTGTCGGTCGCGCTGCGCTCGAGCCGCTCGCGCGGGAGGGATCGCCCCGCAAGCTGGTGGGCCTGCTGCTCGAGGAGCGTGGCGTGCTGCGCGCACACCAGAGGGTGCTCGCCCGGGACGCGGCCGGAAAGGATGCGGGCGAGGGCGAGATCACCAGCGGCAGCTACTCACCGACCCTCGAGCGCTCGATCGCACTCGCACGCGTGCCCGCGGCGACGGCCGGCCGGGTGCAGGTGGAGGTGCGCGGCAAGCTGCTCGAGGCGAGCGTCGTGAAACCGCCGTTCGTGCGCGACGGTCAATCCCAGATCTGATTGCGAAGGACATTCCATGAGCAAGGTTCCCGCAGATCTCCGCTACACCAAGTCCCACGAGTGGGTGCGCAGCCTCGCCGATGGGACGGTCGAAATCGGTATCACCGATCACGCCCAGCACGCGCTCGGTGACCTGGTGTTCGTCGAGGTCCCCGAAGCCGGGCGCTCCGTGAAGGCCGATGAGCCGTGCGCCGTGGTGGAGTCGGTGAAGGCCGCCTCCGATGTCTATGCACCGCTTGCCGGGGAGATCACCGCAGGAAATCCCCAGCTCGCCGCCGAGCCCGAGGTGGTGAACGGGGATCCGTACGGCGCCGGATGGCTGATGCGGCTGCGGCCGGCACCCGGCGCGCTCGCCGCGGCCGCGCTGCTGTCGGCGGCGCAATACCAGCAGCTGTTGGATTCGGAGGGTGACTGATGGCCTTCATTCCGCACACCGCGGCGGACGTGGCGGCCATGCTGGCCGCGATCGGCGTGGCGCGCATCGAGGACCTGTTCGCTGAGATTCCACCCGAGCTGCGGGTGAAGTCCCTCGCCGGGGTGCCCGAAGCGCTGAACGAGATGGAGATCGGCCGCCTGATGAGCGCGCGCGCACGGGCCGACGGGATTGCGCTCAGTTTTCTCGGCGCCGGCGCCTACGAGCATCACATCCCGGCCGCGGTATGGGCCATCACGACGCGTGGCGAGTTCTACAGCGCCTACACGCCCTACCAGGCCGAGGCGAGCCAGGGGACGCTGCAGCTCATCTACGAGTTCCAGAGCATGATCGCCGGTCTCACCGGCATGGAGGTCGCGAACGCCTCGATGTACGACGGCGCCTCGGCCACCGCCGAGGCGGCGCTCATGGCCGTGCGTGCCAACCGCAAGTCGCGCAGCGCGCGCATCCTCGTGCCGCAGACCCTGCATCCGCACTACCGGCAGGTGGCCGTGACCACCGCGAGCAACCAGGGGCTGAAGTTCGAGGAGCTGCCCTACGGAACGCATGACGGTATCACTGCCGCCGATGCGCTCGCACGCTACGAGGGCCAGGACGTGACCGCGCTCGTGATCCAGCAGCCGAACTTCTTCGGGCGGCTCGAGGAGGTCGATGCACTCACCGACTGGGCGCATGCCCGCGGCATTCTCGTCATCGCCGTGGTCAATCCCACGTCTCTCGCGCTGCTCAAACCGCCGGGCGAGTGGGGCGCGCGCGGGGCCGATATCGCCGTCGGCGAGGGGCAGCCGCTCGGCGTGCCGCTCTCCTCGGGGGGGCCGTACTTCGGCTTCATGACGACGCGCATGGAGTACGTGCGGCAGATGCCGGGACGGATCGTCGGGCGCACCGTCGATTCCACCGGCCGCGAGGGCTTCACGCTCACACTGCAGGCGCGCGAACAGCACATCCGCCGCGCCAGGGCGACTTCCAACATCTGCACCAACCAGGGTCTGCTGATGACCGCGGCGACGGTCTATCTGTCGCTCCTCGGCCCGCAGGGGCTGATGCGTACCGCGGCCGCGGCGCATGCGCGCACGCGCGAGCTCGTGACGGCGCTCACGCGGGTCGCCGGGGTGCGCGCGGCGTTCGCCGCTCCCTGCTTTCACGAGGCGGTGCTGCAGCTCGATCGTCCGGTCGCGCCGGTGCTCGAGGCGCTCGCCGTGCGCGGCATTCTCGGCGGGCTGGACCTTGCCGGGTACTATCCGGAGCTCGGACATGCGTTACTGGTCTGTGCCACCGAGACCAAGACCAGCGCCGACATCGAGCGCTATCGCAGCGTGCTCACCGAGGCGATGCAGAGCGTGCGAGCGGCCTGAGCCGCACGCGGCGCTCCGCGAGGACTGCCAATGACTGCCCGTGAGAAGGTGATCTTCGAGTACTCGCGCGCCGGCCGCGGCGCGCTCGACCAGTGGCCCGCGCCGGTTGCCGCGGCGGCGCTCGGCGACCTGCCGGCCGGGCTGCGGCGCCAACGGCCGCCGCTGCTGCCGGAAGTGGGCGAGCTCGAGGCGGTGCGCCACTTCACGCGGCTGTCGCAGCTGAATTTCTCCATCGACACGCACTTCTACCCGCTCGGCTCGTGCACGATGAAATACAACCCCAAGGCATGCAATCAGTACGCGATGCTGCCGGAGTTCCTGGCGCGTCATCCGCTCGCGCCGGAGTCCCAGGGTCAGGGCGTGCTCGCCTGTCTGTACGAGCTGCAGGAGATGCTGCAGGCCGTCTCCGGCATGGAGGGCGTGGCGCTCTCGCCGATGGCCGGTGCGCACGGTGAGTTTGCCGGTGTCGCGATGATACGCGCCTACCATCGTGCCCGCGGTGACCTGAAGCGCAACGAGATCATCGTGCCCGAGGCGGCACACGGCACCAACCCGGCGACCGCCACCATGTGCGGCTGCGTGGTGCGCGAGATCCCGGTCACCGGCTCCGGCGATATCGATCTCGAGGCGCTCAAGGCCGTGGTCGGACCGCAGACCGCCGGCATCATGCTCACGAATCCCTCCACGCTCGGGGTTTTCGAGCGCAGCATCGCCGCGGTCGCCCGCATCGTGCACGAGGCAGGGGGGCTGCTGTATTACGACGGCGCCAACCTCAACGCCATCCTCGGCATGGTGCGCCCGGGCGACATGGGCTTCGACGTCATCCACATGAATCTGCACAAGACCTTCTCCACGCCGCACGGCGGCGGCGGACCGGGAGCGGGCGCGGTCGGGGTCGGTGCACGGTTGCTGCCCTTCCTGCCGGTACCGGTGGTCGGGAAGGCGGGCGAGCGCTATCGCTGGCTGACGGAAGCGGATCTGCCGCAGTCGATCGGGCGGCTCTCGGCCTTCATGGGCAATACCGGCGTGCTGCTGCGCGCCTACATCTATATGCGCATGCTGGGACGCGAGGGCATGCGGCAGGTGGGCGAGTACGCTACGCTCAACGCCAACTACCTGCTCAAATGCCTGCAGGACGCCGGTTTCGATGCGGCCTATCCGCAGCGGCGTGCCAGTCACGAATTCATCGTGACCCTCAAACGCCAGGCCCGCGAGCTGAATGTGACGGCCATGGACTTCGCCAAGCGCCTGCTCGACTACGGCTTCCACGCGCCGACCACCTACTTTCCGTTGCTGGTGCCGGAATGCCTGCTGATCGAGCCGACCGAGACCGAGACCAAGGACACCCTCGACGCCTTCGTGGCGGCGATGGTGCGGATACAGGGGGAGGCGGAGCACGAGCCCTCGCGCGTCACCAGCGCGCCGCATACCATGCCGGTGCGCCGCCTGGACGATGTGCGCGCGGCCCGCCAACTGGATCTCACATGGAAGCCGACGGCGCAACCGTAGGACGCTACAAGCCGCGCGGCATCCTGCGCGTGGTGCGCGCGCTGGCCGCCAGCGTGAATGGCCTGGTAGGCGCGTTTCGCGAAGAAGCCGCATTCCGCCAGGAACTCGCGCTCGCCACACTCGTCATACCGCTGGCTCTGTGGCTCGGTCACAGCGGCGTGGAGCGTGCGCTGCTGATCGCGCCGATGCTGCTCATTCTCATCGTGGAACTGCTCAACAGCGCAATCGAGGCGACCGTCGACCGCATCGGCTTCGAGCGGCACCAGCTTGCCGGGCTCGCCAAGGACATTGGCTCCGCCGCGGTGCTCATGTCGTTCGTGTTGCTGATCGCGGTCTGGCTGCTGGTACTGCTGGGACGCTAGGAAGACCCTCGATGCTGCGAGAACTGCGCTGCGCTTCGCTGTGCCTGCTGTGCCTGTCCCTGAGCTGGGCCCGGCTCGTCAGCGCCGGCGACGCCGCGCCGGCGAGCCCGGCCAGCGTGGCGCCCGTCAGCCCACCGCCCGCCGTGCCCCAGCCGCCCGCCCCCGCGCCCGAGCCCGGCCCCGCTCCGCCACGTAGCTCCCCGCCGCTGGGCCCGCCCGGCTCGCCCGAGGGCAGTGCCGCCGTAGCCGCGGAGCAGGCGGCCGCGATCGAGGAAAATCCGGACTGGGCGGTGACGCTGCAGCGCATCGCCGGCAGCGTGGTATCGATCGACGTCGACCAGACGCGCGCCTTCGACACCGAATGGAACAACAGCGCCCAGGCGACCGGCTTCGTGGTCGATGCCGAGCACGGGCTGATACTCACCAACCGCCACGTGGTGACTCCCGGGCCAGTCACTGCGGAGGCGACCTTCCTCAACCGCGAGGAAGTGCAGCTGTATCCGGTGTACCGCGACCCGGTGCACGACTTCGGCTTCTACCGCTACGACCCGCAGAAGCTGCGCTTCATCAAGCCGCGCGCGCTGGCGCTGTATCCTGAAGGGGCCCAGATAGGACGCGAGATCCGCGTCGTCGGCAACAATGCCGGCGAGCAGCTGTCGATCCTCGCCGGCACGCTGGCGCGGCTCGACCGCGACGCTCCCGAGTACGGCGTCACCAAGTACAACGACTTCAACACCTTCTACCTGCAGGCGGCCTCGGGCACTTCCGGCGGCTCCTCCGGCTCCCCGGTCATCGATATCCGCGGTCGCGTCGTCGCGCTGAACGCGGGTGGCGCCAACGGCGCCGCCTCGAGCTTTTACCTGCCGCTCGGGCGCGTGCGGCGCGCGTTGACGCTCATCCAGCAGGGCAAGCCCGTCAGCCGCGGGACGCTGTACACCGTGTTCAACTACATGCCCTACGACGAGCTCGAGCGGCTCGGCCTCGACGCCGGCACCGAGGCCGCCGTGCGCAAGGACTTTCCGCGCTACACCGGCATGCTGGTCGTCACCGAGGTCCTGCCCGGCTCCCCGAGCGAGAAGGTGCTGCAGCCCGGCGACATCCTGCTGCGACTCAACGGTCGTTACCTCGCGCAGTTCGAGCCGCTCGAGGAGGTGCTCGATTCCTCGGTCGGGAGCGAGGTGGAGTTGGAGCTCGAGCGCGGCGGCAAGCTGGTCTCCACCAAGCTGCCGGTCGGGGACCTGCATGCCATCACGCCGAGCGCCTACGCGGAGTTCGGCGATGCGGTGGTGAACACGCTCTCCTATCAGCAGGCACGGCATTTCAACGTCCCGGCACGCGGCATCTACGTCGCCAACCCGGGCTACGTGCTCGGCGCCGCCACCATTCCGCGTGGCGCGGTGATCCTCAATCTCAACGGCAGCCGTACCGACACGCTGCAGCAGTTCGAGAGCGGCATCGCGCAGCTCGGCGACGGCGACCGCGCGACGGTGCGCTATCTCACCATCGACGATCCCAACAACACCGACCTGCGCGTGGTGCGCATGGACCGCCTGTGGTTCCCGGCGCACCACTGCGACCGTGACGATGAGCGCGGCCTGTGGGACTGCCACGATCTGCCCTCCGGACCCGCTCCGAAGACGGTGCCGCCGAGCTCCACCGCCTTTCCGCATTTCAGCGATCCGCGCATGAATGCGTTAGCGCCGTCGCTCGCCATGGTGACCTTCGACATGCCGTACTCGGTCTCGGGCATCACCGAGCGCAACTATCACGGCACGGGCCTGGTGGTGGATGCGCAGCGCGGGCTGGTGGTGGTCGACCGCAACACAGTACCGGTGTCGGTCGGGGACGTCACGGTGACCTTCGCCGGCACCGTGCAGGTGCCCGGGCGCGTGGTCTACATCCATCCGCTGCACAACTATGCGGTGGTGGCCTACGACCCGCGCCTCATCGGCACGACCCCGGTGCGGGCGGCCAAGCTCACCCCGCGTGAGCTCACCGCCGGGGAATCGCTGTGGGCGGTCGGGCTCGGCGGCGACAGCCAGATGCGCTCGCGCAGCACCCAGATCGCCGGCATCGAGCCGCTCGATCTGCCGCTGTCGCGCACCATGCGCTTCCGCGACAGCAACATCGAGACCATACAGCTGGTCAACCCGCCGAACGAGTTCGACGGCGTGCTGGCCGACAAGGACGGCGGCGTCGTCGGAACCTGGTCGAGCTTCGCCTACGAGAACGGCAGGGAGATCGCCCAGGACACGCGCGGCGTGCCGATCGAGCTGCTCGCCGACATGATCGACCGGGTGCGCACCAACCGTCCGCTGCATTCGCTCGATGCGGAGCTCGGCGTGGTGCCGCTCGCGAGCGCGCGGCAGATCGGGTTGTCGGACGCATGGATCCAGCGACTCGCGCAGCGCGCCCCGACGCGCCGCCAGGCGCTCACCGTGGTGCGCCTGGTGGGGGGCTCGGACGCCGCGGAGCGCCTGCAGCAGGGGGATCTGCTGCTCGCCATCGATGAGCAGGTGGTCACGCGCTTCCGCGAGGTGGAGCGTGCCGCGGCCGACAAGGATCACGTCAAGGTCACAGTGTGGCGTGGCAAGGCCGAGCAGACCATTGATGTCGCCACTACCGAGCTCCCCGGTACCGACGTCGGCCGGCTGGTCGAATGGGCGGGAGCGACGCTGCAGGCACCGCACCGCGCCATGAGCGTGCAGCGGGGTATCGACCCCGTCGGCGTCTATGTCGCCTATTTCGCCTACGGCTCGCCGGCCACGCGCTACGGTCTTTACCCCGGCAGGCGCATCATGGAGGTCGACGGCGTCGCGACTCCGGACCTCGATACCTTCCTCAAGCTCGTGACCGGCCGACCCGATCGCTCCTCGGTGCGCCTGAAGACCATTACCTGGAACAACGCCCCCGAGGTGATCACGCTGAAGCTCGACAAGCACTACTGGCCCGCCTACGAGCTGACGCGCAGTACCGACGGCAGCTGGGCGCGCAGAACGCTGGAGTAGCGCCCGCCCGGGGCAGTTGAGGCTTTCCCGCAACATGCCGGGAGCGCGTGGCGCCGGCTTGATAGAATTGCCGGCTCTATGGTCCGCGTCGTCAGAGCAACCCAGGTCGAGATCGAGACCGCCGTGCAGGCCTTGCGCGACGGCGAGCTCGTCGCGTTTCCGACCGAGACGGTCTATGGCCTCGGCGCGAACGCGCAGAATCCCGCCGCGGTGCGCCGGATCTTCGAGGTGAAGGGTCGCCCTCCGAGCCACCCGCTCATCGTGCATCTCGACAGTCCGCGCTACCTGCATCGCTGGGTCCGCGACGTGCCGGACTCGGCCGCGCGGCTCGCCGAGGTGTTCTGGCCCGGACCCCTCACCATGGTCATGCCGCGTGCGCCGAACGTGCACGATGTGATCACCGGCGGTCAGGACACCATCGCCATCCGCGTGCCCGCACACCCGATGGCGCAGCAGCTGCTGACCGCCTTTGGCGGCGGTATCGCCGCGCCCTCCGCCAACCGCTACGGCAGGCTCTCGCCCACCCGCGCCGAGCACGTGCGCGAGGAATTCGCCGACACGGTGCGCGTGATTCTCGATGGCGGGGAGTGCCAGATCGGACTGGAATCCACCATCGTCGCGTTCGAGGATGAAGGCGTGCGGCTGTTGCGACCCGGGAGCGTCACCGCCGCCCAGATCAAGGGCGCCGTGGGCGAGCTGCTGCTCGGTGCGGCGGCCACTTCACCGCGCGTGCCGGGCAGCCCGCCGACGCACTACGCGCCGCGCACCCCGCTCACCGTCGTCCCCTCCGGGGAGATCGACGCACAGGCCGAGGCCGCTTCCGCCGGCGGCCGCCGCGTCGCGGTGCTCGCGCAGCGCCTGCCGCTGCGCTCGCACAAGTACGTCACCTGGATCAATGCCGGCCGGCGCCCCGAGATGTACGGGCGCGATCTCTACACCAACCTGCGCACCCTGGATAAAGCCGGCTGTCAGCAGATCCTCGTGCAGGCGGTACCGGAGGGCGAGCGCTGGGACGCCATCCGCGACCGGCTGCTGCGCGCGGCGAGCAGCGTGGCGGAAAGCGACGACGGTACGGGTACCCGCGCGGTACTACCCTAGCTGCGCCCGGTGCGCCGGCCGCGGTACATCGATCCGTTTCAGCCTGCCGAGATCCGCCGACTGGTGGGGGAGTTCGGCTCGCCGCTCCTGATCCTCGACTGTGAGCGGGTGCGCGTGCAGCTGCGCAAGCTGAAGAAGGCGCTGCCGCGGGTCGATCTGCACTACGCGCTCAAGCCCCTGCCGCATCCCGCCGTGGTCGCGACGGTGCTCGCCGAGGGCGCCTCGCTGGATCTCGCGACCAGCGGCGAGGTGCACCTGGCGCGGCGCCTGGGCGTCGATCCGGCGCGTTGCATCCATACGCACCCCATCAAGCGTCCCGCGGACATCGCCAACGCACTCGAGTTCGGCGTGCGCCTGTTCGTCGCGGACAATCCCGATGAGGTGCGCAAGTTCGCGCACCTCACGGACCGCGCCGAGCTGCTGCTGCGCGTGTCGTTCCGCAATCCCGGTGCCATGGTCGACCTGTCGCGCAAGTTCGGCTGCGATCCGGAGGATCTGCTGGAGCTCGCACGCCTGGCGGCGGATCTCGGCGTGCGGGTGAGCGGACTGTCCTTTCACGTCGGCTCGCAGGTGCGCGACGCCGCCAGGCACGTCGAGGCGGTCAACGCCTGCATGAAGCTCATGCGCGCCGCGCGCCGCGAGCGGCTCGGCAGCTTCGACGTGCTCGACATCGGTGGCGGCTTCCCGATCGATTACGCGCAGCCGGTGCAGGACATCGGCCGCTTCTGTGCGCCACTGCGGGCGGCACTGGCGCCGCTGCCGCGCCGGGTGCGCGTCATCGCCGAGCCGGGTCGTTATATCGCAGGTCCCGCGGCCATCGGTGTCGCCACTGTGATGGGCCGGGCGCGGCGCGAGGGACACTGGTGGTACTACCTCGATGACGGGCTCTACGGCGCCTGGAGCGGCCAGCTGTTCGACCACGCACGCTACCCGGTCGAGCCGCTGCGCGACGCGGCCGAGCGGCTGCCCTCGGTGCTCGCCGGTCCCACCTGCGACAGCATCGATGTGATCGCGGAGAACCTCATGCTGCCGCAGCTGAAGGTGGGCGACCTGGTGGTCGGCCGCGCCATGGGCGCCTATACCTGGGCGTGCGCCACGGAATTCAACTTCTTCCCCAAGCCCACGGTGGTGGCGGTGAATCGCCGGCCGGGCGATGCGGGCGGAGTGATGAGCGTCGGGGAGTGCGCGGCATGAGCGCGCCGCAGCGCATCCGCAACATCGTGCTCGACGTCGGCTGGGTGTTGGTGCGGCTCGCGGACCGCGATGCCGTGATGAGCGGTATCCGTCTCGGGGACCATGAGACCGGCCGGTTGCCGGGCGAAGGCCTGCTCGAGCGGCTGCGCGGGCTGACGCGCCCCCGGGCGGTAGTGCTGCTGAAGTCGCTGGTCCCGGGGCTGCCCGATCCACATCTCGGCTGGCTGACACTGGCGATGTCCAGCACGCTCGCGGGAAACCTCATCATCACCGGCTCGGTGGCGAACATCATCGTCGTCGAGCGGGCGCGGCCCGCGGTGCACATCGGGTTCCGTGAATACTTCCGGCTGGGTCTGCCCCTCACTGCAGTCACCCTCGCCTGGGGTATCCTCTGGCTCAGCCTGGTGCGCTTGTGATGAAGAACGAACCCGCAGCCGAACCGCTCACCGCCATTCACACCCAGGTGATTGCCGCCCGCGAGGGCCGCGATCCGCGCGTCATCGCGCGGCTGTTCTCGGGCTGGGCGGTATTCGGCGAGCAGCAGTTCGTGCGCGGCTATGCGCTGCTGCTGCCGGATCCGGTCGT
>JAFAKO010000333.1 GCA_019235245.1 Gammaproteobacteria bacterium
AGGCCGCGAGACCGGAGCGCAGCTGCATGGCGAGCGCCTGGGCCCAGGTGAGCTCGGGCTCGATGAATTCCAGCGCGTAGTCGGTGATCTTGGCGCGCCGCGCCGCAGCGCGCGCCGCGTCGTTGAAGGAGCCGAGCTGATCGACGAGGCCGAGCCGATGGGCATCGGCGCCGGCCCACACGCGGCCCTGGCCGACCTTGTCCACTTCCTCGGTGGTCTTCTTCCGTCCGGTGGCCACGCGCTCGATGAACTCGGCGTAGCCGCGCGAGACGGTCGATTGCAGCAGCACGCGCGCCTCCTCCCCGAGTGGCCGGTCGATGCGCAGCTGGCCCGAGAGCGGCGTGGTGCCGACTCCATCGACGCTCACGCCGACCTTGCCGAGCGTGCGGTCGATGGTTGGAATGATGGCGAAGATGCCGATCGAGCCGGTGATGGTGGCGGGACTCGCCCAGATCTCATCCGCCGGGGCCGAGATGTAGTAGCCACCGGAGGCGGCGTAGCCGCTCATCGACACCACGAGCGGCTTGCCGGCGGCACGCAGCGCCATGAGCTCGCGGTAGATCTGCTCGGAGGCGAGGACGCTGCCGCCGGGGCTGTCGACGCGCAGCACCACCGCTTTCACGTCCTTGTCGGTGCGCGCCTGGCGGATGAGACGGGCGAGGCTCTCACCGCCGATGGTGCCCGGTGGCTGCTCGCCATCGAGGATCTCCCCTCCGGCGACGATCACCCCGACGCGCGGCTTGCCGTCGGCCTTGAGCTTTTTCTGCGCATGCGCGTAGCGCACGTAGTCATCGGCCTGCACCGACTTGAAGGAGCCGCTGTCGTCGTCCTTGCCGACGAGCGCGATGAGGCGCTGCTCGAACTCGAGACGCGTCTTGAGCGAGCTCACGAGCCCCGCCTGCAGCGCGACCCGTGCGGCATCGCCGCCGGCGGCCGGCACGGTCTTCGATAGGGTGCCGACATAGTTGGCGAGCGCGTCGGGCTGCATCTTGCGCACGCGCGTCATCGCCTCCTGGTAGCTGCTCCAGAGCGCGCCGAGATAGGCGCGGCTCTCCTCGCGATCCTCGGGCGACATGCTGGTGCGGGTGAAGGTCTCTACCGCGCTCTTGAAGGAGCCGACGCGGAACACGTTGATCTCGACGCCGAGCTTGTCGAGCGCGTCCTTCAGGTACATGCGGTAGCGGTCGTAGCCGTCGATGAGCACGAAGCCCATCGGATCCAGCAGCACCTCATCGGCCTGCGCGG
The DNA here is from genome assembly GCA_019235245.1 of Gammaproteobacteria bacterium. GTDB lineage: Bacteria > Pseudomonadota > Gammaproteobacteria > Steroidobacterales > Steroidobacteraceae > 13-2-20CM-66-19. The sequence goes on from JAFAKO010000333.1 coordinate 1,246, forward strand.
CGAGGTAGTAGCGCTCCTGGGTGAGCTCGGCGCCGTAGGCAATCACCTTCTTGCCGCTCGCGCGGAACTCGCGCAGCGCCGCGGCCAGCTCCTCGAGCGTCGGCTGGGTGCCGCCCTCGAACTTCTCGAGATCGAGCGCCACGGCAGGGATGCGCGGATCGCTCGCCGCGGCACGCAGCGAGTCGGTGAGGTCCCACAGGAGCGTCTCGTGGTGGGTCTCGCCGCGGGTCTCCTGCAGCGCGCGCTCGACCGGGTCCCCGGAGAGCTGCTCGACGAGCGTGCCCTGCGGCACGATCAGGAGCGCCGCCTTGGTGGGAATGCGCGGCACGCTGCCGCGCATCACGCCGACGATCACGCCGAAGATCAGCAGCAGCAGGATCAGGTGCAGCGCCCGGCGCAGCCCATCGAGCCCACGCCACAGCCCGGAAAAGAACGAGCGGACCGTCATCGTCTACTCCCGCGCCGCGAGCGGCGCCCGGCGCCTTCGCACCGTCAGATCTTCTCTTCGATCCGCGCCGCCTTGCCGGAGAGATCACGCAGGTAGTAGAGCTTGGCGCGGCGCACGCTGCCGCGGCGCTTGACGGTGATGTCGCTGATCGCCGGGCTGTAGGTCTGGAACACGCGCTCGACACCCTCGCCGTGAGAGATCTTGCGGACGGTGAAGGAGGAGTTCAGCCCGCGGTTGCTGCGCGCGATCACCACGCCTTCGTACGCCTGGACGCGCTCGCGATCGCCCTCCACCACCTTCACCTGCACCACCACGGTGTCACCCGGCTTGAACTCGGGGATCTGCCGCGTCATGCGCTGCTTCTCGATTTCCTGGATGATCTTGCTGCTCATTTTCGTTCACCTCGATCTTCACTGCCGGCCGCAACCGCGGCCGTCCCGGCAGCGCGAGCGCTGCCACGGGCCTCAATTTCCTGCAACAGGCGCTGCGCCTCGCCCGCAAGCTGCGCGCGGCGCAGCAGCTCCGGGCGCCGCGCCGCGGTGCGCGCGAGCGCCTGCTCGAGCCGCCAGCGGCGGATGTCGGCGTGGTCGCCCGACAATAGTACCGCCGGCACCGCCCGCCCCTCGAATATTTCCGGGCGCGTGTAGTGCGGCCAGTCGAGCAGCCCCTGCATGAAGGACTCCTCGATACTCGAGCGCTCATCGCCGAGCACCCCGGGCAGGAGCCTCGCCACCGCATCGATCACGGTGAGCGCGGGTAACTCACCGCCCGAGAGCACGTAGTCACCGACCGAGAGCTCGGAATCGGCGCCGAGCTC
>JAFAKO010000181.1 GCA_019235245.1 Gammaproteobacteria bacterium
TCGACGGCACGCCCGCCGAGCCGGTGGCGATCATCGAGGCGCTCGAGGCGCTCGCCGCGCCCTTCGGCATCGGCCGCGGCATCCACCTGGGCGACACCATCATCGGCACCAAGGGACGCGTCGCCTTCGAGGCGCCCGCCGCCGAGGCGCTGCTGACCGCGCACCGCGAGCTCGAGAAGCTGGTGCTCACCGGCCGCCAGCAGCGCATCAAGGAGCTGGTGGCGCAACCCTACGGCGACCTGGTGCACGAGGGGCAGCTGCTCGATCCGGTGTGCCGTGACATCGAGGCGCTGCTGCTGTCCGCGCAGCGCCGGGTGAGCGGTGAGGTGCACCTGCTGCTGCAGACCGGCGGCGTGTTCGTCACCGGCGTCGCCTCGCCCTGGTCGCTGATGGCGGCTTCCCGTGGCGTCTACGGCGAGGCGGCCGGTGAGTGGACGGCGGGCGATGCGCTCGGCTTCTCGCGCATCGCGGCACTGCCCGGCATGTTCCACGCGCGCGCCGGCGAGCGCGCCACGGCCCCCGGGAACGACGCATGAGCCTCGCCGCGGGCATGCGCAGCGTCGTGGTCGACAAGCTCGCGTCGGTCACGCAGGCGTGCGGGCTGTCGCACGAGGTGCGCATCTCGCCGGACATCCCGGCCGAGGAGGGCGTGGTGGTCGTGGTGGAGGTCCTCACCAACAAGACGACCTACAACACCCTCGAGCTCACCAGCGGCCGCATGGCCAAGGTCGGCAAGGGGGACGTGGTCGCGGGCGCTCTCGGCCACCGTCGCGCGCTGTTCGGCTATTCCGGACACGTGCCCGAGCGGCTGCAGCCCGGCGATGTCATCCAGATGCTCAACATCGGCGGTGTGCTCGGGGTGTGCGACTCCATCAACCCGGAGAAGGGGCGGCCGTTCGACTGCCGCGTGCTCGGGGTGGCGCTGAATTTCCCGTACCTCGGCGAGCGCATCGGCGTCCCGGCGCGCGTCGGCGGCAAGCCGTTCGACGCCGCCGCGCCGCTCGAGGTGCGCGGCGTGCCGGTGGTGGCGCTCGCCGGCACCTGCATGGAGGCGGGCAAGACCGCCGCCGCCTGCGCGGTCATCGCGCGCATGCGCCATCGCGGGCTCACGGTCGATGCCTTCAAGGCGACCGGCGTCTCGCTGCGGCGTGACATCCTCGCCATGGAGGACGCCGGCGCACGCCGCTGCGCGATATTCACGGACCTCGGCGTGGTCACCACCACGCGCGCCAACGGACCGGCGCTCACGCGCACCATGCTGAGCGAGCTGGCCGCCGGCAAGCCCGATGCGATCGTCTTCGAGCTCGGCGACGGCATCCTCGGCACCTACGGAGTGGACGCGATCCTCGAGTGTCCCGACATCCGCGCGGCACTCAGCGCGGTCGTTCTGTCGGCGAACGATCCAGTCGCCGCCTGGGGCGGCGTGAAGCTGTTGCGCGAGCGCTTCACCGTCGAGCCGTGCGTGGTGACCGGTCCCGCGACCGACAACGCGGTCGGGGTCGAGATCATCGCGGCGCAGATGGGCGTGCCGGCCGTGAACGCTCTCAGCAGCGGCGCGGCGCTCGGCGACCGGGTCATCGAGTCCCTCGGAATACGCGCCGAGGCGGTGCAATGAGCCCGGGCATCCCGGCGGTGGTGCTGGGCGGCACCGGCTACGTTGCCGGCGAGCTGCTGCGGCTGCTCGCGGCGCATCCGCGCCTGGTGCTCGCCGCGGCCATGTCCGAGAGCTCCGCCGGCGAGCCCGTCGCCGCGGCGTTTCCGCACCTCGTCTGCGCGTACCCGCAGGAGCGCTTCCGCTCCGAGCAGGAGGTGCAGCGGCTGCTGTGCGAGGAGCAGCGCCCGGCGCTGTTCTGCGCGGCGCCGCACGGCGTCGCCGCCGGGCTCATCGACCGGCTGCTCACGGCCGCGGAGCGCGCCGGCAGCGAGCCGCGCGTCGTCGATCTCTCGGCGGATTTCCGCTACCCGAGCGCGGCAGCGTACGCCGCCGTGTATCCACACCCTCACGGGGCGCCGGCGCGGCTCGAACAATTCTCGTGCGCGCTGCCCGAGCATCTCGCGCAGCCCCGCACCCGGCACATCGGCCATCCGGGCTGTTTCGCCACCGCCATCCTGCTCGCGAGCGTGCCGCTGCTCGCTGCGGGACTCGTGAGTCCGACGCTGTTCGTGAGCGGCGTCACCGGCAGCACCGGCTCCGGGCGCACCCCGGTGGAAGGCACGCACCATCCGCTGCGTCATGCGGATCTCTACAGCTACGGCGCCCTCGCCCACCGCCACGCACCGGAGGTGATCGCCTGCGCGCTGGCTGCGACCGGGGTCGAGGCGCAGGTCGCGTTCGTGCCGCACTCGGGGCCGTTCGCGCGCGGCATCCACGTCACCGTGCAGGCCATGCTGCGGCGGCGCACCGACAGCGCGGCGCTGCTCGCGACGCTGCGCGAGTACTACGCGGACGCGCCGTTCGTGCAGGTGAGCGGCCAGGCGCCGCGCGTCAAGGATGTGGTGAGCAGCAACTACGCGCACCTCTCCGCCACCGCGCGCGGCGACACCGCGGCGGTGATGTGCACCATCGACAACCTGGTGAAGGGCGCGGCCGGTGGGGCGCTGCAGTGGATGAACCGCCTGCTGGAGCTCCCCGAGACCGCCGGGCTCACCGCTGCCGCTCCGGGCTGGACCTGACGGCAGTCCGATGCACGGCGCCGCCCCGATCAGCGTCACGAGCAGGGATTCCCTGCTGCCGGTATTCGCGCAGTACCCGCTGGAGGTTGCGTCCGCTTCGGGCGTGTGGCTCACCAACACCCGCGGCGAGCGCGTGCTCGACCTGTACGGCGGTCACGCAGTCGCCGCGCTCGGCTACGGCCACCCGGCCTGGACCGCGGCGCTCGCGCGCCAGGCGCAACTGTGTCAGTTCCAGTCGAACGCGGTCTCGATGGCCGTGCGCGCGCGCGCGGCCGCGCGGCTCGCGCGCTTCGCGGAGCTGCCCGAGGCGCGGGTGTTCTTCGTCAACAGCGGCGCGGAGGCCAACGAGAACGCCCTGCGCATCGCCGTGCGCACCACCGGGCGTGCGCACGTGGCCGCCGTCGAAGGCGCCTTCCACGGCCGCACCGCCGCGGCGGCCGCGGTGAGCTGGGGCGCGCAGGCGAAGTGGTATGGCTTCGCGCGCACCCCTTTCAATGTCAGCTTCCTGGCACGCGACGATGCCGCCGCGGTGCGCCGCCGGGTGACGCGCCGGACGGCCGCGGTGATCGTCGAGCCGGTGCAGGGGCTCGCCGGCGCTGTGGACCTGAAGAGCGAGTTCCTCGCCGAGCTCCGCCGGCGCTGTAACGAAGTCGGCGCGCTGCTCATCTTCGATGAGGTGCAGAGCGGCGTCGGTCGCACCGGTGCGCCGTTCGCCGCCAACCTCCATCGGATCGTGCCCGACCTGCTGACGACCGCCAAGGCGCTCGGCAACGGCTTTCCCTGCGCGGCGGTGCTGATCTCGCCGCAGCTCGCGGCGCAGCTGCCGGTCGAATCGCTCGGCACCACCTTCGGCGGCGGTCCCATGGCCTGCGCGGCGATCGAGGCGGTGCTGGATGCCATCGAGTCGCAGCAGCTGCTGGCGCGCGTCCGCCACCTCGGCGCACTCATCCGTGAAACCTGCAGCGTCGGGCCGGTGTGTGGCCACCAGGGGGCGGGTCTGCTGGTCGGGCTGCGGACCGTGCCGCCGGCGCGTGAGGTACAGGCGCAGCTCCTCGAGTGCGGCATCCTCGCCGGCACCTCCAGCGACAGCCACGTGCTGCGTCTGCTGCCGCCTTTCATTCTCGAGGACGAGCACGTCGAGCTGCTGCGCGACACGCTGCGCGAGCTGCCGTCATGAAGCGCTTTCTCGACCTGGCCGACTTGACGCGCGAGGAGGTGCTCGGTCTCCTCGAGCTGGCGCGGCGCCTCGAGCGGCACGGCGAGCCGCACGCGCTCGCCGGTAAACTCCTGGGACTCGTGTTCTTCAATCCCTCGCTCCGCACCCTCGCCTCCTTTCAGGCCGCGATGGCGCGCCTCGGCGGGCACTCACTCGTCATCAATCCCGGCCAGGGCAGCTGGCAGATGGAGACGCGCCCCGGCGTGGTGATGGACGGTGCGGCCGCCGAGCACGTGCGTGAAGGCATTCCGGTGCTGGCTTCCTACTGCGATGCGCTCGGCATCCGCCTGTTTGCCGAAGGCCGCGAGCTGGCCACCGACCTCGCGGAAAGCGCCTTCAGCGCCATGGCGGCGCTCACCGACAAGCCCCTGGTGAACCTCGAGTCGGCGATGAACCACCCGTGCCAGGCACTCGCCGACTGGAAGACGCTCGACGATCTGGCGGTGCCGCGCGCCGGGCGCTTCGTGCTCTCCTGGGCCTGGCACCCGCGCGCGCTGCCGCTCGCGGTTCCCGCGGCCGTACTGCACATGGCGGCGCTGCGCGGCATGGAAGTGATCGTGCTGCGGCCCGAGGGCTTCGCCCTGCCCGAGCCGATCATGGAGCGCGCGCGGCGCGCGGCCGCGGCCTCGGGCGGCTCGGTGAGCGAGACCAGCGACCGCGCGCAGGCACTGAGCGGGGCGCAGGTCCTCTATGTGAAGGAATGGGGTGCGACCGACTCCTACGGCGACCCGGCCGCGGATGCGCGGCTGCGCAGCGCGCTGCGCGGCTGGTGCGTGCGCGAGGACTGGTTCGGCGCCGCCCCGGATTGCCGCGTGCTGCACTGCCTGCCGGTGAGGCGTAACAGCGCCATCGCCGACGAAGTGCTCGACGGCGCGCGCAGCGCGGTGCAGCGCCAAGCCTACAACCGCCTGCCCGCGCAGATGGCGGTGCTGCACCAGCTGCTGCGGTCCTGAGGACTCACATGAGGACAGATGCCAACATGATCACGCACCGCAGCGACCCGACGCTCGCCATCCGTGCCCTGCGCAGCGCCGCCCCCTATATTCGCATGTACAAGGGCAAGACCTTCGTGGTGAAGGCCGGCGGCGGGGTGTTCGCGGAGATGGCGACGACGCGCGCGCTGGTCGAGCAGATCGGCATCCTGCATTACTTCGGCGTGCGCGTGGTGCTGGTGCACGGCGGCGGGCCGCAGCTCACCGAGCTCTCGGCCGCGCTCGGCATCCCGACGCGCATGGTCGACGGTCGCCGCGTCACCGACGAGAAGTCCATCGAGGTGACGGCGATGGTGCTGAACGGGCTGATCAATACGCGCCTGCTCGGCATCTGCCGCGACCTCAACATCGACGCGATCGGCGTGAGCGGCGTCGACGCCGGGCTGGTGCGCGCGCACCGCCGGCCGCCGGTCGCGCTCCCCGGGAACGGCGAGACCGTCGACTTCGGCTTCGTCGGCGACATCGACAGCATCGACAGCGGCGTGCTGCAGAAGCTGCTCGACAACGGGCTCATGCCGGTGGTGAGCCCGCTGTCGGCGGACGCGTCCGGGACGCTGCTCAACATCAACGCCGACACCGTCGCTGCGGCCCTCGGCGCCGCGCTCGGCGCCGAGAAGCTGGTGCTGTGCACCGGCGCGCCCGGCATCCTCGGCAACGTCGACGATCCCGGCTCGCTCATCTCCTACACCGACCTGCACGGCCTGAAACGGCTGCGCGATGAGGGGCGCATCGCCGCCGGCATGCTGCCGAAGGCGCAGGCGATCGAGGCGGCGCTGCGCGGCGGCGTGCGCCGCGTGCACGTGGTGTCCTACCGCTCCGCGGAGGGCATCCTCGGTGAGGTGTTCACCAACGAGGGCACCGGCACGCTGATCGTCCCCGACATCAACGCGCTCAGTGCCGCCGAGCAGCAGAGCGCGCCATGACACGCCTGTGGGACAAGGGTGCGCCGCTCGATGAGCGTGTGCTCGGGTACACCGCCGGGGAGGACCACGCGCTCGATGAGCGGCTCGTTCCCTACGACGTGCGTGCCTCGATCGCCCATGCAGAGATGCTGCACGCGCAGCGCCTGCTGTCGGCCGAGGATCTCGCCGCGATCCGCGCGGCGCTCGCAGCGCTCGCCGCCAGCCACGCCCGCGGCGAATGGCACATCGAGCTCGCGGAGGAGGACGGACAGACCGCGCTCGAGCGGCGCCTGCAGGCACGGCTCGGCGCAGCCGGCGAGCGCATCCATCTCGGGCGCTCGCGCAACGACCAGGTGCTCACGGCCCTGCGCCTGTACCTGCGCGAGACCGTGCCGCTCCTGAGCTCCGGCGCGCTGGCGGTGGCGGAGGCGCTCGAGGCACTCGCGCAGCGCGAGGCGCAGACGGTCCTGCCCGGCTACACCCACATGCAGCAGGCGATGCCGAGCTCGGTGGCGCTGTGGGCACAGGGATTCGCGGCCGAGATCCGCGACGATGCCACGGGCCTCGGCACGGTGCTGCGCCGTATCGACCGCAGTCCGCTCGGCTCGGCCGCCGGCTACGGCACCCCCGGCGTGCCGATCGATCGCGAGGGCACCCGCGCGCGGCTCGGCTTCGCGAGCGTGCACGAGCCGGTGACGGCGGTGCAGCTCTCGCGCGGCAAGGCGGAAGCGCAGCTGCTCTTCGAGCTCACGCTGCTGCTGCAGGACCTCGGTCGCTTCGCCAGCGACGTGTTGCTGTTCGCCACGCAGGAGTTCGGCTTCATCGAGCTGCCGGCCGCCTTCACCACCGGCTCCTCGATCATGCCGCAGAAGAAGAACCCCGACGTGTTCGAGCTGCTCCGCGCCCGCTCCGCCACCGCGCAGGCGTGTCTGCTCGAGGCGCTCGCCGTGTGCGCCAAACTCCCCTCCGGTTACCAGCGCGACCTGCAGTTGCTGAAGTTCCCGCTGTTCCGCGCCATCGACCTGGCGAAGGCGACGCTCGGGATCCTGCCGCCGGCCATCGCCGGGCTCAAATTCCGTCCGGCAGCCATCCGGCTCGATCCGGGCATCCACACCGCCGCGGAAGCCAACCGGCTCGCGGTGAGCGAGGGCATCCCGTTCCGCGAGGCCTATCGCCGCATCGCGGCCAAGCTCGGCGAATAGCACGCCACCGGGCCGCCGCCGCGCGGTTGCAAGGGTAACCGGCGCAGCGCACGCTGACCGTCCAGGGGGGAGTATGACGAAGCTGCTCGGAATCTCGGGGAGCCTGCGGCGTGGCTCGCATAACAGTGCGCTGCTGCGAGCGGCGACCCGACTCATGCCGGTGGAAGCCACCCTCGAGGTCGCCAGCATTCGCGGCATCCCGCTCTACGACTACGACGTCGAGGTACAGGGCCTGCCCGCGGCCGTCTCGCAGCTCAAGGAAGCCATCGCTGCCGCCGATGGCGTGCTGCTCGTCACTCCCGAGTACAACAACAGCATCCCCGGGGTATTCAAGAACGCCATCGACTGGCTGTCGCGCCCCTCCGCCGACGTCAAGCGCGTGTTCGGCGGTCGCCCGTTCGCCCTGATCGGCGCCTCGCAGGGCGCCTTCGGCACCACCCTCAGCCAGGCGGCGTGGCTGCCGGTGCTGCGCACGCTCGGCACCCAGGCGTGGTGGGGCGGGCGGCTGCTGGTGCCGCGGGCGGCGAGCGTGTTCGATGAGTCCGGCGCGCTCAAGGACGCATCGGTCGAGGACCAGCTGCGCCAGTTCCTCGCCGGCTACGTGAGCTTCGTGAGATCGAGCGTCCGCAGCGGCCGCTAGTCAGCCCGGGAAATTGAGCTGCCGCTCGATCGCCTGGAAACGCACCTCGTGGCGCAACGGGTCGAGGAGCGGGTCGGTCTTCAGCTGCATCAGGCCCGGATCGCGCAGCCGCGACGCCTTCTCGAGCCAGTCGAGCGCGCCCGGGATGTCACCGCGTTGTGCGTAGATCTCCGCGTACTGGTAGGCCGCACCGTCACCAAGAGCGGAGCGCATCTTCGCGAGCTGCGCTTCGGCCTCGGCGGGACGGCCGAGCTTCGCGTAGATCACCGCCAGGCACAGCTGATTCCACTGGCCGGACTTGGTCTCACAGGCGGCGCGCGCGCTCGCGAGATCGCCGAGTCCGTAATACGCGAGACCCTGGAAGGCATGGGCGTGCGGGGAATCGGGGTCGAGGTTGATGAACTCCTGGTAGGCCGCTACCGACTCCTGGTAGCGCCGCGCGTTGTAGAGTGACTCGGCAAAGCGGTAGTGGGCGCGCGGGTTGAGCGGATCGAGCGCGACCGCGCGGCGCGTTGCCTCGATGGCGGCGGCATCTCCTATGTAGGAAATGAAGCGGCCGTACTCCCACATCACCCGGGCGTTGCCGGGCGCGAGCGCGGCGGCGCGCTGGTACTCCCCGAGCGCCGCGCGGTACTCGTTGCCGACCGCGTAGATCGTCGCCAGCGCGACGTGCGCCTCGGCGAGGTCCGGCGCGAGCGCCAGCGCGCGTCGTGCATCGATCTGTGCCTTCTGGATGCTCTCGCTCTGCTCGTCCTGCGTCACCGCATACTCCGAGGCATAGCCACTGAGAGCCCGCGAGCGGCCGGCGAGCGCCAGCGCGTAGTCCGGATCGAGGTGCAGCGCCTCGCCGAAGGCGGCAATCGACGCCCGCTGATCGCTGACGTCGTGCTGCGAGTTGCTGGCCTTGAGCGCACGCAGATAGGCGTCGAACGCCGCCGCGTTGCGGGTGCCGCCGAGCTCGATCCGCGCCGCCTCATTGCCGAGCAGGGTCACCTTCATGGCGCCCGCCACGGCGTTGGCGATCTCGGTCTGCAGCGCGAGGACATCGCCCAGGTCGCGGTCATAGGTCTTGGACCACAGGTGGAATCCGCTCACCGCATCGATCAGCTGCGCGGTGACCCGCACGGTGTGCTCGGAGCGCCGCACGCTGCCTTCGAGGATCGCGGCCACGTTGAGCTTGCGCGCGATGGTGCCGATGTCGTTGTCCTTGCCCTTGAAGGAGAACGCCGAGGTGCGCGCGGCCACCTGCAGGCCCTCGATCTCGGCGAGCGAGTTGAGGAGCTCCTCCGTCAGTCCGTCGGAGAAATACTCCTGCGCCTGATCGCCGCTCAGGTTGATGAACGGCAGGACGGCGACCGAATGGGCCGGAGGCCGGAAGGTCGCTGCGCCAGGCGCGCTGGTGTCGGCGGCATGCATGCCCGTGGCGTCGCGCGCCGGAGCGACCGGCGCCTGCGCCGCGAGGTGCGGCGCGATCCAGAACTTATCGAGCAGCAGGTAGCCGAGCGCCACCGCCAGCACCGCGATGATCGCCCGATCGAGACGGCGACCGGTGAGCTCACGGATCGAGGCAGCGTGCGGCACCTCATTCGTCGGCTTCACCCCCTGGGGGGTGATCTCGTAAACCCAGGCGAACACCAGCACCAGCGGAAAGCCCACGGCCATGAGCATGATGACCAGTCGGTTGGCCCACGCCGGTACCTCCAGCATGTGAAACACGACGTGCACCGGCTCGAGGATCAGCCAGCACCCGAGCAGGTACAGCAGCGCCACGCGAAACACGTTGCGCTGCCGGAGCTGGGTGAATAACCCCACCTGGAGCGGCAAGGCATGAGCCAGCGCCCCCTGCAGGCGCACGCCCCCCGTCGCTGGCAGTGGGTCTTTTTCTTCTGTCACGGTATCCCGCTGCGAATGCCCCGCGATAAGCATGCGCCAGCGTGGCGCACGACTGCAAACACCCGCGCGGTGCCTGCATTAAGTCGCGGCAGCTCAGATCCGGCGCTGCGCCGGCGCGGGAGGGGTGTACTGGTAGAGCCAGGTCTCGGTGAGCGCCTCGCCATCGAGCGACAGAAACAGGCGCAGGTTCACCGGCTCGACCACCTCGTTGCCGAGCGCCAGGTCGAACTCGACGCGCCACTGCCCGGCGCGCCCGACGATGCGGCGCGCCGAGGCGAGCTCGATGCGGCCGCGCGAGGCGGTGATGTTGGGCACGACGTGCGCCTGCTCGGCGAGGGCGCCGAGCTCGCCGCCGGCGAAGTCGATCACGAACCGCCAGGCGAAGTGGCTGCGCTTCACCCCGACCTGTCCGCCGATGCCCGTGCGCGTGGCATGCACCAGGGCCAGCTTCGGAGCGTGCGGATTGTCGCGGCACCAGTAGAGCCGGTAGCCATAGAGATACTCGGCGCCGGGCTGCGGCTTGTCCTCCGGCGTCCAGAAGGCCACGACGTTGTCGTTGGTCTCATCGGGCGTGGGAATCTCCACCAGCATCACCGCTCCCTTGTGCCAGCTGGATTTCGGCTCGATCCACACGCTCGGACGCTTGTCATAGAACACCCCATCGTCCTCGTACTGGGAGAAGCGCCGCTCGCGCTGCATGAGACCGAAGCCGCGCGGCGCGTCATCGAGATAGCTGTTGACGCGCACCGCAGCCGGATTCACCAGCGGCCGCCAGATCCACTCACCGGCGCCGGTCGCGACCTGCAGGCCATCGGAGTCGTGGATCTCGGGGCGCCAGTCATCGCCCACGCGCCGGTCGTTCTTGCCGCACATGAACATGCTGGTGGCCGGCGCGATGCCGAGCCGCTCGATGGGGCGCCGCGGATAGAGCGCCGAATCGATGTCCATCAGCGTCGTGTCGCCGACCTCGATGACGAAGCGATAGGCGCCGGCGATGCTCGGCGAGTCGAGCAGCGCATAGATCGTGAGGCGGCTCGAGTCCCTGGCCGGGCGCTCGAGATAGTAGGCGATGAAATCCGGGAACTCCTCCGGCTCGGACATGCCGCAGTTGATCGCCAGGCCGCGCTGCGACATGCCGAATTGCATGTCGCCGTCCACCGCGCGGAAGTAGGAGGCGCCCTGGAACGCCGCGCAATCGCGCGTCCAGTCGGTGTGATGCAGCAGGCGAAACCCGCCGAATCCCAGGTTGGCCGGCACGGCCGCGGGACGGATGCCGGCGCGCGTGTAGTCGAACAGCGTCGGGTCGAAGCTGAGCTCGCGCGCCGCGCCGTTCGCCACCTCGTACATCCGCACGGGCTTCTCGAGCGTGTAGCCCGGATGGACGAACTGCACCTGGAAGCGCAGCCCCTCATCGACCCACAGCGCGCGATCCTCGCGGTAGCGGATCGCCTGCCAGTGGTCCCAGTCGAGTGCGGCGATCGCCGCCGGCAGCCGCTTCGCCGGCGCCGCGTAAGCCTGCGCGGCGCGCGCGCGCGCCAGGCCCTTGAGCCGCGCGTAATCGAAGGGCGCGGCAGCTTCCTGCTGCGGCCCGTGCGGCGCCGCCGCCGCCCCGGTCAGCAGCCAGTCCGCGCCGGCCACGGTGAGGAGCGCGGCACTCGAGCGCAGGAAGCGTCTTCGCGACATCGGGGTTCGCCTCCTAAGCCGAAGCGGCGTCCGGCTGCGCCGCGGGAGCGGCGCGCGCGAACGGCGGCAGAGACTCGAGATGTGCGCAGACGGCGCACAGGGTCGGGTAGGGTGCGAGATCGCAGCCGAAGCGGCGCGCGTTGGCCATCTGCGGCACGATGCAGACATCGGCGAGGGTGACGCTGCTGCCGTACATGTGGCGCCCGTCACCCAGGCGGCGTGCGTCGCGCTCGAGCGCGGCAAAGCCCTGCGCGATCCAGTGTGCATACCAGTGCTGCACCGCGCCCTGGTCGGCCTCGAGCTCGGCACGCAGGTAGTCGAGCACGCGCAGATTGTTGAGCGGGTGGATGTCGCACGCCACCGCCAGCGCGAGCGCGCGCACCGCGGCGCGCTGCGCCGGCAGGCGCGGCAGGAGCGGCGGCTGCGGCTGGGTTTCCTCGAGGTACTCGATGATCGCGAGCGACTGCGTGAGCACCTGCTCGCCATCCACCAGCACCGGGATGAGCCCGTGGGGATTCACGGCACGGAACCCGGGCGCGTGCTGCGCGCTCACCGGTGCGCGCAGATCCACCAGCACGCTCTCCCAGGCGATCCCCTTGAGCCCGAGCGCGATGCGCACGCGGTAGGTCGCAGAGCTGCGGAAATAGCCGTACAGCTTCACGGCTCAGGCGCGCGCCGGTGGGGCGATCGTGTTGCGCAGGACCTCGAGCCCCTCGACGCCTCCCTCGAGCACATCGCCGGGCTGCACCGCGCCGATGCCCGAGGGCGTGCCCGTGAAGATCAGATCGCCGGCCCGCAGCTCGTAGAGGCGCGACAGCGCCGCGATGATCTGCGGCACGCCCCAGATCATGCGGCTGACGTCCGACTCCTGGCGCAGCGTGCCGTTGACGCTCAGCCAGATGCGTCCGCGCGTGATGTGCCCGGCGCTCACCGGGCGGATGGCGGCGACGGGCGCCGAGCAGTCGAACCCCTTGGAGGTGTCCCACGGCTCGCCGCGCTCCTTGGCGGCGCTCTGCAGATCACGCCGCGTGAGATCGTTGCCGACGGCGTAGCCAAACACCAGGCCGGGCGCATCCTGCGCGGCGACCTCGCGTGCGCCGCGCGCGAGCGCCACCACCAGCTCGATCTCGTAGTGGAAGTTATGCGTCGCGGGCGGGTACGGGACGGCGGCGCCGTTATCGGTCACGGCGTCGGCGGGCTTCATGAAGAATACCGGCGGGGCACGCTCGGGATCGCGGCCGAACTCGCGGACGTGATCGACGTAGTTGAGCCCGATGCAGTAGATGCGGTGCACGGGGAAGCGCGCATCGCTACCCGCCACGGCAACGCTTGGCTGGGCGGGAGGAGGAAACACGTAGGCGGACATGGGCGCTCCGGTGTCGGGTCAGGCAGATTGCCACTGCGCAAACCGCTAGACTAGCGCCGATGAGCATCTGGCGCGTCAGCAACACACCCGAGGAGCTCACCGCCCGCGGCGGCCGCAGCATGCCCGGCTTTCACGGCATCCGCTTCACGGAGGTCGGGCCGGACTACCTGTGCGCGAGCATGCCGGTGAACGAGCGCACCCATCAACCCTTCGGGCTGTTGCACGGTGGCGCCTCGGTGACGCTCGCGGAGACGGTCGGCAGTGTCGCCTCGATGCTGTGCGTCGATCCGGAGCGCTACATGTGCGTCGGCCAGGAGATCAACGCCAACCATCTGCGCGGCATGTCCTCCGGCATCGTCATCGCTACGGCGCGCCCGCTGCATCTCGGCGGCCGCAGCCACGTGTGGCAGATCGAGATACGCGACGAGAGCGCCCGCCTCGTGTGCGTGTCGCGTCTCACCATGGCGATCGTCGAGCGCCGGACGAAAGACCGCTAGCCGAGAGGCGGAGGTACGCATGTCGACTCCCACACCCCCCATCAGCGCCGAAGCGCCGCACGTCGATGAGTCGCTGGTCACCTACACGCACGTGATTTACGCGCTGCACACGCTCTCGGTCATCATCGGAGTGACCACCTGGCACACCATCGTCTTCAGCTTCATCTGGGGACTGCCGTCGATCGTGGCCGTCATCATGAATTACGCGCGCCGCGCGGCGACGCACGGCACGTACCTCGAGTCGCACTTCCGCTGGCAGATCCGCACGTTCTGGTACGCGGTGCTGTGGAGCGTGATCATCTGGGTGGTATCGGTGCCGCTCATGCTGGTGCTGGTGGGTTTCCCGCTGTTCATCCTCGGGCACCTGGCGCTCGGCGTGTGGATCGCTTACCGCGTGTTGCGTGGCTGGTTCTCGCTGAAGGACCACCGGCCCATGTACACATGAGGCGCTGCGTCGGCGTGCGCGCGCGGCTGACCGCCGCGGCGGCGCTGCTCTTGCTCGGCGGCTGTGGCCAGAAGGGTCCGCTCTATCTGCCGGAGAAAGGCGGTGCGGTGGTGACCACACCGGCGCCACCGCCGCCTGCGCCGGTCGCTCCCGGTCAGCCACCGGAGCCCTCGCCCGCGCCGCAGCCGCAGAGCACACCCGAGCCGCCGCTGCCCGGCTCCGCCGAAAGCCCGCCGAAGAAGCCGCCCGACGACGATCAGAATCCCAGGTGATCCGTCGCCTCAGGCGCGGATCAGCCCGCGCAGCGGCCGGATCGCGGAGCTGTCGGGGAATACCTCGCGCTCGAGTGACTGCGGCGACACATCGAGCTGCTCGGCCAGAACTCCCTTGAGCAGCGCGCGCACATCCAGCGTCGCTGCAAGATCGCGCCCCTGATAGAGCCTGTGGGCCGCGAGACCCGGCCAGTCGGCGAGCACACGGCCGCCGGCGACGGCACCGCCGAGGAGAAACGCCACGGTCGCGGTGCCATGATCGGTGCCGCGCGTGCCGTTCAACGCCGCGGTTCGCCCGAACTCGGTGACCAGCAGCACCGCGGTGTCCTTCCAGGTCGTACCGAGCTCCGTGCGCAGCATCGCGAGCCCCGCATCGAGCTCGGCGAGGCGGCCGGCGAGCTGTCCCTGGGCGGCGCCCTCGTTGGCGTGGGTATCCCAGCCGCTGGTGTCGAATACCGCAACCTTCGGCCCGTCCTCGCGCCGCAGGAATCCGGCCGCGGCGCGCACCACCTCGGCGTACCGCGCCTTGCCGCGCGCCGCCCCGGGCCCGTCGACCGGTTTCGGCATCCCGCCGTCGCCCTCACCGGCGGCAGCGATGGCGTTGGCGGCGAGCGCGTCGGCGAGGCGCGGCGCGAGCAGCGCGTCCCCGGCGTAGAGATCGGTGATGCGCGCGAGCGTGTCCTCATCGAGCGCCGCGAGCCTCGACGACGACCAGGAAGTCACCGCCGCGGGACCGCGCATGACGAGCGGCAGGTTCTGCCCGAGCGACACCCCGGCCTCGCGGCCGCCGCGCGTCGGGGAGGCGCTGAGCGCGCGGTTCAGCCAGCCGGTCTGCAGCGCGTGCGGGTGCGATGTGCCGTTCTCGAGCACGTCCTGGCCGTCGAAGTGCGAGCGCTCGCGGTAGGGGCTCGCCACCGCGTGCAGCACGGTGAGCTCGCGCGAACCGTAGCACTCGTGCAGAAAGCCAAGCGCAGGGTGCAGGCCGAAGAAACCATCGAGCGGCAGCGCTCCGCCCGGCTCGCCCGGCCCACGGAACGCCAGCTCGCGCCGCAGCCCGGGGTAGTCCGGGTCGCCGAGCGGGGGTACTGCGGCGAGTCCATCGAGCGCACCGCGCAGGATGACGAGCACGAAACGCGCGCGTCCGCCGCGCGCCTCGGCAAACGCCACGCGGGTCGCGAGCAGGCCCGCCGCCAGCTGCGCGCCGCCTGCAATGAATTCCCGTCGCCGCATCGTGCCTCCTCCTCGTCAGCGCCGCATGAACTCGGGCGCCGCGAGCAGCAGTGTGATTGCCTGCGAGGCGCTCGCCGCATGTGCGAGCGCCTGGCGCGTCGCCGCGCTCAGATTCGCGCCGAGCAGCTCCGGTGCGAGCTGCAGCGCATCGCGGCGGCTGCCAACGCGCGCGCCCACGGCCTCGGCCCACTGGATGCGCCGCATCAGGGCAGACGCCCCATCCCAGTCGGCGCTGCGGTCTGGCCACCCGGAGGGCGAGCCGGGCTGCCAGGTCCGCTGGCCGAGCACCTCGAACGGCGCGAGCGCGGCGCGCTCCGCATCGAGCGGCAGCGTGAGCCCGCGGCAGCTCGACACCACGTAATCGGCGGGCGTCTTGTACTTCGCGAGCGGGGTGAGCCAGGCCTCGCGCGCATCGATCAGCGCGCCGTAGACACTCGGCAGGTGACCGCCGCTGCGCATGTAGGCGTCCGCGAGCTGCGCCACCGCCGCGGGCGGGGGCTCATCGGCGATGAAATGCCGTGTCAGCTTGGTGGCGATGAACTGTGCGGTGGCGCGCTCGTGCGCGAGAGTGCGCAGCACGGCGACGCCCTGGGCGAATCCCTCGTCCGGGTAGCGCCGCCCGAGCACCAGCTGCGCGCCCGGCTCGTGCACCTCCGGACGGAACACGAAGCGCCCCGGCTCGCCGGCGGCGAAACGCCCGCCCTCCCCGCCGATCGACCAGCCGGTGAGCACCTGGGCGAATCGGGTGACGTCCTGCTGCGTGTAGCCACCGCCGACGCCGAGGGTGTGGAGCTCGAGGATCTCGCGCGCGAGATTCTCGTTGATGCCGAGGTGCGGCGCGTCGTGCCGCGCGCGCCGCTGCGCGATCAAGGAGTTCGGTCCGACCGACAGGTAGTTGTCGAGATACAGCTGCATGGCCGGGTGGGTCTCGACCGCGAGCAGCAGGTCGCCGAAATTGCCGAGCACGTGCGGGCGGATGGCCTCGCGCTCGAAGCTGCCGGCGAGACCGGCGAGAAACTGCTTGTCGATCGACACCGCGAAGTGGTTGGTCCAGAACTGCGTGAGTCGCTCGAGGAAGGGCCGCTCGGTGGCCACCGCGTGCTGCACGCGCGCGCTCACCTCCGTGACATAGATCGGCCGCAGGAACTGCGGCAGCCGCTGCTGCGCGGCGTCCACGGGGAGGCTCGCCGCCGACTGCGCCTTGCGCTCCGCCTGCATCTCGCGCCGCACCTGCAGCGCCTGCGCGAGGATCTGCGCCGAGCTGCGCAGCTCTGCCGAGGCGAGCGCCGGCGGCGGCGCGCGCAGCTGCACCCGCAGCCACTCGCGCGCATCCGTGCCGATGAGCGCGAGCTCGCCCGGCCGGGCACCGAGCCCGAAGCGGTTGGCGGCGATGACGGCGGCAATGGAGTCGGCCATGTCTGCAGATAGCGCGACCCGGCGCGCCGGGTTGACCTGAGGCGGTGCGGTCGCGTCCGTTATACTCGCGGCCCGCTTGCGATTTCACTTTGCCATGGCGCGCAATCCCGACCTGGTTCTCGTCGACGGCTCGTCTTATGTCTACCGGGCGTTTCATGCGGCGCCGGCGGTGGCGCGCCTCTCCACCTCGCGCGGCGAGCCGACCGGCGCGGTGCTGGTCGTCATCAACATGCTCAACAAGCTCATCAAGGACTTCCACCCGCAGCAGATCGCGGTGGTGTTCGATGCGCCCGGGCGGACTTTTCGCGACCAGCTGTTCGCGGACTACAAGGCGCAGCGCCCCGGCATGCCGGAGGAGCTGCGCGCCCAGGTGCCGCCGCTGCTGGCGATCATCGAGGCGCAGGGACTGCCGCTGCTGCGCGAGCCGGGCGTGGAGGCCGACGATGTGATCGGCACGCTCGCCTGCCGCGCGGCGCGCGCCGGACAGCAGGTGCTCATCTCCACCGGCGACAAGGACATGGCGCAGCTGGTGAGCGACTCCATCACGCTCATCAACACCATGACCGACTCGCGTCTCGACCGCGAAGCGGTCAAGCTCAAATTCGACGTCTACCCGGAGCAGATCGTCGACTACCTCGCGCTGATCGGCGACAACATCGACAACATCCCGGGCATCGACAAGGTGGGACCCAAGACCGCGGCGAAGCTGCTGGCGCAGTATGGAAGTCTCGACGGGCTCATCGCGCACGTCGCCGAGGTGCCGGGCCGGATCGGTGAGAACCTGCGCAGCGGGCTCGAGACGCTCGAGCTGTCGCGACGCCTCGCCACCATCCGTACCGACCTCGAGCTGACGAGCGCACCCGGTGATCTCACACCCAGGGCCGCCGATGTGCCGAAGCTGCGCGAGCTGTATCAGCGGCTCGAGTTGCGCGGGCTGCTGCGCCAGCTCGAGACCGGCGAGGCCGGCGAGGCCGGTGCGCCGGCGGATTCCCCGGCCGCGGCGCCCGCCAGCGCACCCGGCATGGGGCCGGCGCCGGAGTCCGCGCCGATCGAGCGTCACTACGAGACGCTCACGACCTGGGAGGCGTTCGAGCGCTGGCAGGCGCTGCTGCAGGAGGCGGAGCCGTTCGCCTTCGACATCGAGACCACGAGCGAGGAGTACATGCGCGCGGAGATCGTGGGCGTCTCCTTCGCCGTCGCCGCGGGCCGCGCTGCCTACCTGCCGCTCGCCCACGTGTATCCCGGTGCGCCCGACCAGCTGCCGCGCACGCAGGTGCTCGGCGCACTCAAGGGCCTGCTGGAGGATCCGGCGCGCGGCAAGGTCGGGCACGATCTGAAGTACGTGGCGCACGCGCTGGCGCACGCCGGCATCGCGCTGCGCGGCATGCGCTTCGACACCATGCTCGAGTCCTACGTGCTCAACAGCGTCGCGACCAATCACGAGATGGACAGCGACGCGCAGCGTTACCTCGGGATACAGACTCTCAGCTACACCGAGCTGGCGGGAAAAGGCGCGAAGCAGATCGGCTTCGAGCAGGTGCCGGTGGAGCGCGCCAGCGAGTACGCCTGCGAGCACACCGACGTGACCCTGCGGCTGCACCACGCGCTCTGGTCGCAGCTCGCTGCGCAGCCGCAGCTGGCGCGGCTGTACGAGCAGATCGAGCAGCCGCTCGTGCCGGTGCTGCTCGCCATGGAGCAGCACGGCGTGCTCATCGATCGCGAGCAGCTGCGGCTGCAGAGCCGTGAATTCTCGCGCCAGCTGCAGGAGCTGCTGCTGCAGGCGCACCGCGAGGCGGGCCACGAGTTCAACATCGACTCACCGCGCCAGCTGCAGCAGATCCTGTTCGAGCGCCTGCAGCTGCCGGTGCGGCGGCGCACACCCACCGGTCAGCCCTCCACCGCGGAGGACGTGCTCGAGGATCTGGCGGCGAGCTACGCGCTGCCGCGCCTGGTGCTCGAGTACCGCGCGCTCGCCAAGCTCAAATCGACCTACACCGACAAGCTGCCGGAGCTCGTCAACGAGCGCACCGGCCGCATCCATACGAGCTACGCCCAGGCGGTCGCCGCGACCGGACGGCTGTCCTCGGTCGAGCCGAATCTGCAGAACATCCCGATCCGTCATCCGGAGGGGCGGCGCATCCGCAAGGCCTTCATCGCCCCGCCGGGCTCGCTGCTGCTGGCCGCCGATTACTCGCAGATCGAGCTGCGCATCATGGCGCATCTCTCGGGCGATGCCAGCCTGCGCGCGGCGTTCGCCGAGGACCGCGACGTGCACCAGGCGACCGCCGCGGAGGTCTTCGGTGTGGAGCTCGAGGCGGTGAGCGCCGACCAGCGCCGCACCGCCAAGGTGATCAACTTCGGCCTGATCTACGGGATGTCGCCCTTCGGGCTCGCGCGCAATCTCGGCATCGAGCGCAGCGCGGCGGCGCAGTATGTGGAGCGTTACTTCGAGCGTTATCCGGGCGTGCGGCGCTTCATGGACGAGACGCGCACCCAGGCGCGCGAGCGCGGCTTCGTGGAGACGGTGTTCGGCCGTCGCCTGTATCTGCCCGACATCCGCTCCGGCAACCCGCAGCTGCGCCAGTACGCCGAGCGTGCCGCCATCAATGCGCCGATGCAGGGCACCGCCGCCGACATCATCAAGCGCGCCATGATCAGCGTGCACGAGTGGTGCAGGCGCGCGGGGTCAGCCGCGCGGCTCATCATGCAGGTGCACGACGAGCTGGTGCTGGAGGTGCGGGCGGACGCGATCGAGACGGTCGCGGAGGCGGTGCGCGGCCACATGCTCGATGCGGCAACGCTCAGTGTGCCGCTGCGCGTCGATGTCGGCAGCGGCGCCAACTGGGACGAGGCGCACTGACTGACGCTGCGACAGCCGCCGCGGCGTCGCTGCGCGGCGACGCCCGCGCGCCGTGGCACTGCTGTGTTACGGTTCGCGCTGTCAGCGCTTCGCAGCCGCGAGCGTTTGTGCCACGAGCGGAGAGAGGACCAGAGGATTACCCATGCGCATAATCATGCTGCTCGTCCTGGCGTTCGCCGCGGGGGCCGCACACGCCGAGAACGGATTCTTCTACATAGGCGCGGGGGTGGTGCGTAACTCCCTGAGCGACATCACCTCGATCGGCGGTCTGCCCGACCTGAAGAACACCTCATGGAAGGCTTACGCCGGCGTGCGCCCCATCGACTGGCTGGCGGCGGAAGCGGACTACATCGATCTGGGCAGCAACAGCGGCACGAACTCCACCGGCTCCAGCGGCACGACCAATGGCAGCGCCTTCGCCGCCTACGCCGTCGGCTTCCTGCCGATCCCGCTGCCGATCGTCGATGTCTTCGGCAAGGCGGGCCTCGCGCGTTGGAAGTACGACGGCAGCCTCGCCCCGCCCGGCGGCCTGGCTGCGGCTTTCTCGACCAAGGGCACCGACTTCGCCTGGGGCATCGGCGTGCAGGCGCACATCAGCATGCTCGGCGCGCGGCTCGAATATGAGAACTTCAACGTGCCCAACAGCAGCGGCGCGCGGGTCGCATCTCTGTCGGTGTTTCTGAACCTCTGACGCCTTCTGACGATCGCGGATAGCCCGCCGGCGGGGCCCCGCCTGGCTTCGCTTACGGTGTTCCCATACGGCAGAGATGACGCTTCAGTCTGTTGCGCCAAAGAGACATCTTCTTAAGCAAACTTATGATTTGAAAAGGTCTTTTTTTCGGAGGCCGTT
>JAFAKO010000084.1 GCA_019235245.1 Gammaproteobacteria bacterium
AACGGCCGCCGAAGCTGACGATGCGCCGGCGGGCACGCCATTCCCGGTACTGCGCCTGCTCGAATGGCAGCGCGCGAATGAGCTCGAGGAGCTGCGCTTCCTGCGCCTCGCTGATGAACTCCCCGGCGTAGAGGAAGCCGCCGTGGCCGGCCGATCGATCCGCGAACAGCTGTGGCTGTAACACCCGTCCAGTATGCCCGGCCCTGCCCGCGGCATGGGACCAGAGTCCGATGTACGGCGCCGCAGTGAGTGGCTACAAGTAACGATCCAGCCGACGCTATCGCGGAGGAGCCGTCATGCCATTCTCATTTCACAGGCGGGTTTCACCCCTTGCGCTGCTGATCAGCGCGCTGTTCTCTCCGGCACTGTATGCGCAGCAGGCGCCTGCGGCTGCGCCGGCCCAGGCCGCGGCCGGCAACTCACCGGCAACGGCGGCGAATTCTCTGTCCTCGAGCCTCGGAGTCTTCGTCTTCCCGGCGAAGAACCAGTCATCGACCCAGCAGTCGACCGATGAAGGGGCCTGCTATGGCTGGGCAAAGTCTCAGACCAGCATCGACCCGATGAACATCAAGCCGCCCCAGCCGGCGACGGACACCCAGGCTTCCCAGGATGCGGCTGCGAACGCCGGCAACGGCTCGCGAGCGCGGGGCGCGGCCCGTGGGGCGGCCGGCGGTGCCGTCATCGGCGCGATCACGGGTGATGCCGGCACGGGCGCCGCGGCAGGCGCCGCGGCGGGGGTGATGGCGGGCGGTGCGGCGAAGCGCCAGGCCAAGCGGGAGGCCGCCGCCCAGCAGCAGCAGCAGCAGCAGGCGGCCGAGCAGCAGGCCCAGGCGGCCATCGCGCAGCAGAAGGCGACCTACAACAAGGCCTTCAGCGCGTGCATGGAGGGCAAGGGCTATACGGTGAAGTAGCGGCCGCTCGCCGGGCCGCCGCGCGCGACGGCGCGGTGTCTCAGATGAAGATGCCCCGAAGCTTGCCGAGGAGCACCTCGGCCGGGATCGAGAGCAGCGCGACCGGCACGAACGGCAACAGGGCCGCGCCCGCCAGGATCGCCACACTGCGCGGCTCGAAAGGCAGCCGCTTCATCGCGAACGCGTGCCCCGCGATCGCGTAAAGGCTGTTGGTGGGGGCAAAGTCCGGCGCACGCAGCGTCTGCTCATCGACGGCTCCGACCAGCCACTTGTCCTCGAACTCGCACCCCGCGCGGATGGCGAAGGAGCCGTAGGCGAGGATGCCGCGATGGTGCTCCTGCATGAGCCTGCGAACGAACACGAGCGTCGGAGCGCCGAACAGCAGCACTGCAAAGCCCGCCACGGCGATTGCCAGATTGCGGAACTGATCCGCCGAGGCACCGCGGTGAACGACCTGGTTCAGTACGAGCCCGGCGCCCAGTACGCCGCAGGCGAAAGCGAGCGGCGCGAACGCCTCGAGCGAGTAACCGACGAACTTCAGCCCGCCGGCATGATCAGGGTGCGATGGAATGAGCCGCAGCTTCATGCGGCTCATTAGCCACAGGAAGCGTGTCCAGAGAGCAAGGCGCCACAGCCAGCCGAGCTGCAGCACCAGGAGCAGCGGCAGGCTGACCAGCAGTCCCCACCACCCTGCCGGCGTGAGGACGAGCGGGGCGCCCATCCTGCCATGCCACAGCGGCAGCTCGCCTACGGGAGCGCCGATGACCATCCAGGCGACCAGTGCATAGGCGAGCGCGAAGGCGAGGATCTCCACGACCTTCAGTCGCAATAGCCGCCGTGTGCTCTCGACCGCGCGCTCGTAGGTCGGGCGGTCGGGCGCCCTCACCAGACCAGAGGCAGCGAAGTGCCGCACGATCGCCGCGAGCCGCGGCACGCACAACGATTCCGCGAGTATCAGCAGCGGGACTGCGATCAGGAAGCGGGCGTGTGTGCCGAAGTCGAAAACGAATGCATTGCCATAGTCGGGGCGCAGGAAGTCTCCGTGCAGGAACGTGAGCAGCGCCAGCGGCAGCCAGCAGATCGCGATCGCGAGCAGCGCGCGACGCACTACCTGCGGATCGCCGCCGCGAATCAGGCCGAGCCAGGACAGGAAGCGGTAGGGGGGCGCATATTCGAACGGCGCGTATCCCGCTGCCTCCGGGCTCGTGCTCATGGAACCTGGCGCGGCTGCGGCGTGCACTCGCGTTGCTGCTGCTGGAGGTCGCGCTCGAGGAAGTAGTTGAGGAACGTGCGGATCACCGCGATGGCAGCGACACGACCGATGGTCTGCCAGTTGGCGCTGATGGAGGTCTCGATGATATCCGCCGCCAGCTGGAAGGTGAGCCCGGCCACCAGCCAGCGCGCATAGCGCAGCCACGCCTGGCGCGCCACCTGATCCGGCAGCGGCCTGATGCTCGCGCGCACCATGATGAGGGATACCTCGATGGTGCCGACCAGGATCACGAGCAACGCGATCGCGTCGATCGCCGTGATCGCAGGCTCACTGACGATTATCAGCCACTCTCTCATTCGTCCATCACTCATACGGGCCGACATGCGCGAGCATGCTGAGCGCCGCGGCGACACCGATCAGCAGCAGCAGCACGGCGACGATGAGCACCAGCGAGGTCGGGAAGCCGCTCTCGGCGTGCACCAGTCCGTCGGCCTTCATCCCGGCGCGCATGCGCCGCAGACCCAGCATGAACAGCACGTGGTACACGATGCCCACCACCAGCATGCCGATGCCGAGCAGCACCAGCGACACCCCGAAGTTGCGTGAGGACGCAGCCCCCTTCAAAACGCCGGCTTCCTTGAGCTTGTTGAAGAACTGATAGATCGTGAAGCCGAAGCTGATGAGCGACAGCGACGTGCGGATGACTGCCATCAGGGTGCGATCCGCCGCCATGCGCGTGCGCTGAAACGCCATCCCAGTGCGCCGCATGGCGAGCTCGGTGCTCACCTGCGCGCTCGATGCGACCTCAGTCACGCCGCCCCCCTGATGATGCAACGAAAGCCCACGTGGCCTGTCGAGGTGTCGATGGGCTCCGCGTGCCGCGCGGCGGGGCGATAGCGGCGGCAGTAGTTCGGCGCGCACAGATGCGAGCCGCCCTTGAGGACCTTGCGGGGAATGCGGATCGCGGGCATGCAGGCATCGTAACTGCCCTGCTCCGCCGCACCGCGCGGATTCTTCGCGGCACAGCAGGCGCCTGCCGGGCTCACCTCGTGCCGTGCGCCGTACCAGTCGGTGGTCCACTCCCAGACGTTGCCGATCATGTCGTACAGGCCGTAGCCGTTCGGTGGATAGGCGGTCACCGGAGAGGTGCGCGCAAAACCATCGGCACGCGTGTTCTCGTGAGGAAACTCTCCCTGCCAGGTGTTTGCCATGTGCCGTTGCCCCGGGGTGAACTCATCGCCCCAGGCGTACTCGGCGCCATCGAGTCCGCCGCGCGCGGCAAACTCCCACTCCGCCTCGGTGGGCAGCTCCTTGCCGGCCCACCGGGCGTACGCCTCGGCATCGCGGTACGCGACGTGCACGACCGGGTGCTCCTCGAGCCCGGCAAGTGAGCTGCCAGGTCCCGACGGACGCCGCCAGAAGGCGCCAAACCTGAACTGCCACCACTGACTCCAGTCCCGCAGATCCACTGCTCCGCGTGGCGGTGTGAAGACCAGTGAGCCCGCCTTCAGCATATGAGGCAGCGCTCCGGGGTAGTCGCGGGGATCGGGGGCGATCTCGGCGAAGGTCACGTAACCGGTCGACTCGACGAAGCGGCGGAACTCACGGTTGGTGACCGGCGTGCGGTCGATCCAGAAGCCGTCCACCTGCACGCGGTGCACCGGCCGCTCCTCCGGGTAGTGATGCTCCGATCCCATCAGGAACTCCCCACCCGTCACGCGGATCATTTCCGCATGAGCGGGCGTTGCGGGCGCGGCATCCTGCGCGTGCAGGGACGGGGGCACTTGCGGTTCGGTGGTTTCTGTCATGGGCTCGGGTCCCAGGCGGGAAGTACGTTCAGGTTGCGCAGCCCCCGGATGATGATCTGGATTGCGAGCGCGAACTGCATTGGAACGTGAGCCGCAGCGTCGCCGCGAGGTCGTAGCTGGCTTTGTTCTCCCGCCGTCCAGGAACCGTCTTATATGGAGTGGAGGTGCAGTCGCGCGATGGGACCTTGGTCTGATTGCTGCACCGCAGTTTTAGAATTGCCAGGTCCCCGCTTACGGTTGCTCGGTGCATGCCTGCGCTGGCTAGCGGTTTGCCGCGAAGGGCATAATCCGTGGCGGTCGAGTCACCAGAACAAGAAGGTCGGCCGGTGATCGAAGGGAATTGCTCATGCCTGAGCCGCAGCCATCCGTGTTCCTCCTCGACGACCAGCCGTCGGTCCTCCGGGCCCTCGCGCGGATGCTGCAGGCGAGCGGCCTCGCCGTCCGATGCTGGACCTCGGCGGCGGAGTTTCTCGCGACCCACGACCCGGACGCACCAGGCTGCCTCGTCACCGAGCTGTGGATGCCGGAGATGAGCGGCCTCGAGCTGCAGGAGGCGCTGCTCGAGCGCGGCCGCGCACGCGCCATCGTCTTCATCACCGGTCAGAGCGACGTCACTGCCACCGTGCAGGCGATGAAGGCCGGCGCGGTGAGCATCCTGCCGAAGCCCGTGCACGGGGCGGAGCTGGTAGCGGCAGTGCACGAGGCGATCCTCAGGGATGCCGAGGGACGCGTGCGGCATCGCGAGCGCCAGGACCTGGTACGCCGCCTCGCAAGCCTCACCCCGCGCGAGCGGCAGGTGCTCGGACTGGTGGCGACCGGGATGCTCAACAAGCAGATCGCGGCCGAGCTGGGCGCCGCCGAGAAGACCATCAAGGTCCATCGCGGTCGCATCATGGAGAAGATGCAGGTGCGCACCGCGACGGCCCTGGTCGGTCTGCTGTCGCGTGCGGAGCGGCGCGGCGACTTCGGGCGCGGCTCGCAGCTGCCCTGACACACTTTCACTTCAAGCCGAGGAAAATGTCATGACCAAGAAGGACACATGCGCCGGGCTCAGCGTGCTGGCGCTCGCCGTGCTGCTGCTGACGGGTTGCGAGACCGGGCCGCAGGTACGCTCGGTCACCGAGCCCGGTGCCAACCTGTCGGCCTACCGGACCTACTCTTTCGTCGCCCAGCCAGGCACCAACCGCGGCGGCAACACCACGCCGCTCACGACTTTCTTCGAGACCGCGATCGCCCGCGAGATGAATGCCCGCGGCTACCAGCAGGTCGACAGCGGCGGGGACCTGCTCGTCAACTTCAATGCCAGGGTGACCGAGAAGGCAGATATCCAGTCGACACCGGCGCCCGGACCTTATTACGGCTACTACGGTTACCGCGGCGGCATGTACATGGGGCCGGAGCTGCAGACGGTGCGCTACAAGGTGGGGACCGCCAACGTCGATGTCGTGGATGCCAAGCGCAAGGTGGTCGTGTGGGAAGGCATCGCCGAGCGCGAGCTGACCGAGGATGTCATGAGAAACCCGCAGCCGGCGATCGATGGCACGGTGGCGAAGATGTTCACGCAATTCCCGGGACGTGCGGCGCCGCCGTGAGTCATTCGCAGCACGCCGCGCGCATCAGGACAGCCAGGCGACCAGGGCCCCTGCCAGGCTGCACCCCATGGTGCCCGCCGCGAGCCAGCCGAGCACCCGCAGGCTCGCGCTGAGGCGCAACGGTCCCATCACTGCCGGGTTGGTCGCCAGGTACATCAACGCGGCGAGCAGCGGCGCGCAGATGACCCCATTCAGCAGCGCGCTCCAGTACAGCGCGCGTATCGGGTTGAGGCTGCTCAGATTGAGCGCGACGGCGAGCGCCATCGCGACCGCGATCGCGGCGTAGAACGAGCGCGCCCGCCGGGGCGGATGGCTGCGGCCGACCCGCCAGGAAAGCAGCTCACCGAACGCATAGGCGGCGGAGGTCGACAGCGCCGGCAGCGTCACCAGCCCCGCGCCGAGGATGCCGAGTGCAAACAGCGCCAGGGTGAATCGGCCACCGAGCGCACGCAATGCTTCGGCGGCCTGGGTCGTGTCCTCGATCCGCAGCAGACCGTGTACATGCAGCGTGCTCGCGCTCGTGATC
>JAFAKO010000092.1 GCA_019235245.1 Gammaproteobacteria bacterium
CGACCGCGGCGCCGGCGACCGCGGCGCCGGCCGCCGCGGCGCAGCCCGCCCGCCCGCGCGCCGCGCCGGAAAGTCTCCCAGCCGCCTCCACACCGCCGGGTGAGCCCTCCGAGCTCGAGCTCGCCGAGCCGTTCGATGGGGGTACCGACACGGCGCTCGCGAAACTGAATGCAGAGCTGCTCCTCGGTAACGAGGGCGGATTCGACGTGCCCGCACCCGCAGCTCCCGCACCCGCGGCTCCCGCTGCGGTCACCGCCGCCGCCGCCGCCGCGCGGCGCGAGCCTGCGGCATCCCCCGCGGCGGCGCCGGCGGCTTCCGCCACGGCCGCACCGGCACCGGCGCGCATCGCTCCGGAACCCACGTGGACTTCAGCCGCCGCTCTAGCGAGCGCTTCGCCGCTCGCGCGCGCCCGCAGCGAGGGACAGGGCGATGAGGGGCTCGCCGCCCCCCAGCCGGTCCCACCCGGCCGCGAGCCGGTGAGCGGCGGTGAACGCCAGGAAATGGCGCGGGTCGATGCGGAGCTGCTCGATCAGCTGCTGAACATCTCGGGCGAAGCCAGCATCGCGCGGGCGCGCCTCGAGCAGCAGCTCGGATCGTTCGACTTCAATCTGGGTGAGCTCTCGCGCACGGTGACGCGCCTAAAGGAGCAGCTGCGCAGCCTGGAGATCGAGACCGAGGCGCAGATCCTGCACAAGCACGAGGACGAGAGCGTGCATCGCAGCGAGTTCGACCCCCTCGAGCTCGACCGGTATTCATCCATCCAGCAGTACTCGCGGGCGCTCGCCGAGACGGCCAATGACGTCGCAAGCATCCAGCAGCTGCTCGAGAATCTCGCCAAGGACACGCAGAACCTGCTGCAGCAGCAGGCGCGCACCATCACCGAGCTGCAGAACGGCCTGATGCGCACGCGCATGGTGCCGTTCCAGCGTCACGTGCAGCGCCTGGCGCGCATCGTGCGTCAGGCGGCGGCCGACACCGGCAAGCGCGCCGAGCTTACCGTTGAAGGGGCTTCGGGCGAGCTCGATCGCCAGGTCCTCGAGCGCATGCTGCCGCCCTTCGAGCACATGCTGCGCAACGCCGTGGTGCATGGCATCGAGAAGCCCGACGAGCGTGTCAAGCGCGGCAAGCCCGACACCGGCCATATCGTGCTCGAGCTGCACCGTGAGGGCGCCGAAGTGATGGTCCGTCTCACCGACGACGGCGGCGGCATGAACCTCAAGGCAATCCGCGACAAGGCGGAGACGCTCGGCCTCATCGCCCACGGTCAGACGCTCAGCGATGAGGAGGCGATGCAGCTCATTCTCGAGCCGGGCTTCTCCACCGCCGGTGCGATCACGCAGCAGGCGGGCCGCGGGGTCGGCATGGATGTCGTCGCCACCGAGATCAAGCGTCTCGGCGGCGCACTGCACATGGAGACCAAGGCGGGTGAGGGCACGGTGTTCACCATCCGTCTGCCGCTGACGCTCGCCATCAGCCACGCGCTCGTGGTGCGCACGGGTGAGGAGTACTACGCACTGCCGCTGCCGACCGTCGAGGGCGTGCTGCGGCTTTCCAAGGCAGAGGTCACCGCGCACCTCGGCCGCGATGCCGGCGCCTTCGACTATGCCGGTCAGAAGTACCGCTTTCAGCAGCTCGGGACGTTCGTGGGACTCACTCCTTCGGAGCTGCCCGGGCAGGACGTCACCATCCCGGTGGTGCTGGTACGTGCCGGCGAGCACTCGACCGGCATCGTCGCCGATGAGCTCGTCGGCAGCCGCGAGATCGTGGTCAAGTCGGTCGGGCCACAGATCTCCAGCATCCGCGGCATCTCCGGCGCCACCATCCTCGGCGACGGGCGCATCGTCATCATTCTCGACATCGGTGCGCTGGTGCGCGCCGAGTGGCGCACCCGGGCGCAGGCGCCGGCGCCGCCACCGCGGGAGCGCGGCGACCGCCGCGTGTTCGCCATGGTGGTGGACGACTCCATCACCGTGCGCCGCGTGACGCAGCGGCTGCTCGAGCGCAACGGCATGCGCGTGCTGACCGCGCGCGACGGCATGGATGCGGTGGCGCTGCTGCAGGACAACGTCCCGGATGTCATCCTGCTCGATATCGAGATGCCGCGCATGGATGGCTACGAGGTCGCGGCGCACGTGCGCAACGACCCGCGCCTGAAGGAGGTGCCGATCATCATGGTCACCTCGCGCGTCGGCGAGAAGCACCGCGCCCGCGCCATCGAGCTCGGCGTCGATGACTATCTCGGCAAGCCCTACCAGGAAGCGCAGCTGCTCGATGCGATCGCGCCGCTCGTCGAGCGGCGGCGGGCAGCCGGCCGGCAGGCCTACGGGAGCTGAGCGTGGCCGAGCGCGTCGCCGAGATCTACAGCCTGCTGGTCCCGCTCACCGAGGGGCGGCTGATCATTCCCCGCTCCTGCGTGGCCGAGGTGATCGGCTTCCAGACCCCTTCCGAGATGACCGGCGCGCCGCCCTGGTACATCGGCACCGTGCCGTGGAACGGCAAGGCCGTACCGCTCATCTCCTTCGAGGGCGCCTGCGGCCAGACGATACCGCCGGCGAGCGGCCGCACGCGCATCGTCATCCTGCACGCGCTCGGCACCCGCGTGGATGGCGGCAACTTCGCGCTCATCTCCCAGGGCTTTCCGCAACTGGTGCGCGTCAGCTCGGATGTCGTGCGGCCGGACAACTCGCGGGTGTTCCCCGAGCGCATGCCGGTGATCTGCCAGATCCGGATGGTGAACGAGACGCCCCTCGTTCCGGATCTCGAGCGGCTCGAGGAGATGATCGCCGACGAGACCAGCATCGCCGCCTAGCGGCGCGCGCGGCTGGCTCAGGACCCGGGAGGGGCGTCGAGCCGCATCCCGGGTGCGAGTCCCGCGGCGGCGGCATACGCGCCTCCGGTCGTCTTCTCGGCACCGTCCACGCGCACCTTGAGGAGCTCGAGCCGGCCCCCCTGCAGCGCCACCTCGAGCCCCTGCGCTCCAATCGCCACGATCTCGCCGGGCTTGCCCTTCACGTCCGCGAACACGCGTGCCGGGTGCTTGCGCGCTTCGAGGATGCGCAGCTTCCTACCGCCTGACAGGGTCCATGCGCCTGGAGAGGGGCTGCAGCCGCGAATGAGGTTGTAGGCGATGTCGATGTGGGCGTGCCAGTTGATCTGCGCCTCGGGATCGCGGCACCAGCCCTCGTAGCTCGCCTGCGATTCGTCCTGCATCGTCTCGCGGGAGCGGCCCGCGACCACGAGGTCGGCCGCCTCGAGAAGCGCCTCGACCCCGAGCGGAAACAGCCGGTCGAAGTAGATGCTGCCGAGCGTGTCGTCGGGGCCGACGTCCACGGTTTTCTGCAGGATGACCGGACCTTCGTCCAGGCCCTCGGTGGGCCGGAAGATGGTGAGTCCTGTGCGGGTCTCGCCGAGAATCAGTGGCCAGTTGATGGAGCTCGGTCCGCGAAAGCGCGGCAGGAGCGACGGGTGGTACTGGATGGTGCCGTGGCGCGGGATGCTCGTGAACTCCGTCGGCGCCAGCTGCAGCACGTAGGCCATCACGCCGAGCTCGACTTCGAGCGCGCGCAGCGCCCGGGCGGGCTCGGGACCCTTGAGGCTCGGCAGCTGGAAGACGCGCACCCCGAGCTGCTCCGCCGCCTGTCGCAGCGGGTCCGGTCTGGCGCCCGGCTTCTCCGGCGCGCAGAACACACCCGCGACCTCGTCGCCGCGCGCACGGAAGGCCTCGAGCACGCTCTTGCCGAAGGCCTGCTGACCGATGATTGCGATTCTCATGGGGTCTCCTGTTGCGTAGCTTATGAGAGGTCTCCGAGCTCCCGCTGCAGCAGCGCGAGCGCTGCGATCGCGGCGGTCTCGGTGCGCAGGATGCGCGGGCCCATCCGCAGGGCGAGGAAGCCCGCCGCGGCGGCCGACTGGTGCTCGCTCTCGGCGAGGCCGCCTTCGGGGCCGATCAGCACCGTGA
The DNA here is from genome assembly GCA_019235245.1 of Gammaproteobacteria bacterium. Lineage (GTDB taxonomy): Bacteria > Pseudomonadota > Gammaproteobacteria > Steroidobacterales > Steroidobacteraceae > 13-2-20CM-66-19. The sequence goes on from JAFAKO010000092.1 coordinate 3,959, forward strand.
CGGCAGGCGCCGGGCGGGGGAGGGCCGGGAGTCGGGTCGTTCCCGCCGGCGACAGCACGATCCGCAGCGCGCCCGCGGCGCCGGACGGCGAGGCGTCGTCGCTGCTCTCCCTCAGGAATTCGGGCAGGGGCATGGGAGCCAGCACCTCCGGCACGCGGTTACGCCCGCTCTGCTCGCAGGCACCGATCGCGATCGCCTGCCAGTGCTCGCGCCGGCGCCGCGCCTGCTGCTCATCGAGCCTGACGACACTGCGCTCGCACAGCAGCGGCGCGATGCGTGTGACGCCGAGCTCGGTGGCCTTCTGCACCACGAGGTCCATGCGCTCCCCGCGCGAGACGCCCTGCGCAAGGGTGAGGGCGAGCGGCGACTCCCGTTCGGCATCGCAGTGAGCTCCGACCACCGCCAGCACGCTCGCGCCGCGTATGCCATCGATGACCGCGCTGTACTCGCCGCCGCGGCCATTGAAGAGCACGCAGGCATCGCCGGGCCGCAGCCGCAGCACGCGCGCCAGGTGCGTGCCCGCGCCGCCGGAAAGTGTCACATGCTCACCGGGGCCGAGCGGGGCGTCCACGAACACGCGGGTCAGGCGCATGTCGCAAGCTCGATCCCTTCCCTGGCGACCTCGACCATCAGGTCGATCTCCTCGGGCGTGATCACGTACGGCGGCATGAAGTACACCACGTTGCCGATGGGTCGCAGCAGCACGCCGCGGCTGAGTGCATGGCGGTACACACGCAGGCCGCGCCGCTCCTGCCAGGGGTACGGCGTGCGGTGTGCCTTGTCCGCGGCCATCTCGATCGCCACGATCATGCCGCGCTGGCGCACCTCGGCAACATGGGGATGCGCCGCAAGCGGCGCGGCACGCTCTGCCATGTGCGCGGCGAGCCCACGGTTGTGCTCGAGCGTGCGCTCCTCGCGGAAGATATCGAGGCTCGCCAGCGCGGCCGCGCAGCCGAGCGGGTTGCCGGTGAAGCTATGCGAGTGAAGAAAGGCGCTCAGCTTCGCGTACTCGTCGTAGAACGCGGTGTAGATGCGTTCGCCGGTGAGCACCACCGACAGCGGCAGATATCCCGCCGTCAGCCCCTTGGAGAGGCACATCAGGTCGGGGCTGATGCCAGCCTGCTCGCAGGCGAACATGGTGCCGGTGCGGCCGAAGCCGACCGCGATCTCGTCGGCGATCAGGTGCACCTGGTGGCGGTCGCAGGCCGAGCGCAGCAGCTTCAGGTAGAGCGGGTCGTACATGCGCATGCCGGCTGCGCACTGCACCAGCGGCTCGAGTATCACCGCGCAGGTCTCGTGTGCGTGCTCGGCGAGCGTGGCTTCGAGGTCCGCGAAGCGGCGTCGCGCGTAGCCTGCCGCGCTCTCTGCCGGCTCGCGCCCGTAGGCGTCGGGCGAGGGCACGGTAAGAACGTCCATGAGGAGCGGGCGGTAAATGTCCTTGTAGAGCTCGACGTTGCCCACCGCGAGCGCCCCGAGGGTCTCGCCGTGGTAGCTGTTCTCGAGCGTGATGAAGCGCCGCTTGCCGCTGTGGCCGGTGTTGCGCCAGAAGTGAAAGCTCATCTTGAGCGCCACCTCGATGGCCGAGGAGCCGTTGTCCGCATAGAAGCACCGGGTCAGCCCCGCGGGCGCGATGGCGGTCAGTCGCTCCGAGAGCGTGATCACCGGCTCGTGCGTGAAGCCGGCGAGGATCACGTGCTCGAGTCGCTCGAGCTGCTCGCGGACGGCCGCATTGATGCGCGCGTTCGCGTGACCGAAGAGGTTCACCCACCAGGAGCTCACGGCATCGAGATAGCGCCGCCCGTCGTAGTCCTCGAGCCATGCACCGACGCCGCGGCGGATCGGCACAAGCGGCAGCTCGCCCTCGTGATCCTTCATCTGCGTGCACGGGTGCCACACGTGCGCGAGGTCGCGCGCGACCCAGGCGGAATTGGTGCTGGGCATGATGCCTAGGTCACTCCCGGGGCGAGTCCCGAGCCGTGGCAGGAGATGCAGGTCTGACGGCCGCCCCCGTACGGCGTCCATCCTATAATCGGCAGTGGTGAGAGTCGACGTTGCAACCGGGCTTCTCGGCGGGGCATCCCAGGTGCTCTCGCCGCACTTCGACGCCCGCCCCGCGGGGACGTTGCCCGAGCTGCTGGTGGTGCATGGCATCAGCCTGCCCCCGGGAGAGTTCGGTGGCCCCTGGATCGACCGGCTGTTCACCGGCACCCTGCCGGCGGACGCGCACCCGTACTTCGGCGGGATCGCTGCGCAGCGGGTCTCGGCACACGCGCTGATCCGGCGCGATGGGCGCATCGTGCAGTACGTGCCCTTTACCGAGCGTGCCTGGCACGCCGGACAGTCGGCATGGCAGGGCCGCCCGGGCTGCAACGACTACTCGATCGGTGTCGAGCTCGAGGGCACCGACGACACCCCGTACACCGATGCGCAATACGCCTCGCTCGCCGCGCTCACTGCGGCGCTGCTCGCGGCGTATCCGTCGCTCAGCCAGCAGGCCATCGCCGGGCATAGCGAGGTGGCGCCCGGTCGCAAGACCGACCCGGGCCCAGCCTTCGACTGGGCGCACTTTCGCGGGTTGCTGGAGGGAGCCCTGCGGGGGGATGCGGCGGTGCCAGCGCCGGCGGTGCAGCGGCCGGCGGTGCAGGGGCCGGCGGTGCAGGGGTCGGCGGTGCAGGGGTCGGCGGTGCAAGGGCCATCCGGCGATAGTTAGATATTTAGCTAACTATCGGCGAATCGTCTATTCGACAGGGCCGCCTCTTCGACAGCGGCCGCTTCGCAGCGCGTCGCCCGCGGCGCCGGGCTTCACGCCTGGCGCCCGCGGTCATGACGCCAGAGCACCTCCTGGCCGCGCTCATGCCGCGCGAGCACGCGCGCCAGCACGAACAACAGATCCGAGAGGCGATTCAGATATTTTGCCGCCTCCGGGCTGACGGTCTCCGACCGGGAAAGCGCCCACACCCGCCGCTCGGCGCGCCGCGCAATGGCGCGCGCCACGTGGCAGGCGGCCGCCGCCGGCCCCCCGCCGGGCAGAATGAACTCCTTGAGCGGCGGCAGGGTGTCGTTGAAGTCGTCGAGGGATTTCTCGAGCCGCGCGACGTGCTCGGCAGCAATGACCCGGTGACCCGGTATGCAGAGCTCACCGCCGAGGTCGAAGAGCTCGTGCTGCACCTCGGTGAGGCTGGTGGCGACCCCGGCCGGGAGATCGGGCATTGCGAGCAGCACGCCGATTGCGCTGTTGAGCTCGTCCACGCTGCCGAAGGCTTCCACCCGCGCGCTATCCTTGGGGACCCGCGTGCCATCGCCCAAGCCCGTGGTGCCGTCGTCGCCGGTGCGCGTATAGATCCTGCTCAGGCGGTTGCCCATGGACGTATCCTAAGCGATATGGCCTCGAAAGAACTGGCTGCTGCCCTGGAGGCCGCGCGCGCCGCGGCCGATGTCATCCACGCCTACTATCGGCGCAATCCGAGCGTACGCATCAAGCCGGACCAGTCCCCGGTCACGGAAGCGGACGTGCGCGCGGAGGAGGTGATACACAGCACCCTCGCGCGCTGGTTCCCGGGCTACGGCTTTTACGGTGAGGAGACCGGCAGGCACGCCATGGGAGCGGAGAGCATCTGGCTCGTCGATCCGATCGATGGCACCAAGTCGTTCGTCCGCGAGGCACCGTTCTTCTCGACGCAGATCGCGCTGATGCGCGCCGGGGAGCTGGTGCTCGGGGTATCCAATGCGCCCGCCTACAACGAGCTCGCCTGGGCGGAGCGCGGTGTCGGCGCATTCCTCAACGAGGAGCGGATCCGCGTGAGCGAGGTGGCGACGATCGGGGAAGCGTTCTACTCGTTCGGCAACTTCAAGAGCCTCACGCGCCCGCCGCACTGGCAGCGCCTCGGTGAGCTCTTCGGCCGTGTCGAGCGGGTGCGCGGCTACGGCGACTTCGTGCACTACCATCTGCTCGCCCGGGGCTCACTCGATGTGGTCATCGAGTCCGACATCAACATTCTGGATATCGCCGCGCTGGTCGTGGTGGTGCGCGAGGCTGGCGGCACCTTCACCGATCTGGACGGCGCGCCGGTGGGGCTCGACACGACCAGCGTGCTCGCCACCAATGGCGCCCTGCACGCGAGCGTGCTCGATGCCCTCAGGCCGTGACGAACACGCGTCGTCCGTCCCCGCCCAGCTCGACCATCGCTGTAAGGTAGAGCTCCGAGAGAGTCGCGGCGGTGAGCGTCGTCGCGACCGGGCCTAGCCGCCAGCTGCCATCGCCGTAGAGCAGCAGCACCCGGTCGGCGAAGCGCGCGGCGAGCGTCGGGTCGTGCAGCGTCGTGACGATGGTGCTGCCGGAGTCGGCGAGGCTGCGAAACAGGGCGAGTACCGCCAGCTGGTGGTGCGGATCGAGGTGGTTGGTAGGCTCATCGAGCAGGAAAATCCGCGGCTGCTGGGCGAGGAGCGCCGCGATGGAAAGCCGCCTCTGCTCGCCACCGGAAAGCGTATCCGTGCGGCGCGCGGCGAAGCCCTCGAGGTCGACGGCCCGCAGCGCTTCGCGCGCGATGAGCTCGTCCCGCGCGCTCTCCCACTGCCACAATGAGAGGTGCGGATGACGTCCGATGAGCACCGTCTCGATGGCGGTGCTGACGAAGCCCTCCTCCAGGTCCTGAGGCAGGAGGCCGAGGTACAGTGCCAGCGCGCGCCGGCGCCACTGCGGCAGCGCTGCACCCTCGAGCGACACGGTGCCCGCGTCGGGCGCGCGCAGCCCGGCGAGAGTGTGCAGCGAGAGCGTCTTGCCCGAGCCGTTGCGGCCGAGAATGGCGAGCATCTCCCCGGGTGTGAACTCGACCGCCAGCTCCCGCACCAGCTCGCGCTGACCCGCGCGCACGCTGACGCCGGTCGCCGCAAGCCCCCCAACCGTGGGTGTATGGCGCTCGCGGCTCAGTGCGTCCACCGGATCTCCCGCGCGGTCTCCGGTCCGACCACCACGCCCGCGAGCGAGTGCGGCATCTCCCACTGGTACGCCGAGAGCGGGCGCCGCCCCGCCATGACCTCCGCCTGCTGCTGCGGATAGCGCGGCTCCTGCTCGCGGTCGGCATAGCCACCCGGAAAGAGCGGTGCGCCGGTGTTGAGATCGTACTTGTCGGTCGCTCCTACCGTGTGCAGCAGCTCGTGCGCGATCACGATGTTGTTCTGTCCCGCCATGCCGCTGTCGGCGAACAGGTGCACGACCCCCACCAGTCCCTTCTGCATGCCGTGCGAGTCCGGAGTGCGCTCGAGCTTGTCCGGGTCGTGGTACAGGAGGAACAGGCGCACGCGCGGCGGGGCACGCCCCGGCACCTGGGCTGCGTGTGCCGCGAACCACCGCAGCTTGAGGCTCCACCACGCCGTGCCGAGGGGTCCGGCGTCCGGCGCGAGCGCCGGCGGCAGCTTCGAGCCCTGCGGGTACAGCTCCACGTGCACCGGCTGGTCGAGCTTCAGCCCGTAGCGGGTGCTCTCACGCGCAAAGAAATTCTCGAGCGCCTGGAAGTCGCTGCTGCGCAGGGTGCTCAGGTACTCGCCGGTCGAGGCGCTGCCGTCGCCGTTGAGCGGAAACAGTCCGACCCACAGCGGCTCCTGCCAGCCCTGCGTCGCAACGCGGTCGAGCCAGGTGTGGAGCGCGACCGCGAGCAGCACCAGCAGCAGCACGGTGATGCGCAGGGCCTTCCACATCACGGTTGCAGTCGTGTCGCCACCCACGCATCGGGCTTGAACGATCTGTTGCCGGCTACACTGCGCAGCGTGCGCTCCCAGCGCGCCCGGTCGTGGATGCGTGCCGCTCCCTCGGCCCACAGCTCCACGCTCTCCGCCCACAGCCGATACCCGCCCCAGTGCGGCGGGCGGGGCACGGTCACCTTCAGCGAGTCATCGGCGCCTGGCGCGCCCGGCGTCGGCGCACCGAAGCGACGTGCGGTGCTCTGCACCGCCTCGAGCAGCTGCGCGCGCGAGGCGATCGGCTCGCTCTGCTCGCTCGCCCACGCGCCGATGCGGCTCTGCCAGGCGCGCGCGCCGAAATAGGCGTCGCTGTCGGCTTCGGGCGCCACCACGACCTGACCCTCGATGCGCACCTGGCGATGCAGCGCATCCCAGTGCATGACCGCGGCGGCGCGCGGGTTGCCCTTGAGCTGCCGGCCCTTCACCGACAGGTAGTTGGTGTAGAAGACGACGAAACCCGGCTGCGGCACGATGTCCTTGCACAGCACCACGCGCGCGCTCGGTCGGCCATCCGGGGTGCTGGTCGCGAGCACCATGGCATTGGGATTCGGTTGGATGTTTGCCGCCTGCGCCTGTGCGAGCCACTGGGCCACGAGTGTCAGTGGCTCGACCGGCAGTGGCTCGGGCAGCAGCTCGCAGTAGTCAGCCATGATCACCAATGGGACCATAGCGGCTGGCCATGAAGCAACGGCAGGCACGGACGCTGACACCATCACTGCGGTGGCTCGCCCTCGGCCTGCTCGCCGTCGGCGGGCTCGGCGGCCTGCTGTTCGTCCTCGCCGTGATCGTCAATGCCCGGGATGAGCGGCTCTCTGCCACGGCCCGCACGTTGCTGACTGCGCCCGCCAACCGCTACGCCCCGGCCGAGAATATCTACGTGGCGCTGCAGGGTTTCGACGCGCCGCCGGCCGAATCGGTGATCGCGGTGGGCGAGGCGCGTATCGGCCAGTACGACCGCAGCGAGCCCGACGGGTCACGCAGCACGGATGCGCCGCGCCTCGGCTTCAGGGGCGACATCAGCTTCATCCACCCGCTCGAGTCTTCGGTGTGGACCGAGGCTCCGGAGCACGAGGCGCAGATCACCGCGCTGCTCGCCGACAACCATGAGCTGATGGAGCGTTATCTCGATCTGTTACTGCTGCGCGGCTACTACGAGACGGCGCGCCCGCAGGCGCTCGCTCCGGCCGCGGCGGCGCCGAGCGAAGTGCGCCGGCTGTTCCTCGCGCAGCTCGCGCTGCAGATGCGCGCCGCGCACCCGTTCGAGCGGCAGCTCGGACTCGCGGAGCTCGAGGGCGACATCGGACTGTGGCGTCGCGTGCTGACCGGCGAGGGCACCTTGCGGTGGAAGATGCTGGCCATCGCCTTCCTGCAGTCCGACTTCCTGCTGCTCGCCGATCTGATCGCCGATCCCGCGGTGCAGCTCGCGCCGGGGGAGGAGTACGCGGCGGCGCTGGTGCCGCTGTTCGATGCCGCCGATTTCGACCTCGCACCGGCGCTCGCCGCCGAGTTCCGCGTGCAGGCGGCGACGCTGCGCGCGGTGGAGGCCGAGTCGCCGCGCGTTGGGCAGGCCTGGCTCGGTCGCGTTGCCGGGCGCCTCACGGATCACTTCCTCAAGGCGGATGCCACCGTCAACCTCCTCGCGCAGGAGACGGTCGCCTGGATGGCGGCTGCCGGCGATCCGGCGGAGTTCAATCGCCTGACCCGCTCACCGACTCCGCCGGCCGCCGGCGGCGGCATGTCGCTGCTCCCGCTGAGCTACAACCCGCTCGGCAGGGCGCTGGCGGCGGAGCTGACCGAGCCCTATCGCCTTTACCCGCCGCGCGCCTGGGACCAGGCGGCGCTCCAGCGCCTGGTGAGGGCGGGCTACGAGATCCGCCAGCAGCATGTTACGCCGGCGGCCGTCGCGGCCTTCCTCGCGGCGCATCCGCGCTGGGCGACCCACCCGGCGAGCGGCAGTGCGTTCATCTGGGACCGGGCGAGCGGTGAGCTGCACGTGCAGACCCTCGCGCAACATCCTGCCACGTGGCGTTTCGGCATCCGCATCTGGCAGGCGCCCGCCCTTGCACCCCGACCGGCGGCCCGATAGAAAGGAGTGGGCACTTGAGGAGGCCCTCCCATGACGCGCGATGCCGTGACGCTGGAGGATCTGCGCCAGCGAGTGAATGATCTCGACCGCCAGCTCATCCAACTCGTGGCGGAACGCAAGGCGCTGAGCGAAGAGGTGGCACGTGTCAAGCGCGCCACCGGCAAGCCGACGCGCGACTACGAGCGCGAGCGCGAGGTGATCCTGGGGGTACGCGCGCTGGCGAGCGAGCGCGGAGTGTCCGGGGAGCTCGCCGAGCAGCTGCTGCGGCTGCTGATCCGCTCATCGCTCACCACGCAGGAGCAGGCGAGCGTCGTGGCGCACGGTGCGGGCAGCGGGCGGCGGGCGCTCATCATCGGCGGTGCCGGCAAGATGGGCAGCTGGTTCGTGAGCTTTCTGCTCTCGCAGGGCTTCAGTGTCGAGATCGCGGATCCCGCCGCGTCCTCTCCCGGTGTCAGCCGCGTCGAGGATTGGCATCGCAGTGATCTGCGCCACGACTTCATCGTCCTCGCCACCCCGCTCGGCATCACCGACGGGATCCTGCGCGATCTGGCGCTGCGCCGTCCGCCCGGGGTGATCTTCGATGTCGGCTCGCTCAAATCGCCGCTGCGCGCCGGCCTGCTGGCGCTCAAGTCGCACGGCTGCAAGGTGACCTCGGTGCACCCGATGTTCGGCCCCGATACCGAGCTGCTTTCCGGGCGGCACGTGGTATTCGTGGATCTCGGCAACGCCGCCGCGCTCACGGCAGCGCGCGAGCTGTTCGCCGCCACCATGGCGGAGCAGGTGGTCATGAGCCTCGATGATCACGATCGGCTCATCGCCTACGTGCTGGGGCTGTCGCACGCGCTCAACATCGCGTTCTTCACGGCGCTCGCCGACAGTGGCGAGGCCGCGCCGAAGCTCGCGCGCATGTCCAGCACCACTTTCGACGCGCAGCTCGACGTGGCGAGCCGCGTCGCCCAGGAGAGCCCGGAACTGTATTATGAAATACAGAGCCTCAATGACTACGGTGCAGAGTCCCTCGAGGCACTCGCGCAGGCCGTGGAACGTCTGCGCACCGCGGTACTGTCGCAGGATCACGACGCATTCGTTGCTTTGATGCGCCGCGGGCGCGATTATCTGGAGGACCGGCGCAGCGTGACGCAGCAGCGCGCCTAGGAGGAAACTCGCGCGATGCGCCGATCCGAAACCTCGCCGAACGCGACCTCCGGCGCGCACCGTGCCACTGCCGAAGCGGAGCTCATGCGGCTCGAGGCGGACAATCACCGCCTGCAGGCGCGGCTCGCCGCGCTGACCGAGGAGGTGGGGCGCAACGACTCGCTGCTGCGCAAGACGCAGGAGCGTGAGCTCGAGTTGCTGCGCGCCGGCTCGCTCACGCAGCTGTTCGAGCGGCTCATCGTGGGCCTGCGCACCTCGTACCAGCTCGATGAGGTCGCACTCATCCTGCACGACCCGCAGCACGAGATCCGCCACCTGCTCTCGGGCGATGGCGTCACGCCGAACGAGCCCGCGGGCGTGTGCTTCGTCGATGCCCTGGTGAGCATCGCGCCGCAGCTCGCCACCCTCGAGCGGCCCTGGCTCGGTCCCTACCGCAAGGCCGATCACGAGCTGCTCGTGCCGGGTGTCAGCGCCCCGCCGGGCAGCCTGGCGCTGATCCCGATGCGCCGTAGCGAGCCGCTCGATGGGGTGCTGGTGTTCTCCAGCACCGACCCGCGGCGCTTCACGCCCGAGCTCGGCAGTGATTTCCTCGCCCACCTGGGGCTGGTGGCGGCGATCTGCGTGGAGAATGCCGTGAACCGCGCGCGCCTGCTGCGCAGCGGGCTCACCGACTTCCTCACCGGCTTCCACAACCGACGCTACCTGCACGCGCGCCTGCGCGAGGAGCTGTCGCGGGCACAGCGCTCACGGCATTCGATCATCTGCCTGATGATCGACGTCGATCACTTCAAGCGCATCAACGACCAGTACGGTCACCTCGCCGGCGATGCGGTGCTGCGCGAGGTGGCGCAGCGCATCGATGCGGAGATGCGCCTCAGCGACACCGGGGCGCGTTTCGGCGGCGACGAGTTCGCCATGGTGCTGTCGCAGGCCGCGATGAGCGACGGTGAGAAAGTCGCCGCACGCGTGCTGCACGCAGTGCGCGCCGAACCGATCGCGGTCGGCCGGGGCAAGATGGAGACCGTGACGCTGTCGATCGGCGTCGCCGCGGCCAAGCCCGGCCCCGGGCAGCGCGACTACAAGGTGCTCGCCGAGCGGCTGATCGCCGAAGCCGACGCGGCGCTCTATCGCGCCAAGAGCGCGGGGCGTAACCGCGTCGCGATCTCGCCGAACGTCGTCGCCTGACTAGCGCGGCGGCGCGAGCTCCTCGGGCGGGATCTCGCGCGCCAGGCGCTCGCGCAGCACCTTCAGGCCGTCGGCGTGCGGGCGCCATCTGCCGACCGAGTCGCGGTGCACCGGCCGGCGAACCTGCACCGCGCTGGCGGTGGCCGATGGCAGGGCGCTTTCGTGGAACCGCAGCACTTCCTCCCGCCAGCGCAGGCCGAGGAAATCGCTGACGCGCCTGCTTTGCACGGCCGGGTCGGCCACCAGCTCCTCGTATTGCACCTCGAGCAGTGCGTCGGCCGGCAGCGTGGCGCGCCAGTGGTGCGCCAGTCGGCGGAAGGCGAGGAAGTACTCGGCCAGCTCAGCCTGGTCGTACGAGAAAGCAAACTTGCCCTGGAAATGCGCTTTGTACAGCGCCCAGCAGGAATCGAGCGGATCGCGCCGCACGAGAATTATCCGCGCGCGCGGCAGCACCGCGCGGATCAGCCCGCAGTGCAGATAGTTCGGGAGCGTCTTGTCGAGGAGCCGCCCGGGCACGCCGCTGCTCCAGGCGGCCGCTGCCGCCATGTAGCGCGGACCGAGCTGTGGCAGTCCATGGCGCAGCTCCGCGGCAAAGGCGCCACTCTCGCCGATGGCCGTCATGCCGCCGTGAGCGGCGATGATCCGCTCGACCAGCGTCGTGCCGCTGCGCGGCAGGCCCGTGACGAAGACCGGGTTGGCCTCGCAGTCGCCCGCGGCTGCGATGCGGGCCAGGGTGGCGCGATCCTGGGTGGCGATGATGCGGTCGATCGCGGCGATCTCGGCGCCGGCGTCGTAGGTCATCGAGCGGCGCTGCAGCGCGCAGCCGCGCGTCACCTGCTCGAACGCGCGCGCATGCTCGCCGAGATCCTCGAGCTCCTTGGCGAAGGCGAAGCGCAGCGCGATCTCATCCGCCGCCGGCAACCCGCCGGCCTCCAGCAGTCGACCGAGCTCGGCGAGATGGTTGTGGTCTGCCGTCTGCGTGCGCAGGTCGGCGCGCAGGTAATGTGCGAGGCTGAAGCGCGGCGCGCCGGCGATCGCGGCGTCGCAGTGGCTCTCCGCGGCGGCCAGCTCCCCGAGGGCGCGCTCGGTGGCCGCAAGGTTGAAAAGATATTGCGGTACCTGCGGTTGCGCGGCGACGGCCCGTTCGCACAGCTGCCGGGCCCGGGCGTGCTGCCCGAGCAGGCCGAAGATGGCGCCGAGAGCATCGAGCGCCTCGGCGCTCGTGCCGACGCGCAGCGCCGCGCTTTCCGCGGCACCGCGCGCCGCGGCCGCTTCCCCGCTCAGCAGCAGGCACTTCGCCTGCAGGATGTGCGCGAGCGGGTTGCGGGGCAGGAGCGCCACGGCGCGCTCGGCGCTCTTCACGGCGGCGTCGACGCGCTCGCGCAGCAGCGCGGTCTCGGTGAGCAGCAGCCACGCCCATCCCTGTCCGGCATCCGCAGCGACTGCGCGCGCGCACAGTCGCTCGGCGCCGGACAGGTCTCCGCGAATCAGCGCACTGCGGGCTGCCGCCTGCTCACCGAGAGACTCAGTGCTCCCCGCGGTCATCTCCGAAGTCGAAGTTGCCGAACAGGTCGCCGAGTGCCGGCGCGTTCTTCGGCACATACGGATTATGGCGCGAAGTGTGCGGGTTTGGCAGGTTGTCGCGGCTCAGGGGGCCGAGCTTGCCGAGCTTCCAGTTGCGCTCGATGAATTTGACCACCGAGGCGTGATCGGAATACTCGTGCGCCACGTGCCCGCCGGTCGAGTACTTGGAGACTACCAGCAGCGGAATACGTGTGCCGTCGCCGAAATAGTCGAGCGGCTGCACGTAGCCGGAGTCGTAGTAGCCGCCGCCCTCATCGACGGTGATGAGGATCGCGGTGGACTCCCACAGCTCGGGGTTGGCGCGCACCGCGTCGACGATCTTGCGCGTGAAGGCCTCGAACAGGCTGAACTTGGAGGAGGCCGGATGGCCGTCGTTGAAGGTGCTGGGCTTCACCATCGACACCGCCGGCAGGTCGCCCTTGGCGATGGCGTCGTACAGGTCGAGCGTGTCCTTGTTGTGCGCCTCGCGCTCGGTGGGATTCGTCATGGTCGAGGCGGAATACAGGAACGGGTTGCAGATGTTGCAATAGAGATAGGCGATCGGGTCCAGGCTGCCGAAGTTCGCCCCCAGGCCCGGAGCGGTCTTGAAGTCGTTCCAGCGCTCGCCGAAGTAGGCCCAGGATATCTTGGCCGCGCTCAGCAGGTCGCCGATGTGGCGCTGCTTGATCACGGGCGGCAGTGTGAAGGGCCCGTTGTTCACCGGGTCGGTCTGACCGCTGCCGATGAACGCCGGCACGTAGTTGTTGAGCAGGTAGAAGGCGTTCGGGGTGCACTGCGCCGGCACCTTCAGCGCCGCCAGGTAGGCGAGCTTGGCGCCGACCGCCGGCTGCGACGGGTCGGAGCAATTGCTGTAGCTGCCGCCGGAGTAGCCGTCCTGCGTGTACCAGTTGTTGGTGCCGGCCAGCGCGTCGGGATTCTCGATCTGGTTCGCGGGCGGTACGGCCGGATTGCCGTCGGCATCGGCGTAGTACAGCTCGGTCGCATAGCCAAGCGGCATCATGTCGGCGTAGGTGCCACCCATCGCCGGCTGGTGATAGTTGTCGTTGAGCGTGTATTTACGCGCCAGCTCCGTGAAATACGGCGCATCGCCCATCGCGACGTTGTAGAAGCCAAGCGCGATGTCGCCCTCCTTGAGGGCGTGCGGTGGGCCGCCGTTCGAGCCCGAGGAGATCGTCTCCTCCACCCACGAGAACAGGTCCGCCTGGCAGCCGCTCGGGTTGCTGTCGGTCGCCTTGCTGACATCGCAATCGAGCTGCTGCTGCATCTGGTAGAAGCGGTGCACGGGACTGCCGCCGTAGGTGTCGTAGAGACTCACCTGGCTGCCGTTCTGCAGGGTGACGAGCGGATAGGGGCCGTTCGGCAGGTTGCTGTAGCCGACGATGCGCGAGTCGGGTGAGCCTCCGGGAAGTCCGGTGGCTCCCTCGGTCAGCAACGGCAGATCCCGCAGCAGCAGACCGTAGTCGGCCTCGGCAGCGAGAGCGAGCGTGGCCATGCAGCCCGGGCCATCGAGCGAGGCCGTCGCCACGTCGGTGTAGCAGGTCTGCGGCGCGTACGAGGTGCCCGGAGCCTGCAGCTTGTGGTTCACCTGGTTGTAGGGCGTCTTGCCACCGGGTGCCAGCGAATATGCGCCGGTGTCCACGGCGGAATTCTGCCGCGCGAGGGCGTAGTTCGGGCCCGGTGAGCCGTCGATGTTCACGATGCCCTTCGACAGGAGATTGTCCACGCTCTCGCCGCGCCGCGGCTGGTAGGTCGCGAACACATGGTCGAAGCTGCGGTTCTCGCCCACGATGACGATCACGTGCTTGATCGGGCTCGCCGTCCTGTGGTCGTTCTCGTGCGAACCGCCCATCTGCGCATCCGCGGCGTGGGCCAACTGCCCGCCCAGCGCAGCCGCCAGGGCCGTCACTACCGCGCTGCGAATCAAACCCCTGCACTGCCGGCTGGACATGACACACCTCTTTTATTGCGTATTGCGGATACGAAATGAGCGGCAAACGCTATTTGCCGCCCGTGACCGGGGCGTGACTGGCAGGTGACAACCCGACGACCGTGGGCGCGTGCTGCGCCGCAGTCCGGACTCTCTATATACCCGGCACTGGTCCCTAGCGGGTACGCTGGCGCAGCAGTGCCACGAACAGCGGGGCGCCGACCAGCGCCATGATGGCGCCGACGGGCAGCTGCCGCGGGCTGGCAATCGTGCGTGCGATCAGGTCGGCAGCCGTGAGCAGCATGCCGCCGGCGAGCGCTGCGGCAGGGGCCACGATGCGATGGTCGCTGCTGCCGAAGCTCAGGCGTACGGCGTGCGGCGTGATGAGACCGACGAAGCCGACGGTACCGGCGCTCACCACCGCCAAGGCCGTGAGTGCGGCGCAGGCGATGAACAGCACCGTGCGCCATGCCTCGAGCGCGAGCCCCACGGTACGGGCACGGAGCTCACCGGCCGCCAGGACGTTCAGCGGGCGGGCGACCAGCAGCGCCACCAGCACCGCGAGCAGCGCCGTTCCGCCACTCAGCCAGGGACTGGTCGCCCACTCCAGATCGCCCGCGAGCCAGAACACCATGCCGCGCACCCGCGAGGAGTCGGCGAGTGCCAGCAACACGCTCACCAGCGCCCCGCAGGCGCTCGCCAGCACCACGCCGGTGAGCAGCAACCGCGGTGTGCCGCCGCCGCGCGCGAGGAGATAGACGACGGTCACCGCGATGAGCGCGCCGGCGACCGCCGCAGATTGCACCACCAGCGCGGCCGCGCCCGCGATCATCGCCAGCAGGGCGCCGACCGCGGCGCCGCCGGAGACACCGAGAACGTATGGATCGGCGAGCGGGTTGCGGAACAGTGCCTGCAGCAACACTCCGGAGAGCGCGAGGAGGCTGCCGACGCCGAAGCCCGCCAGCACGCGCGGCAGACGAACGGCGAGCAGCACGGTGCGCGTCGCCTGATCGCCGCTGCCGGTGAGAGCGGCGAGCGCCCGCGGCAGGCTGATGCCTGAGCTGCCGATCAGCAGTGCGCACAGGAATACGGCGATGGCAAGCAGCAGCAGCAGTGCGAGGCCGCGCACTCCTGCCGGCGCGACCCACCGCGCGTGCGCCTGCGGCGGGACGTTGGTACCCGGTACTGACACCGGCGTAGCGTCACGGAATTTGTTGGAAAACGCCATCTCCTCCGCGGCCGACTGCGGTAGCGCCCGCACCGTCACGATGCTTGTGGCAGACTGTCATCCGTCACATGAGCGACCTCATCGACGCCGACGGCTTCCGTGCCAACGTGGGCATCCTCCTGATGCATCATGAGCTGGTGTTTCTCGGTCGCCGCACCGGCGGCCGGGGATGGCAGTTTCCACAGGGCGGCGTGCGCCGCGGCGAGTCGCTCGAGCAGGCGCTTTACCGCGAGCTCGAGGAGGAGATCGGCATCGCCAAGAGCGAAGTGGCACTCATCGGGCAGACGGAACGGTGGCTGCGCTACCGGCTGCCGGCGCGCTACGTGCGGCGCAACCAGCAGCCCGTCTGCATCGGGCAGAAGCAGCGGTGGTTCCTGTTGCAGCTGAAGCCGGAGGATCCGAAGTTCGACTTCAGCCGCACCCCCGAGCCTGAATTCGACCAGTTCCGCTGGGCGCACTACTGGGAGCCGGTGAAGGAAGTCATCTATTTCAAGCGCGCGGTGTACGCGCGGGCGCTCACCGAGCTGGCGGATCTCGCCTTTCCCGTAGGCGCCCGTCCGCCGCATCCGCAATGGTGGGAGCGCATGACCGCGCGAGGCCGCCAGCAGGCCGGCGCGCCCGCCGACTGACGCGACGTTGGCTCCGCTCGCCTCCATGCTCGGCAAGGACGGTGCGCCGCTGGTGGTGCGGCGTCGCGCGCCGGCGCTGCGCATCGCGGTGCTCGTCGCCGCGACGCTGGTCGGCCTGTTCGCACTCTACGTGGTGTATGAGCTCGGCCGCTACGACGCCGGTTACGATCGCCAGGCGGCTGCGCAGCAGCGCACCGAGCTTGCCGTGCGCATCGAGCATCTGGACAAGGACAACCGCGAGCTGCGTACCCGGCTCGCCGAGGCCGACACCATCCGCGCCGGCCGCGCCCGCGAGCAGGCGGAAGTGGCGCGCAACCTGGGGGAGCTCCAGGCGCAGGTGGACCGGCAGCAGCAGGAGCTGGCTTTCTACCGCGGCGTGGTCGCACAGAATGCCAACACCCTCGGAGTGAAGATCGAGCAGCTGCGCATCACGCCCGGACAGCATCCGGCGACCTTCACCGTGCACATGTCGCTGGTGCGCTCGGGCCGCGCGGACAGCGCCGCGTCCGGTATCGTGCACCTGAGCCTCGACGGCACCGCCGGCGGCAGCGCGCGCTCGCTGGATCTGGCCGCACTCAGTGGCGGACAGGTGCGCGAGCTGCGCTACAACTTCCGTTATCTGCAGAGCTTCGAGCAGGATCTGTCCGTGCCGCTCGCCTTCAAGCCCGAGCAGCTCGTGGTGGAAGTGCAGTCGAGCCGCCACGATGTGGCGCCGCTCTCCCAGACGTTCCTGTGGACCGTCGAGGCATCACCGTAGGTCGCCCCTCACCCATCGGAGGCACCATGTTCACGCGCGATCCCCGCCAGGCCCGCATCGACACGCTGATCGGCAAGGCCGCCAGAGTCCACGGCGATATCGATTTCCAGGGGGGCCTGCACCTCGACGGGCAGATCATCGGTGCAGTGCGCTCGGATGAGGCACGCGAGTCCACGGTCTCGGTGAGCGAGACCGGCTCCATCGAAGGGGCGGTGCAGGTGCCGAACGTCATCCTGAACGGCACCATCAAGGGGGATATCCACGCGAGCGAGCGGGTGGTCCTTGGAGCCACTGCGCGGGTGGAGGGGAACGTCTATTACGGCGTCATTGAAATGACGCTCGGCGCCCAGATTATCGGCAAGTTGGTGCGGCTGGAGCCCCAGACGCCACCAGCCGCCCCCCAGGGCTCTGCCGCCTGAGGGGGGTGTGACGGCTTCGCTTTGACCCGACTGGAGCTGCCTCTTAGACTCGTTTCATATATGGACAGCACACCCCAGACCGAAGCGCTGCAGGAGGCCCCTGCGCTCAAGTTCACCGACGCGGCGGCCCGCAAGGTGGGCGACCTGATCCGCGGCGAGGGCAACCCCCGGCTCATGCTGCGCGTGTTCGTGCAGGGCGGCGGGTGCTCGGGCCTGCAGTACGGGTTCGAGTTCGACGAGACCGTCCAGGATGGCGATACCTGCGTCGAGAACCTCGGGGTGAAGCTGCTCGTCGACCCGATGAGCGTGCAGTACCTGATGGGCGCGGAAATCGATTACCGCGAGAGCCTCGAGGGTGCGCAGTTCGTCATCCGCAATCCGAACGCCGTCACGACCTGTGGCTGCGGCTCCTCCTTCACTGCTGCCTGAGGCGCGCGGCAAGCGTGCCTCCGCAAGCCGCTACCGCCCGATCCCCCGAGACCCGAGCCAGCTCCCGCAGCGCCCCCCGGCCCGTGCCTGACGTCTTCGCGGCGGTCGACCTCGGATCGAACAGCTTCCACATGGTGGTGGCGCGCCACTCCCACGGACAGCTCGTCATCATCGACCGGCTTCGCGAGATGGTGCGGCTCGCGGCCGGCGTCGCCGAGAACGGCCGCATCGACAAGGACGTGGCGGCGCGCGCGCTCGGCTGCCTGCAGCGCTTCGGCCAGCGGCTGCGCGACATGCACGCGGACAGCGTACGGGTCGTGGGCACCAACGCACTGCGCCTGGCGCACAAGAAGCAGGCGTTCCTCGAGCGCGCCCGCGAGGCGCTTGGTCACCCGATCGAGATCATCGCCGGCATGGAAGAGGCGCGCCTGATCTACTCGGGCGTCGCGCATACCATGCCGACCGAGCCCGGCAAGCGCCTGGTCGTCGACATCGGCGGCGGCAGCACGGAGCTCATCATCGGCGAGGGGCTGAATCCGCTCGAGCTCGAGAGCCTGCAGATGGGTTGCGTGTCCTGGAGCGAGCGGTTCTTCCGCGACGGCAAGATCTCCCCGAAGCGCTTCGAGCGCGCGCGTCTGGCAGCCCGACTGGAGCTCGAGCCGGTGTGGGCGGAGTTCCGCCAGCGCGGCTGGGAGAACTGCGCCGGCAGCTCCGGCACCGTGCGTGCGATCGGCGAGGTCATCCGTGCGCTCGATCCGAGCGCACTCACCATCACACCAGCGGGCATGGCACGCGCCATCGACTACTGCGTCGATGCCGGCCACACGCGCGAGCTCACGCTCGAGCCGGTCACCGAGGACCGCCGCCCGGTGTTTCCCGGCGGACTCGCGATACTCGTCGAGATCTTCAGCGTGCTCGACATCAAGGAGATGCGCATCGCCGAAGGGGCGATGCGCGAGGGGCTGCTGTACGACATGCTCGGCCGCTACCGCCGCGAGGACGCCCGCGAGCGCACGGTGCGCGCCATGCAGCAGCGCTATCACGTGGATACGACCCAGGCAGAGCGCGTCGAAGCCACGGCGCGCAATTTCCTCGAGCAGACGCACGAGGCCTGGAAGCTCGAGGAGCCGCTCGCGCACCTCGCGCTGAAGTGGGCCGCGCGGTTGCACGAGATCGGCCTCGACGTCTCCCACAGCGGTTACCACCGGCACGGGGCCTACCTGCTGGAGAATGCCGATATGCCCGGATTCCCGCGCGAGGAGCAGCGGCTGCTCGCGCGCGTGGTCGCCGCCCATCGCCGCAAGCTCGTGCTCGAGGGGGTCGAGGAGCTGGTGCCGCCCTGGGACCGCAGCGCGCTGTATCTCATCGTGCTGCTGCGTCTCGCGGTGCTGCTGCACCGGGGGCGCAGCTCCACCGCGCTGCCGGCACTCGAGCTGTCGGCCACCCCGCGCTCTCTCGAGATGCGCTTCCCGGCGGGCTGGCTCAGGGAGCACCCGCTCACCTCGGCCGATCTTCAGCAGGAGGTCGATTACCTGCGGGCGAGCGGCTTCCGGCTGCGGGTCTTCAGCGGGCGCTGAGCGCGTCAGACGGCCATCGTGGGGCCGGCCGCATAGGCGGCGAGCAGCTCCGCCTGCGCATTGACGGCGCGTTCCTTGCCGCGCCTGATGCGCTCGTAGTGCCCATCGGCCTGCAGCAGCCACGCCTGGCAGTTGTCCTTGAGGCAGATCTCGAGGTCGCGCAGGATGCGGGCGCGGTGCTCGGGGCGCCGGATCGGAAAGGCCACCTCGACGCGACGGAAGAAGTTGCGCTCCATCCAGTCGGCGCTCGCGCAGAACATGTCCGGCTCGCCGCCATTCTCGAAATAGAACACCCGTGAGTGCTCGAGGAAGCGCCCGACGATCGAGCGCACCGTGATGTTCTCGGAGACGCCCGGCACACCGGGCCGCAGCGCGCACACGCCGCGCACGATGAGCTCGATGCTGACCCCAGCGCGCGAGGCGCGGTAGAGGGCCTCGATCGCCTGCGGGTCCACGAGCGCGTTCATCTTGGCGATCACCCGCGCCGGGCGTCCGGCACGGGCGTGCTCCGCCTCGCGGGCGAGCTTCTCCAGCACCATCTCGTGCATGCCGAAGGGCGATTGCGTCAGACGGTTGAGCTTCGGGGTCTGGGTGAGGCTCGTCAGCTGCAGGAACAGCTCGTGAACGTCCGCGCCGATCTCGTCGTCACAGGTCAACAGGCCGTAGTCGGTGTACTGCCGCGCGGTGCGCGGGTGATAGTTGCCGGTGCCAAGGTGGCAGTAGCGGCGGATGCCGCTCGCCTCGCGCCGGACGACCAGGGCGAGCTTCGCATGGGTCTTGTAGCCCACCACCCCGTACATGACGTGCGCGCCCGCCTCCTGCAGGCGATTGGAGAGCTCGATGTTCGCCTCCTCGTCGAAGCGCGCCCGCAGCTCCACGATCACCGTCACGTCCTTGCCGGCATTGGCTGCGGCCACGAGCGCATCGACCAGCGGCGAGTCATGCCCCGCCCGGTAGAGGGTCTGCTTGATGGCGAGCACCTGCGGATCGGCCGCCGCCTGGCGCACGAAGTCCATCACCGGCGCAAAGCTCTGGTAGGGGTGGTGCAGCAGGATGTCTTTCTGGCGGATGCAGGCGAACAGATCGGTGCTGCCCACGAGGCGCTTGGGTATCCCCGGGGTGAAGATCGGGTACTTCAGATCCGGCCGCTGCACCAGGTCGTACACCGCGGACAGCCGGTTGAGATTCACCGGTCCGGCGACCGGGTAGGTATCGAGCCCGTTCGATGCGAACTGTGCCTGGAGGAACTTCACCATGTCCTCGGGGCAGTCGCTGGAGGTCTCGAGCCGCACCGCCGCACCGTAGCGACGATGCGCCAGCTCGCCTTCGAGTGCCCGGCGCAGATCGTCGATTTCCTCGTCGTCGACGAACAGGTCGCTGTTGCGGGTGACGCGGAACTGGTAGCAGCCGATCACCCGGATGCCGGTGAACAGCTTGTGCACGAACGCCTGCATGATCGTCGAGAGCAGCACGCAGGCGCGCGTCGCCCCCGCGCCCGGCAGCGGCACGACGCGCGGCAGCGAGCGCGGCGCCTGCACGATCGCCAGCTCGCTGTCGCGATTGAAGGCGTCCTTGCCCTCGAGCCGGACGATGAAGTTGAGGCTCTTGTTCTGGATGCGCGGGAACGGCCGGGCCGGGTCGAGGCCGAGCGGCGAGAGCACCGGCTCGATATCGCGCTCGAAGTACTGCTCGAGCCACTCGCTCTGCTCGCGGCTCCAGTCGGAGCGGCCGAGGAGCGGTACCCCTTCGCGGGCCAGCTTCGGCAGCAGCAGCTCGTTCAGGCAGCGATACTGATCGTCCACCAGGCGCGTCGTGCGGTCGTGGATCGCCGCCAGCTGCTCCGGCACCGACAGCGCATCGGCCGCGAGCTGACCTCCGCCGAGCTCCTGCAGCTGCTTGAGCCCGGCGACGCGAATCTCGAAAAATTCATCGAGATTGCTGCACGAGATGCACAGGAACCGCAGGCGCTCGAGCAGCGGCACCGTCTCATCGAACGCCTGGTCGAGCACCCGCTGGTTGAACTCGAGAAACGAGAGCTCGCGGTTGATGTAGTGCTGCGGTGCCTTGAGATCCGGTGCATCCATGGAGCGATGGCTCGTGCGACCGCGCTGCGGCGGCGTTTTTTCAAGCATACCAGCGCAGGGCGACGATACCGCTGCCTGCGGGCCTGCACCCGTGGCTGCGGCAGCGGGCTGTGCTCAGCGTGAGACCAGCATCGGGCCTGGAGGTGCCTCGAGGCTCGCGAGCAGCGCAGCGGAGCGGCCGAGGAAGTCCTCGCGCCATCGTGGATCGATCGGCGCAGCTGCCGGCAGCGCGACGGTCTGCGGATTCTTGAAGACCCCGTTCACGCGGTACTCGTAATGCAGGTGGGGGCCGGTGGCGAGCCCGGTCATCCCGACGTACGCGATCACGGCTCCCTGCGTCACGTGGGCCCCGACGTGCGTGCCGCGCGCGAAGCGCGACAGGTGGCCGTAGAGCGTCACGATGCTGCGGGAATGCTCGATCTCGACGCAGTTGCCGTAGCCACCGAGGCTGCCCGCGTACACGATGCGCCCGTCCCCGGCCGCGTGCACCGGCGTGCCGGTCGGGGCGGCGTAATCCACGCCCTTGTGGGCGCGAATCAGGTTCAGGATCGGATGGTAGCGCGCGGAGTTGAAGCGGGAGCTCACCCGGGTGAATTCCACCGGTGCACGCAGGAACGCCTTGTGGAGGCTGCGGCCTTCGGGTGTGTAGTACTGGGAGTGGCCGTCAGGACCGGTGTAGCGCACCGCGCGGAACGTGCGGCCCTGGTTGACGAACTCGGCCGCCTGGATCGGACCGTCGTGCAGGTACTTGCCATCGCGCCAGACTTCCCCGTACGTCACCGCGAAGGTGTCCCCGGTCCGCACGTCCAGCACGAAATCGATGTCCCAGCCGAAGATGTCGGCGAGCTGCACCGCCGTCTGGTCGTGCGCGCCGGCCGCCTCGACCGCCTCGAAGAGCGAGCTGTCGATCGTGCCGCGAATGGTGCGGCTGCGCAGCTCGACGGGGTTCTGCAGCACATCCGCCCTGAGGGCAGTTCCCTCGCGCGACACCTTGAGAGTCTGGGTCTCGCTCACCCGCCACTCGAGCCCGTAGAGGTCTCCGTTGTGGTGCGTCACGTGCATGGACTCGCCCGGGCGCAGGCTGTCGAGCGTGCGGCGAATGCCGGGCAGGCCGCGCAGCGAGGCGAGATCGGCAAGGTTCAGCTTCAGGCGGCGGAAGATGCGATCGAGCGTGTCGTTGCGGCTGACCGTGACATCGATGCTCGAGAGCGGCAGTGTGGCCTCCGCGGCGGCGGGCGCGGCAGCCTCCGCCGGGTGGCCGTCCTGCGCGGGGGCGGTGGCCGGCGGTGTGCCGGCATCCGCAGCGGGCGACCCGGCGGGCGCGGCGCCAGCAGCGGGCACGCTCTCGCGCAGTCCCCCGTGCAGCAGCGACCAGGCGACGATGGCGCAGGCACCCGCCTGCAGCCAGAAGCCCAGAGACAGGAGGTGACGCAGAGACGCCTGGACCGCGAGTTTGAAGTCGAATGACATCGACAATTGTTATGCGGATGATTTAAAAGGCCGGACCCTACCGGAGGCACGAGCTTTGCGTCAATGTATGTTAACTGGTCGAGCCGGCCTCGCGCTCACCGGCAACCCAGAGTACAGGTTGGAACGATCGCGATGCTGCACGGGCTTCACGAGAATCACATGAATTTTGCAGAACAGATAGCGGAGCTCGAGCGCGGCGCGAGCGAGATCCTGACGGGCGCCGACCTCCGCAGGAAGCTGATCCGCGGCGCGCCGTTGCGGGTCAAGGCCGGATTCGATCCGACCGCACCGGACCTGCACCTCGGGCACACGGTGCTGCTGAACAAGATGCGTCAGTTCCAGCAGCTCGGCCACGAGGTGACCTTCCTCATCGGGGACTTCACCGGGATGATCGGCGACCCGACGGGCCGGAATGCCACCCGTCCGCCCCTCACGGTGGAGGAAATCCAGGCGAACGCCCGGACCTACGAGAGCCAGGTGTTCAAGATCCTCGATCGTGAGCGCACGCGCATCGACTTCAACTCCCGCTGGCTCTCGAAGCTCAGCTCCACCGACATGGTGAAGCTGGCGGCGCACTACACGGTCGCTCGCATGCTCGAGCGGGACGACTTCGCCAAGCGCTACAGGGCGGGACAACCGATTTCCATCCACGAGTTCCTCTACCCCCTCGCTCAGGGGTACGACTCGGTCGCCATGCGCGCCGATGTCGAGCTCGGCGGCACGGACCAGAAATTCAACCTGCTCGTGGGACGGGCGCTGCAGGAGGCCTACGGTCAGGAGCCGCAGGTGGTGCTCACCACGCCGCTCCTCGAGGGGACCGATGGAGTCAACAAGATGTCGAAGTCGCTCGGTAACTACATCGGCATCACCGAGGACCCCGACAGCATGTTCGGCAAGCTCATGTCGGTCTCGGACGAGCTCATGTGGCGCTATTTCGAGCTGCTGTCCTTCCGGCCGCTCAGCGATATCGCCGCCCTGCGCCGCGAGGCCGCGGGCGGTCGCAATCCGCGCGACATCAAGCTCGAGCTCGCGCAGGAGATCGTGACGCGCTTCCACGATGCTGCAGCGGCTGCCCGGGCGCAACGGGATTTCACCGCCCGCGTGAGCGAGAAGGCGGTCCCGCAGGACCTGCCGGTGAAGGTCGTGACGGTCGAAAGCGGCGGCCTTCGCCTCCCGAACCTTCTCAAGGAGACCGGTCTCGCCGGCAGCACCTCGGAGGCAAACCGGAAGATCGAGGAAGGGGCGGTCCGGATCGATGGGGTTCGGGTCTCCGACCGCGGCCTCCTCTTCAAGGCGGGCGCCGAGCACGTGCTGCAGGTGGGTGCGAAGCGCTTCGCCCGGGTCCGACTCGAGGCGCAGCCTTCACCTTAGCCGGGAGGTTGAGCGGGGGCCCGTGCGGTCCGCGGCCGCGCCTGACCACCCTCGCTCTGGAAAAGACGCTCCTGCGCCCCCATTTTCGGGCCGCAGCCAATATAAACAATGGCTTGCGGCCTCCCGCCCGGCCTGCTGGACGGGTGGCGCCGGCCGCAGATGACAATACGTTGACACGGCCTCAATGGAGGCTATACTGCGCGCCCCCTGCAGCCCCGGCCGCCTTGCGGCGGGGGCCGCAGGTTCGTGCGTTAAGCACTTATGTTGACGGCCAGTCAGCTTGGGCTTACTGTGCCGCCCCCTTCCCCCAGCCACCGCCGCTGCGGGGTGCTTTTTAAAAGTTCGGATAGGTAATTTGTGTGGGGACTCGCGTCTCAAAGCCTTTGGCGCTTAAGACCGAGTGACCAAAATGTCCAGCAGTAAGTTGGAGCCATTTTGGATCCACTCCTTCGTTGATGATTC
>JAFAKO010000302.1 GCA_019235245.1 Gammaproteobacteria bacterium
GAAGGCCTGGATGAAATCCAACATGGTGCCGCTGCGCGCCTCGTTGAGGCGTGCCGCGTCCTTCTCCGAGCGCCACCGCGATGCCTGGTACTTCGGCATCGACTCGGGCAGGTCGCGGTGCACGCCGCCGGGACGGTAGTAGGTCGCATGCATGCGCGTGCCCGAGACCGCCTCGTACACGTCCATGAGCTCCTCGCGCTGCTTGAAGCACAGCAGGAACACCGTCATCGCGCCGATGTCGAGGCTGTGTGAGCCGAGGAACATCAGGTGGTTCAGGACGCGCGTGATCTCATCGAACATGACGCGGATGTACTGCGCGCGCTCCGGCGGCTCGATGCCGAGCAGCCGCTCGATCGCCAGCACGTAGGCGTGCTCGTTGCACATCATCGAGACGTAATCGAGCCGGTCCATGTAACCGATCGACTGGTTGAAGGGCTTGGACTCGGCGAGCTTCTCGGTGCCGCGGTGCAGGAGGCCGATGTGCGGATCGGCCTTGCGGATCACCTCGCCATCGAGCTCGAGCACCAGGCGCAGCACACCGTGGGCGGCCGGGTGCTGCGGCCCGAAGTTCATGGTGTAGTTGCGGATCTCGGTGGCGGGCGTCGCGGACATCAGCGCGGTACCTGCGGGTCTTTGAGCGCCGGCTCGTAGCGGTGGTCCTGGCGGATCACCTTCGGCACCAGCACGCGTGGGGCGATGGTCACGGGCTGGTACACCACGCGCTGCTTGTCGGGGTCGTACTGCACCTCGACGTTGCCGATGAGCGGGAAGTCCTTGCGAAACGGATGACCGATGAAGCCGTAGTCGGTGAGGATGCGCCGCAGGTCCGGGTGCCCGCGGAACAGAATGCCGAACAGGTCGAACGCCTCGCGCTCGAACCAGTTGGCGCTCGCCCAGATCCCGACCACCGAATCGAGCACCGGCTCGGCGCTGTCGGGGCACGCGGCCTTCAGGCGCAGCCGCGTGTTGTGGGTGATGGAGAGCAGGTTGTAGATCACCGCAAAGCGCCCGGGGGCGGCCGGGTCCGGTGCCGAGCCCTCGGGGAAGCGGGCGCGGCTGAAGCCCGAGCGCGTCGCGCTGAGCGTCTGCCAGTCATCCTGGCCGTGGTGGAGGTAGTCGACCCCGGCGAGGTCCATGAGCATCTCGAACCTGAGCTCGGCGGCATCGCGCAGCGTGCGGCACACGCTGAGGAGCGCGGCGGGCTCGACCTCGTAGGCGAGCTCGCGCGCGAGCGATGGCAGGCGGCGCACGCTGCCTTGCAGCTGCGCGTCCACCTTGCCTGCGAGGGCCGCGATGCGCTCGCTCACTTCCCCAACCACCTCATGTGTGCGCCTGTTATCTGGCGATGGCGCCCGTGCGGGCGATCTTCTTCTGCAACTGGATGATGCCGTAGACCAGCGCCTCCGCGGTCGGCGGACATCCGGGAACGTACACATCGACGGGAACGACGCGGTCGCAACCGCGCACCACCGCGTAGGAATAATGATAGTAGCCGCCGCCATTGGCGCACGAGCCCATGGAGATGACCCAGCGCGGCTCGGCCATCTGGTCGTACACCTTGCGCAGCGCCGGTGCCATCTTGTTGACCAGCGTGCCCGCCACGATCATGACGTCCGACTGCCGCGGGCTCGGGCGGAACACGACCCCGAAGCGGTCGAGGTCATAGCGCGAGGCGCCGGCGTGCATCATCTCGACCGCGCAGCAGGCGAGCCCGAAGGTCATCGGCCACAGCGATCCGGTGCGCGCCCAGCTCACCAGGTCATCGACGCGCGCGGTGAGAAAGCCGCGCTGCGCAAAGCCTTCCATGGTCTCCGCCGCTAGTCCCACTCGAGCGCGCCCTTCTTCCACTCGTAGATGAAGCCGACCACCAGGATGCCGAGGAAAATGCCCATGGCGCCCAGTCCCAGCGCACCGATCCGCCCGAGCGCGACCGCCCAGGGGAAAAGGAAGGCGATCTCCAGGTCGAAGACGATGAACAGGATCGCTACCAGGTAGTAGCGCACGTCGAAGCGGGTGCGCGAGTCCTCGAACGCCTCGAAGCCGCACTCGTACGGCGAGAGCTTGGCCGGGTCGCGGTGGAAGCGCGAGAAATAACGCCCGATGCCGGTGCCGAGCACCAGCAGCACGATCGCCAGCGCCGCGGCCACGATCAGGAAGATGAGGATCGGCAGATAATTCGAGAGCATGCGACCTGACTGCGTAAAAAAGGCAGATCCGACCGAGACCTGCCCCCCTATTCACGGGGCCGCATTGTAGCAGCGTGATGGTTGTTTTGGCGTGGCCCGGCGGGAGAGAGCCCGTGTCGTTCTGGTGCCGACGGTCGGATTCGAACCGACACGCCTTGCGGCGCTAGCCCCTCAAGCTAGTGTGTCTACCAATTCCACCACGTCGGCAACATTGATCACTTCGGGGCCGGAGCCGGCGCTGGCGCTGGCGCGGGGGCAGGCGTCTGCGCAGGCGCGGATGTCTGCGCAGGCGCGGACGTCTGCGCGGGCGGGGGCGTCACGGGCGCAGTCGTCGCGCCGCCCGCGGGCGCCGGTTTCGGCGGCGGCAGCGCCGCCTGGTCGAGGATAGTCTTCGGCGCCTCCTCCGGGCGGGTGGTGGAGCTGCCGAGGTAGGCGAGCGCCAGGCTGTTGATCATGAAGATGGCCGCGAACACGGCGGTCGCCCGCGACAACGCGGTCGTCGCGCCGCGCGCGCCGAACACCGTGCCGGAGGCGCCGGCGCCGAAGCCCGCGCCCGCGTCCGCGCCCTTACCCCGCTGCAGCAGGACCAGCCCGACGATGAACAGCGAGGAAAACACCTGTATGCAAGTCAGAATCCAACGCAACATCGCAAAAACTCACTCGTCCCGTCACCGCGCAGCGGCCAGGATCGTCAGAAATTCATCACCCTTGAGCGAGGCGCCACCGATCAGCCCCCCGTCCACATCCGGCATCTCGAACAGTTCCGCCGCGTTGCCCGCCTTGACGCTGCCGCCGTAAAGGATGCGGGTGGCTGCGGCGATTTTAGCATCCCGCTCGCCCACCCGCGCCCGGATGAAGGCGTGGACCTCCTGCGCCTGGTCGGGCGTCGCGTTGCGTCCCGTGCCGATCGCCCACACCGGCTCGTAGGCGATCACCCCGTGGCCGAGCGCGCCCGCCCCACAGAGCTCGAGCACCGCATCGAGCTGCCGGGTGATCACCTCGTTGGTACGGCCCGCCTCGCGGTCGGCGAGCTGCTCGCCCACGCACAGTATCGGCACGAGTCCGCGGGCGTGCGCGGCGGCGAACTTGCGCGCGATGAGCTGATCGCCGTCGCGATACAGCAGCCGCCGCTCGGAGTGGCCGACGATGACGTATTCGCAGCCGACGTCCTTGAGCATCGCCGCCGAGATCTCGCCGGTGAAGGCGCCATGCGCCTCGGCACACACATCCTGCGCGCCGAGACTGAAGATCGAGTCACGCAGCAGCCGCGCGGCCTCCTGCAGGTAGACGAAGGGCGGGCAGATCACGCACGCCGCGGCCGGCTTCGCGGGCGCGCCGCTCAGCAGCTCCTCGATGAGAGCGGCGGTCTCGCTGCGCGAGCCGTGCATCTTCCAGTTTCCGGCAACGATCGGACGGCGCATCTAGCGGGCGGGCCTCGGCACCTGGGCAAAAAAAGGGCGCGCGATGATAGCGATGCGAGGGGGGTGACGCAACGCCTCTCAGGCAGCCGCGCGCCTGACGAGCTCGGCGAGCTCGGTGGCGACCGCGCGCGTCTCGACTTCTTCCCGCCCTTCGACCATCACGCGGATCACGGACTCGGTGCCGGAGGCGCGCAGCACCACGCGGCCTTCTCCGCCCAGCTGCTGCTCGATGCGCGCCACCGCCTGCTGGATCAGCGGTACGTGATTCGGATCGAAACGGTTCGCCACCTGCACGTTCAGCAGGATCTGCGGGAACTTGCGCATCGCGGAGGTGAGCTCGGCGAGCGAGCGGCCACTTTGCTTCATGACCGCCAGCACCTGCAACGCGACCACGAGCCCATCGCCGGTGGTGGTCTTGTCGAGGCACAGGATGTGCCCCGAAGTCTCCCCGCCGAGCACGCCGCCGCACTCGCGCAGCATCGACAGCACGTAACGGTCGCCGACCGCCGCGCGACGGAACTCGATGCCGGCGGCGCGCAGCGCCACCTCGAGCCCGAGGTTGCTCATGACGGTGCCGACCACCGGCCCGCGCAGCGTGCCCGACTGCTGCAGCGCGCGCGCGATGACATACAGCAGCTGATCGCCATCGACGATGCGCCCGAGGTGATCCACCATCACCAGGCGGTCGCCATCGCCATCGAGCGCGAGGCCGACGTTGGCCCGCACGCCGGGCACGGTGAGCTGCAGCAGATCGGGGGCCATCGAGCCGCAGCCGTCGTTGATGTTGCGCCCGTTGGGCGAGCAGCCGATCGGCACGATCTCCGCGCCGAGGTCCGCGAGGATGCGCGGGCCGACCTTGTAAGCCGCGCCGTTGGCACAGTCGACCACGATTTTCAGTCCCGTGAGATCGAGCCCGTTGGGCAGCGTCGAGGCGCAGAACTCCTGGTAGAGCGTGCGCGAGCGGTCGACGCGCGTGGCACGTCCCAGATTGCGCGAGGCGCGCGTCAGCGGGGCCTGCGCCAGCTCGGCTTCGATGCGCTCCTCCAGCGTGTCGGAGAGCTTGGCGCCGGAGGCGTCGAAGAACTTGATGCCGTTATCGTCGTAGAGATTGTGCGAGGCGCTGATCACCACGCCGAAGTCACAGTTGAAGCGGCGCGTCATGTAGGCGATGCCCGGCGTCGGCAGCGGGCCGATCAGCATCGCATTCACTCCGGCGGCGACGAACCCGGCCTCGAGCGCCGACTCGAACATGTAGCCCGAAAGCCGCGTGTCCTTGCCGATGAGGACGGTACCGCCGTTCGGGGCGAGCACGCGCGCCGCGGCGCTCGCGAGCTTGAGGGCGAAATCCACCGTCATGGGATGCTCGCCGACCCGTCCCCTGACCCCATCGGTGCCGAAATATCGCCGACTCATAGACCCGCTCCATTCGCCACGGCTGCCGTTACCTTCAGCGCATCGACCGTCGCCGCCACATCGTGCGCCCGGATGATGCGCGCGCCCTTGAGCGCGGCAATGACCGCGAGCGCCAGGCTCCCCGGCAGGCGCTCGCCGCCATCGCGACCGGTGAGTTTGCCGACCGTCGACTTGCGCGACAACCCGACCAACACCGGATAGCCATCGGCGGCCAGCTCGGGCAGGTGCCGCAGCAGCGTCAGATTGTGCTCCAGGTTTTTTCCGAAGCCGAATCCGGGGTCGACGGTCAGCCGCGCAGGTCCGATGCCGGCGCTGCGGCAGGCGGCGGCACGGCCGGCGAGAAACGCGCGCACTTCCGCCACCACGTCGACGTAGTGCGGCGCGACCTGCATGGTGCGCGGCTCGCCCTGCATGTGCATGAGACATACGGCGCAGCTGGTGGCCGCGGCGGCCTCGAGCGCGCCCGGCGCGCGCAGCGCGCGCACATCGTTGATGAAGCCGGCGCCGGCGCCGGCGGCCGCACGAATCACTTCCGGTTTGCTGGTGTCGATGGAAATCACCACCGCGCTGGTGGCCCGGCGCAGCCCCTCGATCACCGGCAGGACCCGCCGCAGCTCCTCCTGCGCGCTCACCGGCTCCGCCCCGGGACGGGTGGACTCACCGCCCACGTCGATGATCGCAGCGCCCTCGGCCGCCATGCGCAGGCCCTGCTCGATGGCCGCGGCGGGCGAGTCGAAGCGCGCACCGTCGGAGAACGAATCGGGGGTGACGTTGAGGACGCCCATGACGAGCGGTCGGCCGGCGAGGTCGAGCGTTTTATCGGCGCATTGCAGGAGGGCGCGGGAGCCCGGGGCGGCGGGGCCAGAAGCGGCGGTGCTCAAAGGTGCTTTCCCCGATGGTTAGTCAAATAGCTAACCATCGGCAAATCGAACATCATCGGCGCGACCCGACCGGGCCTGCGGACGCCCGGCCTGCGCGCCTGGGGGCGTCCGGGCCTGCGCGCCTGCGCGGCAGCATCTCCGCTGGCGCGATAGTTAGCTAAACGCCTAACTATCAGTGCTGACCCGCGGGTATGACCGGAGTCCCCGCGGGGGCCGGCGCGGTCGGCGGCCGGTTGGAAAGCGAGTCGTCCCAGCCGGCGGGCGGCTTCGGGGTCTTGCCCGCCATGATGTCCTTGAGCTGCTCCTCGTCGATCGTCTCGTACTTCATGAGCGCATCGGCCATGAGGTGCAGCTTCTCGAGCGCGGTGGTGAGGATCTGGCGGGCGCGCTGAAAGTTGTTCTCGATCACGCGGCGCACTTCCTCGTCGATTGCGTGCGCCGTGACGTCCGACACCTGCTTGTGCTGCGTCACGCTGCGCCCGAGGAACACCTCACCGGTCTCCTCCGAGTAGGTGAGCGGCCCGAGCTTGTCCGAGAGTCCCCACTTCGTGACCATGTTGCGGGCGAGCTCGGTGGCGCGCTCGATGTCGTTCGAGGCGCCGGTGGTGACCGACTCGGGTCCGAAGATGAGCTCCTCGGCGATGCGCCCGCCGAAGAGTGTGGCAATGGCGCTCTCCAGGCGGCGCTTGGAGAAGCTGTAGCGGTCCTGCTCCGGCAGGAACTGTGTCACCCCGAGCGCGCGGCCGCGCGGGATGATCGTCACCTTGTACACCGGGTCGTGCTCGGGCACCGTCATGCCGACGATCGCATGGCCCGCCTCGTGGTAGGCGGTCATGCGCTTCTCCGCCTCGCTCATGACCATGGAGCGCCGCTCGGTGCCCATCATGATCTTGTCCTTGGCGCGCTCGAACTCCTCCATGCCGACGATGCGCTTGTTGGCGCGCGCCGCGAAGAGTGCCGCCTCGTTCACGAGGTTCGCGAGATCCGCGCCGGAGAAACCCGGCGTGCCGCGCGCGATGAGTGCGGGCTTGACGTCGTCCGCCAGCGGCACGCGCCGCATGTGCACGCGCAGGATCTGCTCGCGGCCGCGCACGTCCGGCAGCGGCACGACCACCTGGCGGTCGAAGCGGCCCGGGCGCAGCAGCGCCGGGTCGAGCACATCCGGGCGGTTGGTGGCCGCGATCACGATGATGCCTTCGTTGCCCTCGAAGCCGTCCATCTCGACGAGCAGCTGATTCAGGGTCTGCTCGCGCTCATCGTGCCCGCCGCCGAGGCCCGCGCCGCGGTGACGGCCGACGGCGTCGATCTCGTCGATGAAGATGATGCAGGGCGCGTGCTTCTTGGCCTGCTCGAACATGTCGCGCACGCGCGAGGCGCCGACGCCGACGAACATCTCGACGAAGTCGGAGCCGGAAATCGTGAAGAACGGCACCTTCGCCTCGCCGGCGATGGCGCGCGCCAGCAGCGTCTTGCCGGTGCCCGGGGACCCGACCATGAGGACGCCCTTGGGGATCTTGCCGCCGAGCTTCTGGAACTTGCCCGGGTCCTTGAGGAAGTCGACGATCTCGCCCACTTCCTGCTTCGCCTCGTCCACTCCGGCGACATCCGCGAAGGTGACGTTCACCTGGTCCTCGCCGAGGAGCCGCGCGCGGCTCTTGCCGAAGGACATGGCGCCACGTCCGCCCGACGCCCCCTGCATCTGCCGCAGCATGTACAGGAACACGAGTATCAGCAGCAGCGCCGGCGCCATCTGCAGGAACAGCTGGCCGATGAAATTCGGCGGCTTCGGCTCACGCGAGTCGAGCGTCACGCCGGACTTCAGCAGCGTGCCGATGAGCGCGGTGTAGTCGGTCTCGGGGTTATGGGTCTTGAAGGTCGACTTGTCCTTGCGGACCCCGTAGATCATCTCGCCCTGGAGCACCACCGACTCGACCCGGGTGTTCTTCACGTCCTCGATGAAGGTGCTGTAGGGGATCTCCTGGGGCTGACCGACCGTCGGCATGTAGCGACTGAAGACAGCGAGCAGCACGGCTACGATGACGACCCATAGCAGGATATTCTTTGTCAAATCGTTCAAAGGCTTACCACTCTCGTTCGCCGCGTCCGGCTCCAGCTTCGATGAACCTACACCAAGCGAAACTGCATGGCCTGTAGATAGCTCTCGGCGCTGCGGGAGCGCGAGGCCTCGGGCTTCACCACCTTCACCTCGGCGAACCGCGCCCGTGCGCCCTGCAGCAGCTCCACGAACCCGGCTCCCTGGAAGACCTTGATCAGGGCATGTCCGCCGGGCTTCAAGACGCGCTGCGCCATTTCGAGGGCCAGCTCCGCGAGGTGCATCGCGCGCGGCTGGTCGACAGCGTCGACGCCGCTCAGGTTGGGAGCCATGTCCGAGAGCAGCACATCGACCTGGCGTCCCGGGAGGAGGCCCAGGATCTGATCGAACACGGCGGGCTCGCGAAAATCACCTTGCACAAACTCGACTCCCGGCAGCTGCGGCATCGGCAGGATGTCCGTCGCCACCACCCGCCCCTTCCCGCCCACGCGGCGCGCGGCGTACTGGCTCCAGGCGCCCGGCGCCGCCCCGAGATCGAGGCACACCGTGCCGGGCCGCAGCAGCCGTGCGCGCCGGTCGACCTCCTCGAGCTTGAACACCGCGCGGGAGCGCCAGCCCTGGCTCTGCGCCTTCTGCACGAAAGGGTCGGCGAAGTGCTCCCGCAGCCAGCGGGCACTGCTTGCCGAACGCCGCTTCATCGAGGACCGCTTCTTCAGTGTGGAGGTCTCCTGCCGTGCATAAGTTCCACCCGTACAATGCCGCCATGAGGAAAGGCGCCCCCGGGGTAAGCAGCGTACCGCCCGTGG
>JAFAKO010000317.1 GCA_019235245.1 Gammaproteobacteria bacterium
TGCAGCTCGCTCGCGAGCCGCTCGGCGTTGATCTCGCGGTCGGGGATCAGCACCGCGGCGCTCTCGCCCACCAGGTATTGCGCGTTGCGTGTCTGGTGGTCATCGACCGCATGCGGGAAAGGCACGAGGATCGCCGCGACGCCCGCGACGGCGAGCTCCGACACGGTGAGCGCTCCGGCGCGGCAGATGACCAGGTCGGCCCAGCCGTACGCCTCGCTCATGTCCTCGATGAAGGGGCGCACCTCCGCCCGCACTCCCGCCTCGGCGTAGCTCGCCCGTCCCGCCTCGAGCCAGCGCTCGCCGGCCTGGTGGCGGACGTCGAAGGCGAGAACCCCGGCGAGGCGCTTGAGCGCGAAGGGCACCACCGCGTTCAACCGCGCAGCTCCCTGGCTGCCACCGATCACCAGCAGCCGCACCGGTCCCGAGCGGCCGGCGAAGCGCGCTGCCGGCGGCGGCAGCGCGCCGATGTCGGCGCGCACGGGGTTGCCGATCACGCGCGCGTGCACCTCCTGCCCGAAGCTGCCGGGAAAGGCTTCGAGCACGCGCCGGGCGAGATGCGCGAGCAGTCGATTGGTGAGACCGGCGATAGCGTTCTGCTCGTGAATGACGAGCGGCCGCCGCGCGAGCCATGCGGCCACACCGCCCGGGCCGGTGACAAATCCGCCGAGGCCGACCACGACCAGCGGCTGGTAGCGGCGCATGATGGCGAGCGCCTGGAAGAGCGCGCGCGTCAGGCGGAACGGCGCCGCCAGCCAGCTGAGGGCCCCCTTGCCACGCAGTCCCGAGACCGACAGGTGCTCGATGGGGATGCCTTCGGCGGGGATGACGCGCGACTCGAGGCCGCGCGCGGTGCCGAGCCACACAACCTCCAGCGACTGCGCGCGCAGCAGCCGCGCGAGCGCCAGCGCCGGAAACACGTGTCCGCCGGTACCGCCTGCCATGATGAGCACGGGGCGACTCATCCGGCACTCCGTACGGTGGCGGAGCCGCGCTGCTCACGCATCGCCTCGTGGTAGACGCGCAGCAGCAGCCCCGTCCAGGCGAGCGCCACGATGAGGCTCGAGCGGCCGTAGCTCATGAGCGGCAGCGTCAGGCCCTTGGTCGGCAGCACTCCCATGTTGACGCCGATGTTGATGAATGCCTGGATGCCGACCCACAGACCGAACCCGGCGGCGAGGTAGGAGGGAAATTTCAGGCCGGCATCCGCCGCGAGGCGCGCAATGCGGAAGCTGCGCCACACGAGCGCGAGGAACAGCCCGAGCGTCAGCAGCACCCCGGCGAGCCCCAGCTCCTCCGCCAGCACCGCGAACAGGAAATCGGTGTGCGCCTCCGGCAGGTAGAAGAGCTTCTGCACCGAATCCCCGAGGCCGACGCCGAGCCACTGGCCGCGGCCGATGGCGATGAGCGACTGCGTGAGCTGAAAGCCGCTGTTGAACGGGTCGGCCCAGGGATTGAGGAACGCGGTGAGGCGGCGCACGCGGTAATTCGAGCTGACCGCGATGAGGGCGAAGCCGCTCACGGCGATGGCGGTCATCGCCAATACGTAACGCAGCCGCGCGCCCGCGAGGAACAACAGGCCGAAGCCGGTGGCGAACAGCACGGTGGCCGCGCCGAAGTCGGGCTCCGCGAGCAGCAGCGCGCTCGCGCAGCACAGCAGCGCGAGCGGCTTGGCGAGCCCGGCGAGCGACTCGCGTAGCTGCTCCTCGCGGCGCACGGCGTAGCTCGCCACGTACACGAGCACCAGCACGCGCGCGAGCTCCGACACCTGGAAGTTCGCGCCCGAGAGCCGCAGCCAGCGCCGGCTGCCGTTCACCGCGTGCCCCAGGCCGGGAACCAGCACCAGCAGCAGCAGCACGAGCGCGACCGCGAGCAGCGGCACCGCCGCCTTCTCCAGCAGCGCGGTCGGAACGGCGAACAGCGCCGCGGCACAGCCGAGCCCGATCAGGGTCAGCAGCAGCTGACGCTCGAGGTAGAAGAAGGGTTGGCCGGAGTCCTGGCTGGCGATCGACACGGAGGCCGAAGTGACCATGACGAGCCCGAGCAGCACGATCGCCGCGATGATCCCGAGGGTGATCGCGTCGAGGTGCACGACCGTGCCGCGAGCGCCGCTGCGGTCGAAGCCGAGGAGCGCGGCACTGCTCATGCCGCGAGCTCCTGCACCGCTGCCGCAAACACCGCGCCGCGGTGGGCGTAGTCCCTGAACATGTCGAAGCTGGCGCACGCCGGGGACAACAGCACCGTGTCTCCGGGGCGCGAGGCGCGCGCCGCCGCCTGCACCGCCTCGGGCAGCGTCGCACAACGCTCGCTCGTGCACACGCCGGCGAGCGCCGCGGCGATGAGCGGCGCGTCGCGGCCGATCAGGACGACGTGCCGCACCTTGCCGCGGAAGCCGCCGGCGAGCGGACTGAAGTCCTGGTTCTTGCCCTCGCCGCCTGCGATGAGCACCACCGGCCCGGGCATCCCGGCCACGGCGGCGAGCGTCGCACCGACGTTCGTGCCTTTGGAGTCATCGATGTAG
Organism: Gammaproteobacteria bacterium; assembly: GCA_019235245.1. GTDB lineage: Bacteria > Pseudomonadota > Gammaproteobacteria > Steroidobacterales > Steroidobacteraceae > 13-2-20CM-66-19. The sequence goes on from JAFAKO010000317.1 coordinate 2,519, forward strand.
GCGACGCCGCGCACGTCCGCTACCCACTGCGAGCGGTGCGGGAGACCCGCGAAGCTGCGCAGCTCGGCGAGCATCGCCGGCAGCGGCAGCGCGAGCGCTTCGCCGAGCGCCAGCGCGGCGAGCGCATTGGCCACATTGTGCGCACCGCGGATGCGCAGCTCGCTGGCGCGCAGCAGCGGCTCCGCGCCGCGCATCAGCCACCACTCGTCCCGCTGCAGCGCGAGGGCGTAGCTCGCGCCGACGCTCGCCCGCAGCGAGAACGACAGCGTGCGGTGCGCGCTGCGGGGCATGGCGACGACCAGCGGATCGTCGAGGTTGATCACCGCGGTGTCGCAGCGCGCGAAGATGCGCGCCTTGGCGGCGGCGTAGCCCGCGACCGAAGCGTAGCGATCGAGATGGTCGGCGCTCACGTTCAGGACCGTCGCGGCCCGGCAGCGCAGTGAGCTCGTGGTCTCGAGCTGGTAGCTCGAGAGCTCGAGGACGTACAGCTCGGTGCCGGCGCAGAGCAGCTCGAGCGCGGGCGGTCCGAGGTTGCCGCCGGCGCGCACCTTGAGCCCCGCGCGCTGCGCCATGCGGGCGATGAGCGTCGTGACGGTGCTCTTGCCGTTGGTGCCGGTCACCCCGACCACGGGCGCCCGGGCCGCGCGGGCGAACAGCTCGATGTCGCCCACGATCTCGAGCCCGCGCCGGCGCGCCTCGGCGAAGAACGGGCCGACGAGCGGCAATCCCGGGGAAGCGACCACGCACACCGCCCCCTCGAGCAGCGCCGCATCGAGCGCACCGAGGCGCGCCGGGATCCCCGGGTCGAGCGCCGTGAGCTCCGCGAGCTGCGGCGGCGCCGTGCGCGTGTCGGTCACCGCGATCCGCCAGCCGGCCGCGTACAGGTAGCGCGCGCAGGAGAGCCCGGTGGCGCCGAGCCCGGCGATCACCGCGTAAGGAGCATCGTCGATGCGGCGGCTCATCGCAGCTTCAGCGTCGCCAGGCCCGCGAGCACCAGCAGCAGCGAGATGATCCAGAAGCGCACGATCACCTTCGGCTCCGCCCAGCCCTTGAGCTCGAAGTGATGATGTATCGGCGCCATCTTGAAGACGCGCCGGCCGGTGAGCTTGAACGAGGCGACCTGCAGGATGACCGAGACGGTCTCGAGCACGAAGACGCCACCCATCACCAGCGCCACCAGCTCCTGGCGCACGATGACGGCGAGCACGCCGATGGCCGCGCCGATGGCGAGCGCCCCGACATCTCCCATGAACACCTGCGCCGGGTAGGAGTTGAACCACAGGAAGCCGAGCCCGGCGCCGGCGAGCGAGGCGCAGAAAATGAGCAGCTCACCGGCGCCGCGGATCTCGGGTATCTGCAGATAGTGCGCATACACGGCATTGCCGCTCGCGTAGGCGAAGATGCCGAGCGCGGAGGCGACCAGCGCCGCCGGCATGATGGCGAGGCCATCGAGCCCGTCGGTGAGGTTCACCGCATTGCTCATGCCGACGATCATGAAGTAGGCGAGCGCGATGAAGGCGAAGGCCGTGAGCGGCTCGTGGAAGGTCTTGACGAACGGCAGGAACAGCGTGGTCTGCGCCTGGTCGGTGGCGGTGTAGTAGAGCGTCGCCGCGGTCGCGAGCCCCGCCACCGATTGCCACAGGTACTTCCAGCGCGGCAGCAGTCCCTTGGGATTGCGCACCACGAGCTTCAGGTAATCGTCGTAGAAGCCGATGAAGCCGAAGGCGAAGGTGACCGCCAGCACCGTCCATACCAGGCGGTTGCTGAGGTCGGTCCACAGCAGCGTGCTGACGAGCGTGGTGACGAGGATCAGGGCGCCACCCATGGTCGGAGTGCCGGCCTTCGGCAGGTGCGTGACCGGGCCGTCATCGCGCACCACCTGTCCGATCTGGTAGCGCGAGAGGCGCGCGATCATCGAGGGCCCGACGATGAGCGACAGGCCGAGCGCCGAGGCGGTCGCGAGTATC
>JAFAKO010000248.1 GCA_019235245.1 Gammaproteobacteria bacterium
CGCGCCCCGAATGGCCGACGCAGATGTCATGTTGGAGGTCGAGCGCTGGATCGTACAGAAGACCGAGGAGTTGCGCGCTCAACAGGCCGCGCTGCGCGTCGCAGAACACGAGCGGACCGCTGGTGCGGCGCGTGCCGATGCGCTGAGCCGCGAGCTCGGCGCGACCAGCGCGGATCTCGCGGCACTGAACAATCGTGCGCGTATCCTTGAGTGTGAATTGACCAGTGAGCGAGAGGCCGCGAAGCTGCGCATCGCCGAGTTGGTCGAAGCGCAGCGTGAAGCCGTCAAACTGCGTGAGGAACTGAACGCCGCACGTGCCGCTGAAGCGCGGCAGAGCGCCGCCCTTGCGGCCTCCGCAGCGCTCCTCCAACAGCGCTCGGAGGCTCTCGAGACGCTGCAGAGTACACACGCTGCTCTCGTGTCCGACCGGGAGCGGGCGGCGCGGGACCTTTCTGAATGCGAAAGTCGCCTTCAGGACAGCAAAGCGCGTGAGCGCAATGCGCAGTGCACCATCGAGGCGCAGAACCGCACTCACGCCGAACTGCTGCAGCGCACGCAGGACGAGACTCGTATGCGCGAGCGTCTAACTGCCGAGCGCGAGCTGCTGCAAGCTCAGCTCACGAGCTGCGTCGAGCGGCTGCAGAACCGCGAGGCGCGCCGCACTATCCACGAGAGCACGATCCGGGAGCTCGATGCTGAGCTTGCCGGCGCCACGCTCCGCGCAGAAAAGCAGGAGACGCGCGCCAATCAGCTCGCTGCCGAGCTCGAAGTACGCGAGCGACGTCTTCAGGATGCGATCCGCGAGCGCGACGAGGCGCGACGTTCGCAGGACAGCGCGGTCGCCACGCAAGCCACGGAGCGAGCCGCGGGCGAGCAAACGCGCAGCGCACTGGAAGCGCGACTCGCCGAGCTGACGACGGAGCATGCCGGCGCACGCGCGCGACTCCTCGCGATGGAGACCACGCTCACGGATACCGAGCGCCGCGCGCGGGCCGAAGCACTCGCAAACGCGACTGCGGCGGAGCGGCTGCGCGAGATGGAGCGGGAGATTGCATCTCGCGAGAGCGAGCTGGCCAACGCGCGGCTCGAGATCGCGCGTGAACGCGCGTCGCTCTCGGACCTGACAGCCGCGCTGGAGCTCAGCCGCACCATGCTCGCTGAACAGAACCGTCTGCTCGACGAACGAGAGTCGGTGGCACGGACCATGGCTGCAACTCACGCCGAGCTGGTGGCGCTGATCGCAGCATTGCGCGGACAGATCGAGGAGTTGAGCGCCCGATCGGCCGCTCCCGCAGAGGAGCGCCGTGCTCTCGAAGAGCGCGTCGCTGCGCTAACGAAGGAAGCAGCGGAGAGCGATTCCCGCCTTGTCCGTCTCGAGGCGATGAATGTGGAGCTGCGCGCCACTGTGAGGCAGCTGCGCACGTCCCTGGCGGAGCGGGATGGTGAGCTCCAACGAGCCACGCGCATCGCCTCGACGAATGCCTACGCCCTGGGGCGGGTGCAATCGAGTATCGAGGAGCTGAGCCGCGGCCCCAGTGCCTCCGAGGAGGCGCCCGCGGAGACTCAGGCAAGCATCCTGACCCGGATCGACGGCGGCCGGAACCACAGTTTCGTCCTGCGCGCGCGGACGACCATTGGCCGCGATCCCGACAATGATTTGTCGCTCGCAATGGAGTCCGTCAGCCGTCATCATGCGGTGATGATTCCCGCCTTCCGCAGCGCACTCCTCCAGGATCTGGGGAGCACAAACGGCGTGCTCGTGAACACGCGTCGAGTTCGCTGTGCGCGCCTCGAGCACGGCGATGTGATCACGCTCGGCGAGGCGCAATTCCGCTACACGATGGCGCCGGTCCCGGTGAGCGCCGTTTCCGGAAGTCAAACACCTCCACGACGACGCGCGCATCGGTGAAGCACCCGCGCTGCGGGATACCAGCCGGGCTGAAATTCCAGCGGACTCGTGCGGGCGAGTCAGTGGGCACCGCGGTGGCCGACAGTCTGAGACACTCGAGTTCCGCGCGCGCCTGCGGCTCTACGTGACCGCGTAAGTTCCGAGAACTTCAGGATTGGACTGCAAGGGACGGATGCAGACCGGTCAAAGAGCATCCGGAGTGCCGCCAGGTGCTGCTTCACTGAGGGCTTGGCGAGTCGAGTGCCAAGCTGCCCGATGTCAGCGGCGACGTGGATCGGCTCGATATTGAGGAGCTCGTCAAACCCCTGGGCGCCAGACCAGTCGGCGAACTGACGCACGTTCCGGAAGTACGCCCGGCGGGTATTGGCATTGCGGATATTCGCCGCGAAGAACTCGAGAAAATGCCGCGCAGACTTCTGATCCGGCGCAAATAGCGCGGGCACCTGCGCCCGGGTCGCATCCGCGATCGTCTCAAACCGAACCAGCTCCATTTTGGCCGGCGGAGGGGCCGCGCGGGCCCGGGCGTCATGAGGATTTCACCAGCTTCACCCCCGCCTTTTGCGCGGCGGACTGCAACGCTCGATCGAGGGTTGCTAGCGGCAGCATCGATCGGAGTGCAAGTTCCAGGTACGAAGCATCGTAAGAAGAAAGTCCGTATCGACGTGCCAAATCCAGTGTCTCGGTCAGAGCACGCGCGGCTGTTTCACCGTCGACGACGATGGGGGCGGCCTCCACAGCCGCCAGAAACGCCTGGCTGCGACTCACCGGCAGAAGTTGGCGTCCTTCGCATTTTGCGATCACGTTCGCGATCTCGAGCGTCCAGGTCACCGGTACACGTGCCTCGGCGGCGGGTTCAGCGAGTTCGTTGAAGATCTGCGCCGCATAGGCCTGACCGGCGCCCGCATCCTCTAAAAGCCAACTCAAGGCCACGGACGCATCGAGTACGAGCTTCACTCCCGGCCTTCTTCGAGAAGGGCGCGAATGTCGATCTTCTTGCCGACCGGATGAGCCTTGCGAAAGGCCTGGAACGCCTCGATCGCCGCTTTGGCGTCCGGCCGTGCACGGTTGATCGGCGGACCCAATTCGGCTACGGGCTTGCCGCGGTTAGTGATCACGAAGCGCTTGCCGGCCTGAACCTCGCGCAGGAGCTCCGGCAGCTTCGTTTTCGCCTCATAGGCACCGATTTCGGTCTTCATCACTCGAATCCAATCGACTAGTCTGGAGACTAGTTTAGCATCGGAAACCCACAAGGGCCTAATCTCTGTACGGTGATATGTATGAAAGCATGGCTCGTGCTTCCAGAAGGAACTCGAGTTCTGGTACCAGTTGGCTGAGTCGACGAGATCTTGTTCCGCCTCGGGCCTGAGGCGGACTTCTACCGTCACGCTGGTCTTCGTGCGCCCGGGCGAGCTGCGCGCCGCCGAGTGGCCCGAGTTCGACCTTCATGCGCTCGCCGGGAATGCGCCATTCGGCGTTCTCGAGGGGCGCGAGCTTCAGGGCTAGCGCGGTCACTGGATGGCCGCTGTAGCCGTGGATGGCCCGCATGAGGTCGCCCACGCGCACCGAATCGCTGACCGAGGCGAAGTTCCTGGACTTGACCGGCGCCAGCGCGCCCTTCAGATCCGCCGCGACGTCGTGCTGAGCGCGGCCCGTGGCGACCGCATAGCGGAACACCAGCCCGGCCAGGGCGCGGACTCGATGGGCTGTCTCGTGCCGGCCGCGCGCCTCGATGCGTCGGAGCGCGATTAGCACCTCTTGGGCCGTGATCGCAGAGATCGGACGACTGCCGATATAGGGGTACAGCCCGCTGTCGAGGCGCGCGGTGAGAATGGAGATCGTCTCGGGCGCCGGGGACTTGGTCTGAAGCTTGAGCCACTCCTTGGCCACGCCCTCGAACGACTGCGCGAGCGCCGCGCGCTCCGCCTGTCGCCGAACGCGCGGGTCGACCCCATCGGCGAGAAGCTTGCGTGCTACGTCGCGCTTCTCGCGGGCGCGCTTGAGCGTCACGTCTGGGTACGCGCCCAGCGAGAGCAGTTTTCCGCGGCCGTGAACGCGGTACTTCAGCCGCCAGAGTCGACTGCCCCTGGGCGTTACTAAAAGAAACAAACCACGTTCGCGGAAAGCTTGAACGCTCTCTCGCGACTCTTAACGGTGCGCACTTTCGTGTCGTTCAATGTAGTGACCTAACACTCACGTACCCCCACCGCGTACCCCTGCGCAAATCGGGTCGCCTATGGATGCCTCAGACATCCTTTGACTGTTTTATCTATTGTCTTCAAGTACTTCGTTTTATTCTGAGGACGCAGAAGGTCTCGGGAGGACAGCCAGAGACAGCGTATTGGAGGCTAGGGTCGGAATCGAACCGGCGTAGACGGCTTTGCAGGCCGCTGCATGACCACTCTGCCACCTAGCCAAAGGTGAAGAACTGCCGCGTGGGAGTCACCGGTCGCACCATCAGGTCCGGCGCATATTGCCTGGCAGGATCCGGCTAGCCTAACAAAAACACGCCGGCAGCGTCGATGGTCGACCACAACGACCGGCCGGCCGCCTTGTTTCACCCCCTCGCAAAGCAGTATAGACTCCGGCGGTCTTCAGACATGCTCTCGAGAGGATAGCCATGGCTGATGTGACGCGGCGCGAGTTCCTCAAGGTAACTGGCGCGACACTGGCAGGATCGAGTCTGGTTCTGCTCGGCTTTTCCCCCACCGTTGCGCTCGCCGAAGTACGTGAATTCAAGCTGGCGCGTGCCAGCGAGACACGCAATACCTGCCCGTACTGCTCGGTCGCCTGCGGCGTGCTGATGTACAGCCTCGGCGATCGCGCCAAGAACGCGCGCGCGAGCGTATTCCACATCGAGGGCGACCCGGATCACCCGGTCAATCGCGGCACCCTCTGCCCCAAGGGGGCGGCGCTGATCGACTTCATTCACAGCCCGAGCCGCCTGACGCATCCACAGTATCGCGCCCCGGGCTCCGATCACTGGCAGCCGATCTCCTGGGACGAAGCCCTCGACCGCATCGCGAAGCTCATGAAGCAGGATCGCGATGCGAACTTCGTGGCGAAGACACCCGAGGGACTGACCGTGAACCGCTGGCTGACCACGGGCATGCTCGCGGCATCGGCGAGCAGCAACGAGGTCGGCTACCTCACGCAGAAGGTGATGCGCAGCTTCGGCGTCCTGGCATTCGACAACCAGGCGCGTGTGTGACACGGCCCGACGGTGGCAGGTCTTGCCCCGACGTTTGGCCGTGGAGCGATGACGAATCACTGGGTCGACATCAAGAATGCCGACCTGGTGCTGATCATGGGCGGCAACGCCGCCGAAGCGCACCCCTGCGGCTTCAAGTGGGTCACCGAGGCCAAGGCGCACAACAAGGCGCGCCTCATCGTGGTCGACCCGCGCTTCACGCGCTCCGCCTCGGTCGCGGATGTGTACGTGCCGATCCGCACCGGCACCGACATCGCCTTTCTCGGCGCGGTGATGAACTACCTGCTCACCGAGGACAAGATCCAGCACGAGTACGTCAAGAACTACACCGACATGAGCTTCATCGTGCGCGAGGACTTCACCTTCGCCGACGGGCTCTACTCCGGCTACAACGCCGACAAGCACAGTTACGACAAGGCGAGCTGGGACTACGAGACCGGCGCGGACGGCTACGTCAAGGTCGATCCGGAGCTCAAGCACCCGCGCTGCGTCTACCAGCTCATGAAGCAGCATTACACGCGCTACACCCCGGAGATGGTCGAGCGCGTCTGCGGCACTCCGCGCGAGAAGTTCCTGCAGGTGTGCGAGATGATCGGCTCCACCGCCACGCCCACGCGCGCCATGACCGTCATGTACGCGCTCGGCTGGACGCAGCACTCGGTGGGCTCGCAGATGATCCGGGCCGGCGCCATGATGCAGCTGCTGCTCGGCAACATCGGCATCGCCGGCGGCGGCATGAATGCGCTGCGCGGCCATTCCAACATCCAGGGCCTCACCGATCTCGGGCTGATGTCGAACCTGCTGCCCGGCTACCTCACGCTGCCCGGTGAAAAGGAGCAGGACTACGACAAGTACATCGCCGCGCGCGCCTTCAAGCCGCTGCGACCGAACCAGCTGAGCTACTGGCAGAACTACAACAAGTTCTACGTGAGCCTGATGAAGGCGTGGTGGGGCGATGCGGCGACCGCCGACAACCACTGGGGGTACGACTATCTGCCGAAGCTCGACAAGAGCTACGACATGCTGCAGGCCTTCGAGCTCATGAACCAGGGCAAGGTGAACGGCTTCATCTGCCAGGGCTTCAACCCGCTCGCGGCGGCGCCCAACAAGGGCAAGATGAACGCCGCGCTCGCCCAGCTCAAGTTCCTCGTGGTGATGGACCCGCTGGCGACCGAGACCAGCGAGTTCTGGCGCAACTTCGGCGAGCACAACGACGTCGATTCCGCCAGGATCGCGACCGAGGTCTTCCGCCTGCCGACCACCTGTTTCGCCGAGGAGGACGGCGCGCTCGTGAACTCGGGGCGCTGGCTGCAGTGGCACTGGAAGGGTGCGGATCCACCGGGCACGGCCCGCAGCGACCTGCAGATCATGGCCGAGCTCTTCACGCGGCTGCGGGCCATCTATAAGAGCGAGGGCGGCGCCTATCCCGATCCGATCGTGAACCTCTCCTGGCCGTATGTGGTGCCGACGAGCCCGAGCCCGGAAGAGCTGGCGAAGGAGTACTCGGGGCGCGCGCTGAAGGACCTCACCGACCCGAAGAACCCCGCGCAGGTGACCCGCAAGGCGGGCGAGCAGCTCGCCGGGTTCGCGGAGCTGCGCGATGACGGCAGCACCCTCTCCGGGTGCTGGATCTACTGCGGTGCCTGGGGCCCGGGAGGCAACCTCATGGCGCGGCGGGATAATTCCGATCCGACCGGCATCGGCCAGACGCTCAACTGGGCCTTCGCCTGGCCGGCGAACCGCCGCGTCCTGTACAACCGCGCCTCCTGTGATGCGAACGGCAAGCCGTTCGATCCGGCGCGCAAGCTCATCGCCTGGAACGGCGCGGCCTGGGGCGGCGCCGACGTGCCGGATTACAAGGTCGACGAAGAGCCCGCGCTCGGCATGGGCCCCTTCATCATGAACGCCGATGGCGTCGGACGCTTCTTCGCGCGCGCCGCGATGGCGGAGGGCCCGTTCCCCGAGCACTACGAGCCTTTCGAGACCCCATTGGCGAGCAACCCGTTCAGTCCGGGCAAGGCCGAGACCCTCAACAACCCTGCGGCGCGCGTCTTCAAGGACGACCGCGCTGCCTTCGGCAAGGCCGACCAGTTCCCACACGTCGCCACGACCTACCGCCTCACCGAGCATTTCCATTTCTGGACGCAGCACTCGCGGCTCAATGCCATCGTGCAGCCGCAGCAGTTCGTCGAGATCGGCGAGAAGCTCGCCAGGGAGCTCGGCATCGCCGATGGCGAGCAGGTGAAGGTCTCTTCCAATCGCGGCTACATCAAGGCGGTGGCCGTGGTCACCAAGCGCCTGCGCACACTCACGGTGGACGGCAAACCGCTGCATACGGTGGGCATTCCGCTGCACGCCGGCTTCACCGGCCTCACCAAACCGGGGTTCCTCACCAACACCCTCACGCCGGTGGTGGGCGATGCCAACTCGCAGACTCCCGAGTCCAAATCCTTCCTGGTGAAGGTCGAGAAGGTGTGAGATGCCGCTGCAATCACTCGACATCGTCCGCCGCTCCGCCACCACCACCCCCGAGCCGGGTGTGCGCCGCGCCTACACCGGTACGGTCGCCAAGCTCATCGACACCACCAAGTGCATCGGCTGCAAGGCCTGCCAGGTCGCGTGCATGGAGTGGAACGATCTACGCGATGAGGTCGGTACCAACTTCGGCAGCTACCAGAATCCGGCCGACCTGAGCGACCGCTCGTGGACGCTGATGCGCTTCACCGAGTACGAGAACCCCAAGGGGGATCTCGAGTGGCTGATCCGCAAGGACGGTTGCATGCACTGCGCGGACCCGGGGTGCCTCAAGGCCTGTCCCTCCCCCGGCGCCATCGTGCAGTACGCCAACGGCATCGTCGACTTCCAGGAGGAGAACTGCATCGGCTGCGGCTACTGCGTCACCGGCTGTCCGTTCGACATTCCGCGCATCTCCAAGCGCGACCGCAAAGCCTACAAGTGCACGCTCTGCTCCGATCGCGTGGCGGTCGGCATGGAGCCCGCCTGCATCAAGGCGTGCCCCACCGGGGCCCTGGTATTCGGCACCAAGGAGGACATGCGGGAGCACGCCGCCGAGCGGATCGAGGACCTCAAATCACGCGGCTTCGATAAAGCGGGCCTGTACGACCCGCCGGGTGTCGGCGGCACGCACGTGATGTACGTGCTGCACCACGCGGACCAGCCGGCGTTATATGCCGGGCTCGCGCCTGACCCACACATCAGCCCGCTGGTACGCCTGTGGAAAGGGCGCGCCAAACCGCTGTCGCTGGCAATCATGGCGCTGACGGCGCTCGCCGGATTCTTCCACTTCGTACGCGTCGGCCGCAACGAGGTCGACGAGCAGGACGAGGAGGCGGCCCGCAGAAGCCTCGCAGCAGGCGGTAAGCCGGAGATGCGACCATGAGCAACGGTGCACGCCGTGACACTCTGCTGCGCTATGACGCGGACGTGCGCACCAACCACTGGCTGGTCGCGCTCTCCTTCGTGCTCGCGGCGCTCTCGGGACTGGCGCTGTTCCATCCGGCGCTCTTCTGGCTCAGCAACCTCTTCGGCGGTGGCCCGTGGACGCGCATCCTGCATCCGTTCATCGGCCTGTTCATGGTGCTGGTGTTCCTCGGCCTTGCCGGGCGCGTGTGGGATGAGAACCGCTTCGCGGCTGCCGACTGGCAGTGGCTGCGGCAGTGGCGCGAGGTCATCAACAACCAGGAGGAGCGCCTGCCGGAAGTC
>JAFAKO010000360.1 GCA_019235245.1 Gammaproteobacteria bacterium
CGAGCACGAGCTGCTGCGCATTGCGCAGGAAGCGGTGAGCAATGCGGTGCGCCACGCGCGGCCGCAGACGGTGAGCATCACCATGACCGAGGAGTCCGGGCACTGGACGCTCGCGGTCAGCGACGATGGCGCGGGCATGGAGCAGAGCCCGGAGCTTTCGGCGCGGCAGGGGTTTGGACTCGCCAGCATGCGCCAGCGTGCCAGCGCCATCGGTGGCGACTGGCGCATCGAAAGCGCCCCCGGCCGCGGCACCCGTGTCAGTGTGCGACTGCTGAAAAAGGCGGCCTGACCCGGGCTCAACGCTCCGGCTGGTAACCCTGCGGCGCCTGCGAGCCCGTCCCGAAGAAGAACTTCTCCATCTCGCTCTCGAGGAATTTGCGCGCCTTCGGCTCGATCGGCGTCAGCCGGTACTCGTTGATGAGCAGCGTCTGGTGCCGCAGCCACTGCGCCCAGGCCTCCTTCGAGACCTGCTCGTAGATGCGCCGCCCGAGCTCACCCGGGTACGGCGCGCGCTCGAGCCCTTCGGCCTCGCGCTTCAAGAGAACACAATGCACCGTGCGTGACATGCGCTGAGATCTCCGTCAGCAGAGCGTTTGCTCTGCAAGACGCGTGAGCAATGCGCCGATCGGCGCCGGCAAGCCGACGCGTGCCGGCTCGCGCAGGTTATACCAAAGCGCGCGCTGCTCCTCCACGAGATCTGCGGCGCGGGTGCAGTGAACCAGCAATGGCGTGATCGTGAGATCGAAGTGCGTGAAGGCATGCTGCAGCTCCGGCAGGGCCTGCGGCGGCGCGCCATCGACCCCGAGCGTCTGCCGCGCGAAGGCCGCGGCGGCGTCCGCGCTGGTGAACTCCGGCAGGCACCAGAGCCCGCCCCAGATGCCGGCCTCCGGGCGACGCTCGAGCCTCACACGGGCGCAATCCTGGAGCGCGATCAGCATGAATACCCGCTGCAGCCGCCGCACACCGCTACGCCGCGCGCCCGGTAGCTGGTGCTGTCGGCCGCTGCGCCGCGCCTGACAACCCGCGGCGAGCGGGCACTGCGCGCACAGCGGCCGTCGTCGCACGCACACCGTGGCACCGAGATCCATGATGGCCTGCGTGTAGTCGGCCACACGTTGCCCCGGCGTGCAGCGTTCGGCGAGCTCCCACAGGCGCTTCTCGGCGCTGCGCTCGCCGCGCGCGCCCGCGACGGCGAAGTAACGCGCGAGCACACGTCGCGCGTTGCCATCGAGGATCGGCACGCGCACGCCGTGTGTCTGTGCCAGGATCGCCCCCGCGGTCGAGCGGCCGATCCCGGGCAGTGCCGCGAGCGCTTCGAAGCTCGCGGGGAGCTCCCCGCCGTATCCATCCCGGATGAGCGCAGCGGCGCGATGCAGGTGACGGGCACGCGCGTAATAGCCGAGACCGGACCACAGGTGCAGCACCTCATCGACCGGCGCGTCCGCAAGGGTTCGGATGTCGGGAAAGCGCTCGAGGAAACGCCGGTAGTAGGGAATGACGGTCGCCACCTGCGTCTGCTGCAGCATGATCTCCGACACCCACACACGGTAGGGCGTGCGCGGATGCTGCCAGGGCAGATCGTGACGGCCCGCGCGCCGGTGCCAGTCGAGGAGTGCTGCGGCGATCGGCGAGCCTTTCACGGTCGATCGCAGAGCTGCACGTCGCCGCTCATGGTCCGCAGCCGCACATGGCCCGCGCCTTCGCCCCGCGTGCCGGTGAGGCGGCTTCCGGGACCATACTTGCTGTGCTCGGCGCTCGCATTGAAGCAGTCGCTGATATCGCCGCTGAAGCTCGAGACCTCGTACTCGAAGCCACCGTCCGCGCTCGCGCGCACGTTCAGATCGCCGCTCACCGTGGTCGCTTCCACGGTCGCACCGCTGGTCAGCTTGCCCTCGAAGCGCAGGTCGCCGGAGGTGGTGCGCACGTGCACCGAGCGCGCGCTGTCGAGCGACATGGTCACCGTGCCGTTCACCGTGCTCGCCTCGAGATCCCCCGCGGCGTGCTCGAGACGCACGTCGCCGCTCACGGTGCTGAGCGTCAGCCGCGCCGGCTGCCCGTGGCCGCGGGCGCGCAGGTCGCCGCTCACCGCCTTGAGCTCGACATCGGCGCCGGCGAGCTCGGTGCTGATATCGCCGCTCACGGCATTGATGCGTTGCACGCCCAACACGCCGCTCACGGTGACGTCGGCGCTCACCGCCGAGACATTGAGCTCACTCTCCTTCGGGATCTTCACCTGCAGGTGCACCTCACCTCCATGCCCGGAAGCGTGCGGCACGAACACCTTGATGATGGTGTGGCCGCCCTCGCTGCTCACATCGACGCGCTCGACGTCCGAGTCGAGCTCGGCGTGCACGCTGACCTCGCTCCGGTCCCAGCCCTTCACCTCGATGTGGCCGGCGACGTTGGAGATGTCCACCACGCCGCGCGGCTGGGCCGGCACCTGGCGGTCGAACGTCGAGTCACTCGATGCGGAAGCCGCAGCGCCCGCGAGGAGCAGGAGCAGTGCGGCCGACAGGCGCAACGCAATGCGCATCTTCAGATCCCCCTGCCAGGATCACTGGCTTCGTGCACGTCGGTAAGGACGCGCATCTCATCCTGGTACGTGTTGACGAGCAGTTCCTGCAGCAGCGCATTGCCCGGATCGCGTCCGAGCGCCTCCTCCAGGTCCTTCTTGGCCTTCTCGATGCTGTCGAGACTGGCCTGCACCTTGGCCCGCGCCGGCGGCGGGAGCGCCGCGAGACGCTCCTGCAGCGCCCGCACCAGGGCCGCACGCTGGCGCGCGTAGCGCGGATCGTTCACATAGGCGGCATCGAAAGCCGTGGGCGCGAGCGCGGGCGGCGCGAGTCGATTCTCGGCGCTGTAGGTTTGGGGCGCGCCCGCGGAGCCCGGCAACAGGTTGCGGCCGATCCACACGCCCACCGCGACGCTCGCCAGCATCGCTGCGAGCGCGAGCCAGCGCAGCCGCTCGGCGCGGCGCCGTGGCGTGGCACCAGCCTCGGCCGGCGCTTCGCGCAGTCGCGCCTCGATCCCGGGCCACAGGTCGTGCGGCGGCGCGAGTGACTGCGGCAGCTCGCGCAGTGAGCCCACCTTGCGGCCGTTGCCGTGCATCGAGCCGGTCGAGTCTGTCATGTCAGTTCACCTCCACCCCGAGCCGCTCGCGCAGCAGCTTGCGCGCCCGGTGCAGCTGCGCCTTGCAGGTGCCCTCGGCGATCCCGAGCATCTGCGCCGCCTCAGGGTGCGAGTAGCCGTACAGCGCGTGCAGCACCAGCGCATCACGGGCCCCATCGGGTAGCCCGCCGATGGCGCTCTCGATCTCCTGTACCTCGAGCGGCGTCTCCAGGGTCCACTCGCCGACGATCCCCTCCTCCTCCTCGGGGAGCGGCTCGACGGGGCCGCTCTTGCGACGCTTGGCCAGGCTCACGTTGACGGCGATGCGGTGCAGCCAGGTCGACAACGAGCTGCGCGTCTCGAACTTGCCGAGTGCCCGCCACGCGTTGATGAATGTGTCCTGCGTACAATCCTCCGCCAGTTGCGCATCCCGCGTCATGCGCAGGCACAGCCCGTAGACCCGCCCGGCATGCTCGCGGTAGAGCCGTTCGAAAGCGCGGCGGTCACCGGTGCGCGCCCGCTGTACGAGCGCGTCCTCCCACCCGACCCGCGTTTCCTCGGCCTGCGCGTATGCCATCTGAGACCTTAGAGCGGCTCCCGGGCTGAACCGTTTAAGCCTGTCGTCGCCGCGTGGCAACACTTTTTCCGGGAACCCGGGCGCACTCGGAACACTCAGTCAAGTAAGTCTGAAGCTATGCGAGGAGCACACCGTGCCGAGCAACAGGGGATTGCGACGACTCTGGCGCCCACCGGCGGAGACTCTGGAGGCTCTCGGCGCCCTCGGCGTGCACTGGCGGTCGGCCGCCCGGAGTCGCGTGGCGCGGTTGTTCCTGCCCAACACCTCCAGCTGGCTGCGCCCCGGGGCGACATTGACCCCCGTCGGTCGCCTCACCAGCGTGCGACAGGCGGCAGGCTCATCAGGTAAGCCTCGGGATCCGCGTCGGTACTGAAGCCGAACCGCGTACCCCGGTCGTAGACCAGGTTGAATTCGACGTAGCGGCCGCGCTTGTAGAGCAGCCGCTCCCGCGCGGACTCCTCGTACGGGGTGTCCTTGCGCCGCGCCACGAGCCTTGGGTAGATCTCCAGGAACGCCTCACCCACGCCGCGCACGAAGGCGAAGTCCGCTTCCCGCTCGGGACCTGCCAGATCGTCGAAGAAGATCCCGCCGACGCCGCGTGGCTCCTGCCGGTGCGGCAGATAGAAATAACGGTCGCACCAGGCCTTGAAGTGCGCGTGGCTCCCCGGCCGGTAGGCCTCGCACGGGGCGCCCAGCGCCGCGTGGAAATCCGCAGTGTCCTCGGCGAACGGAAAGACCGGGGTGAGATCCGACCCGCCGCCGAACCAGGCGCGGCTGGTCGAGAGATACCGCAGGTTCATGTGCACGGTCGGGACGTACGGGTTCACCATGTGGGCGACCAGCGAGATGCCGCAGGCGATGAACTGGCCATCGGAGCGATCGGCGCCCGCCACCTGGGCGCGCGACTCCGGCGGCAACACGCCCCAGACGTGACTCACGTTGACGCCGACTTTCTCGAAGACCGCCCCCCGCATCAGCCGCGACTCACCGCCCCCCTGCAGGCGGTGTCCGGCGGGCTTGCTCCAGCTGCGCGCGGCGAAGCGTGCCCCGGGCTCGAACGACTCGAAGCTCGCGCACACCCGCTGCTGCAGATCGCGGAAGTACCCGCTGGCGCGGGCGGCGAAATCCTCACCCTCGCTCATGGACCTGATCCACCAGCCGGGCCACTGCGTCAGGGTCGGTGTCCGGCCAGATGCCGTGCCCAAGGTTGAAAATGTGTCCGGGAGCGGAGCCCGCTTCCTCGAGCACGGCAGCGACGTGCCGACGCAGGTCCCCGGGTGGGGCGAACAGTGCCGCGGGGTCGAGATTGCCCTGCACCGCCTTGTCGGGACCGACGATGCGGCGCACCTGCGACAGCGGCGAGCGCCAGTCGACGCCGACGACATCGACATCGAGCTGCGCGACCGCGGGAAGCAGGGTCGCGCCCTGGTTGACGTAATAGATGAGTGGCACGCCAAGCCGCCGCAGCGCCGCCGCCGTGCGCCGCACCGCTGGCAGTGCGAACTGCGCATACTCGCGCGGCGCGAGCAGTCCCGCCCAGGATTCGAACAGCATCAGCGCCTGGGCGCCCGCGGTCGCCTGCGCGGCCAGGTACTCCGCCATCGCATCGGCCAGGCACCCGAGCAGGCGCTGGGCGGTGTCGGGCTGTGAGTACAGGAAAGCGCGTGCCGCCCCGAACTCCTTCGAGGGCCGGCCGCATACGAGGTAACACAGGAGCGTGAATGGCGCGCCGGCGAACCCGATCAGCGGCACCCCGCGGGGAAGCCCGGCGCGCACCAGGCGGATGCTCTCGAGCACGAAGGGCACATCGCGCGCGGCCGCGAGCGCCGGCAGTGCCTCGACCTGTGCCAGGGTGCGGATCGGCTCACGCACGACCGGCGCCGGCTCGAAGGAAAGCTCGATCCCCATTCCCTGGAGCGGCGTCATGATGTCGCTGAAGAGGATGGCGGCATCGAGTGGAAAACGCCGCAGCGGCTGCAGGGTGACCTCGGCCGCGAGCTCCGGTGTGCGGGTCAGCGCCTCGAAGTCCACCTTGGCCCGCAGCGCACGGTACTCCGGCAGGTAGCGCCCCGCCTGGCGCATGATCCATACGGGCCGATGCGCGCCCGGCTCGCGGCGACACGCGGCGAGAAACGCGCTCTCCTGCCCGCTCACGGTCGCAGCCATTGGGCCACCTGCGGGGCGAAGTAGCTGATGATGAGATCGGCGCCGGCCCGGCGGATGCCGATGAGCGTCTCGAGCACCGCCGCCCGCTCATCTATCCATCCGCGCTCCGCCGCCGCCTTGATGAGGCTGAACTCGCCCGAGACCTGGTAGGCAACCACCGGCACGTGCACCGCATCGCGCACCTGGCGGATGATGTCGAGGTAGGGACCGGCCGGCTTCACCATCACGAGGTCGGCCCCCTCTTCCACATCCGACCGCACCTCGCGCAACGCCTCGCGGGCGTTGGCCGGATCCATCTGGTACGAGCGACGATCGCCGAATGCGGGCGCGGACTCCGCGGCCTCACGAAACGGCCCGTAAAAGGCGGAGGCGTACTTCGCGGCGTAGGCGACGATCGGCGTGTGCGCATGGCCGCGCGCATCGAGCTGCGCACGAATGGCGGCGACGCGGCCGTCCATCATGTCGCTCGGCGCCACCGCGTCCGCACCGGCGCGGGCGTAGTTGAGCGCCACCTGTGCGAGCGTCTCGATGGAAGAGTCGTTGTCGATGGTGCCGGTCGGGGTCACGTGGCCGCAGTGGCCGTGGTCGGTGGCGCCGCACAGGCACACATCCGCCCACACCAGCAGCTGCGGGCAGGCCTCCTTGATCGCCGCGATGGCGGTTGCGGCCAGGCCGTGCGCGTCGAGGGCGTCGCTCGCGCGCGCGTCCTTGCGGTCGGGCGCCGCGAACAGCAGCAACGCGGGGACACCGGCAGCGGCCGCCGCGCGTGCCTCCTTCACCGCCTCATCGACCGAGAGCTGCGCGATGCCCGGCATGCTCGTGACCGCGCGGCGCACGCCCCGCCCAGGCACGACGAAGAGCGGATAGACGAGCGCATCGGGCGTCAGGTGGGTCTCCCGCACCAGGCGCCGCCAGGTATCGCTCGCGCGCGTCCGTCGTGGTCTCACTTGCGGAAATCCCATAGGTATCACGCTCTCTGTTGCAACAGGCGCAAGGTGGTGACTGCCAGCCCATGCAGGGTCGCCGACTCCGCGACCACTGCCTGCCGGCCGTGGGCGTTGAGCTCGGCCGCGGTCGTGCGCCCGATCGCCACGGCCTTCGCCTCGCCGAGGAGGCGCTGGAAGTCGGCTTCGCCGAGGGCCTGTGCCAGCTCGCTCACCGCCGAAGGGCTCGCGAAGGTGACAGCGCCGATTCCGCCGCGCTCGATCCAGGCGCGACACTCCTCGAGGTCGAGCGTCGCAGCCTGCGTGCGGTAGGCCTCCACCTGCGTGACGGATGCGCCGAGCTGCCGCAGCCCGGTCGCCAGGGTGGGCAGCGCCCGCGAGCTCGCGGGGTACAGCACGCGGGTCGCCGCATCCCCGGCCGACCACTGCGCCGCGAAGGCGGCGATAAGGGCTGCGGCGCTGGACTCCTGCGGGGTGAGGTGCACGGGCCAGCCGCGCTGCCGCAACACTTGGGCGGTCGCCTGGCCGACGGCAGCGACGCGCACATCGGTCGGCGCGAGCGGCCGCCGCTCGAGCACCGCGGCCACCGCGTGGCGACTCGCGAAGACGATCCAGTCGAAGGTGTGCAGCGCGCCGAGCGCCTGCTCGAGGGCGCTCGAATCCGTGCGCGCCACGCTCACCGCAGGCCAGGAGAGCACCGTGAGACCGAGATCGCGCAACTCGCGGCTGAGCGGACCGTCGCTCCCTTCCGGCCGGGTCACGACCACGGGTCTGACCGCGACACTCATGGCGGCTCCACGGCGCGCGCCTCGCGCTCTTTCTGCATCAGATCGGCGGCACCGCGCCCGAGCAGCTCCTGCGCGACGCGTATGCCGAGCGCTTCCGCCTCGGCCGCTGCCGCCGGCGCATGTGCGCGCGCCGAGAGCTGGCGCTTGCCATCGAGCGCGCAGATGGCGGCCATGAGGCTGAGGCGCCCATCCCGGACGGTGGCGAGTGCGCCGAGCGGCACCTGGCAGCCGCCTTCGAGATGCCTGAGCAGGGCGCGCTCCGCCGTGACGCTGAGCCGCGCATCGGCATCATCGAGCGGTCCGAGCCAGCGGCGCGTCGCCGCATCGCCGCTGCGCGCGCAGACCGCGATCACTCCCTGCGACACCGCGGGCGGGAAGCTCTCGCTGTCCAGGTACTCGCTGACATGCTGTGCGAGCCCGAGCCGCGTGACGCCGGCGGCGGCCAGCACGATGGCGTCGTAGTCGCCGCGCTGCAGCCGCTCGATGCGCGTCGGCACGTTGCCGCGCAGCTCGAGCAACGCCGCATCCGGTCGCAGGCGTGCGAGGAACGCGCGCCGCCGCAGGCTGCTCGTGCCGATGCGTGCGCCCGCCGGCAGCGCCGCGAGCCCGGCACCGCTGCGACTGAGGAGCGCATCACGCGGATCCGCCCGCGGCAGGAGCGCGCCGAGGGTGATCCCGGCTTCTAGCTCCGTCGGCAGGTCCTTGAGGCTGTGCACGGCGACATCCACTGCGCCATCGAGGAGCGCCCGATCGATCTCGCGCGTGAAGAAGGCGCGGCCGCCGGTCTGCCACAGCGGCACCTCGGTCTGCAGGTCCCCCGAGGTGCGGATGTGCACCAGCTCGGTCGCCGGCGCCCCCGCCTGTGCAGCAAGGCGCGCCGCCACCTCGCGGGCCTGCCACAGCGCGAGCGCCGAGGCGCGCGTGCCGATACGCAGCGGCCCGCTCATGGCTCACCCTCGCTCAGGAAGCGGTAGCCGACGCCCCACACCGTGAGGAAGTGCCGCGGGTTGGCCGGGTCGCGCTCGAAGCGCTTGC
>JAFAKO010000369.1 GCA_019235245.1 Gammaproteobacteria bacterium
TCGCGCTCGCGGATGCCCGCAAGGGGCTGAAGATGTTCGAGAAGGTGTCGGTACCCGTGCTCGGCATCGTCGAGAACATGAGCGTGCACGTGTGCAGCCAGTGCGGCCACGTGGAGCACATCTTCGGTGCCGGGGGCGGGGAGCGCATGGCGCAGCAGTACGGGGTGCGGCTGCTCGGCTCGCTGCCGCTCGATGCGCGCATTCGCGAGGAGGCCGACGGCGGCCGGCCGACGGTGGTGGCAGCGCCCGATGCGCCGCGCGCCCGGCCGTATCTCGAGATGGCACGGCGCACGGCGGCGGCGCTGGCGCTGCGCGCGCGCGATCGCAGCGCGTTGTTTCCGAAGATCGTCGTCGAGGAGACCTGAGCGCACCCGGGCCGGCACGCGCGGCCGCGCACCGGGCTCCAATCCAAACAGGGAGAACAACAATGGGTTCCGTACGCTTTGCGATCTGCTGCCTGGTTCTCGTTCTCAGCAGCTGCGCCAGTCAGACCCCGAAGACCACCGCCGGCCTCGGTGACCTGCCGCTGCAACCGAGTCAGTATCCCGGCACGCTCGTGTACCGGGCGCCGGACATCCAGTCCGGGAAGTACAAGTCCATCTTCATCGACAAGGCCGACATCTACCGCGCGGCCGACGCCGAGTTCGGCGGCGCGAGCGAGGAGGACAAGGTGCGACTGGCGGAGAAGCTGTCGACCGAGTTCAGGAACGCGCTGACCAAGCATCACTACACCCTCGCCACCCAGGCCGGCGAGGGCGTGGTTCGTCTGCACCTGATCCTCGCGGGCGTGAAGGAGAGCAAGCCGGTCGCTTCCACGGTGCTGCGCCTGACCCCGCTCGGATTGGGTGCGAGCGCCGCCAAGACGCTCACCGGGGCAAGCTCCGCGCTGGTCGGGTCGGTGACCGTCTCCGGCGAGTTGCTCGACACTCAGTCGGGTGAGGCGCTCGCCGGGTTCGTCGCCACCGAGAGCCCGATCGCGCTCGATATCAGCTCGGGGCTCGGCAAGCTACGGGCTGCCGAGCTCGGGATCGAGCGCGGCTCGGAGGAGTTCGCTGTGGCGCTCGACCAGTACCTGCACCGCAGCGCAGGCTGAGGAACGCGGTCTACTGCTGGGCGGCCGACATGAGCGCCTGGCGGCAGCCGGGTGTCAGGTCGGCGGCATGCGCACGCAGGCAGCCGACTCCACGGCCTCCGCCGAGCGGCACGCTCGGGCAGAGCTTCTGAAAGTCAGCGCCGCACTGCGAGCGCAGCACGTGCGCCTCTTCGCGCGGCGAGAGCCTGGGTGCCGGCACGCCGCCGGGTGCGGACGCAGCCCCGCTGGCGGACGCGGCGCCGGTGGCGGACCCGGCGGTGGCGGCCGGCGCGGCGCCCGAAGCCGGCGCGGCGCTGGCGGTTGCCGTAGCCGGCGCGAGCGCATCGCGGCAGCCCGGTGAGACCTGCTGGTTGTGTTGCACCAGGCACTGCAGTGCCTCTTTCGTTCCCGGCGCCACACTGGCGCAGACATTCTGGTAGTCGCCGCGGCAGGCACTCTTGATGGCCGAGCGCTGCGCGTCGGTCAGCTGCTGCGCGGTGAGCGTTGCCGCGGCGGCGATCCCGAGCAGGGCGATGAGAAGCCGGGCGGTCGATTGCATGGGATTCTCCCGCCTCGGCGGTCGGAGGGCAGCGCGAGCGCGGCGCGATCTTAGCAGAGGCAGCGACCTAAGCTAGACTTCGATCGCGGAGCAATAAACCCATACCAACAAGGGGTAGCGCGCATGGCACACAGGGGCAGAGGTGCCGCGGCGAAGCTGTCGTCAGCGGTTGCGTGCGCCGTGCTCGCTGCGAGCGGCTGCAAGGTCGGGCCGGACTTCCACCGACCGGCGACGCCCGTCGAAGAACATTGGATCGGCGAGGCGCCCGGAACGACGGCGGAGCCGGCCGACACCACCCACTGGTGGAGGCTCTTCAACGACGCGACGCTCGATAGCCTCATCGACACGGCCTTCCACAACAATCTCTCGCTGCAGGTGGCCGCGGCCCGCATCCTGCAGGCACAGGCACAGCTCGCCGTCGCGGTCGGCGAGCTTTTCCCGCAACAGCAGGTGCTGGCCGGGGAGGTGCAGCATCAACGGCAGAGTCAGGCGACGCTGATCCTGCCGGCTCTGAATCCGGATCTCGACACGAGCCAGCTCGGGGTGAGCGCCAGCTGGGAGCTCGATTTCTGGGGCAAGTACCGGCGCGGTATCGAGTCCGACCGCGCCGCGATGCTCGCCTCGGTGGCCGCGTACGACAGCGGACTCGTCAGTCTCACCGCCGGGGTCGCGAGCACCTACCTGAACATTCGCGTCCTGCAGCAGCGGATCGAGGTGGTGCAGGAGAACCTCAAGACGCAGCAGGAGGCGCTGCGCATCGCCACCGCCCAGTTCGAAGCCGGCGAGACCAGTCAGCTCGATGTCGAGCAGGCGCAGACGCAGCTGGCGCAGACGCGCTCGCAGCTCCCGGGACTGGAGAGCTCGCTGCGCGCCGACGAGGATTCGCTCGCGGTGCTCCTCGGTGCGCCGCCGGATGCGATCGACGCCATGCTCGGCACGCCGAGTGCCATCCCGGTCGCTCCGAACGGGGCCGCCACCGGGATGCCGAAGGACCTGCTGCGGCGGCGGCCCGACGTGCGCCAGGCCGAGCTCACCGCCGCGGCGCAAAGCGCCGGCATCGGCGTCGCCAAGGCGAATCTCTTCCCGGCGTTCTCTCTCAGCGGCAGCTTCGGATTCGTCGGCACGAGCCTGCACCACGGCTCGATCGGGGATCTGTTCACCTGGGACAACCGTGCGAGCGCCTATGGCGCGTCGTTCGTGTGGCCGATCTTCAACTACGGCCGCATCGTCAACTCGATCCGCGTTCAGGACGCGGTGTTCCAACAGGCGGTGCTCAGCTACCAGAACACCGTGCTGCAGGCACAGCAGGAAGTGGAGGACGCGCGCGCCGCCTTTGCCGCAGCGCAGGCCGCACTCGCGGCCCTCACCGATGCCGCGGACTCCGCGCGCCGCGCCACGCAGCTGGCCATCGTGCGCTACAAGGAGGGCGCCGCCGACTACACCACCGTGCTGACGTCGCTGCAGCTCGAGCTGCAGATCGAGGATGGGGTGGCGAGCGCACGCGGCGCGGTGCCGCTCGCGCTCGTGAGCGTCTACCGGGCTCTTGGCGGGGGCTGGCAGCTGCGCGAAGGGCAGCAGCTGCTGCCTGCGCCCACACGTGCCGAGATGCATCAGCGCACCTGGTGGGGTAGCGCTCCCGAGAGCGGCCCGCAGCTGCCGCCGACCGAGGAGCCTGCCACGCCGCAGGCCGGGAACGGCGATGCGCGCTGAGTCCTCCCGGTACGCGGGCGGTGCGCTTCTCGCGGGTGTGGTGCTGCTCGCGCTCCTCCCCGGGTGCGGCAAGCGCAACGAGTACCACCCGCCGCCGCCGCCGCCGGTTACGGTGAGCAAGCCGTTGCGCATGCCGATGACCGACTACCTGCAGTCGACCGGCTCGGTCGCGGCCTTCAGGACCGTGGATCTGATGGCGCGCGTCGAGGGCTATCTGCGCAGCGTCAACTTCACCGATGGCAGCGTCGTCAAGGCCGGACAGCTGCTGTTCGTCATCGAGCCCGAGCCGTACGAGGCGAAGCTCGCCTCGCAGCAGGCGGAGCTGCTCGATGCACAGACCGAGTACAACCGCCAGTTGCGCATGATCAAGGAGAACGCCACCTCGCAGGCGAACGTCGACAAGTGGCTCTCGCAGCGCGACCAGGCGGCCGCCGCCGTGACGCTCGCCAGAATCAACCTCGGTTACACCCGCGTCACGGCACCCTTCGACGGCCGCATCGATCGTCACCTCGTCGATCCGGGCAATCTGGTCGGCAATGCGGGCAGCGCCACCAAGCTCGCCACCATCGAGCAGGTCGATCCGGCCTACGTTTACTTCAGCATCAACGAGCGCGACCTGCTGCGGGTGCGTGCCACGGCCAAAGCGCAGACCAAGAAGATCGGCGAGGCGCCGCGCGTACCGGTGCAGGTGGCGCTGCAGACCGAACCAAACTACCCGCACCTGGGCACGCTCGATTTCGCCGGTAGCGGGCTCGACACCGGCAGCGGCACGCTGCAGTTGCGCGCGAGTGTGCCGAATGCGGATCTGGCGCTGCTTCCCGGGCTGTTTGCCCGGGTGCGCATCGCGCTGGCGGCGCCGACGCCGCGCCTGGCGGTGCCCGATCGCGTGCTGAGCAGCGATCAGGTCGGCAGCTATCTGCTCACCGTGGGTGCCGATCACAAGGTGCGGCAGCAGCGCGTCGAGCTCGGTCCGCTCGAGGACGGCTTCCGCGCGGTGCTCGGCGGGCTGGATGCCGACAGCGAGGTGGTCATCGACGGGCTGCAGAACGCCATTCCGGGCAACCTGGTGACCGCGACCGAGCAGCCGCTGACGCTGCCCGCATACCAGTCGGCAAGCACCCGCTAGGCACGGCGATGATCGCCAGGTTCTTCATCGAGCGGCCGGTGCTCGCCAATGTCATCGCCCTGCTCACCATGCTGCTGGGCTTCGTCGCGATCTTCACGCTGCCGGTATCGCAGTATCCGCCGATCACCCCGCCGACCGTGCAGGTGACCACCCGCTATCCCGGGGCGAACGCCAAGACGCTGATCAACACCGTCGCCCTGCCGATCGCGCAGCAGGTGAACGGCGTGCAGGACATGCTGTACATGCAGTCGACCAGCACCAACGACGGCAATTACACCCTCATCGTGACCTTCAAGGTGGGCACGGATCTCGACTTCGCCCAGGTGCTGGTGCAGAACCGCGTCGCCGCAGCCCTCGCCTCGCTCCCGGACGCCGTGCAGAGCAACGGCGTGGTGACGAAGAAGAAGTCCACCGCGATCCTGCAGATCATCACGCTCACCAGCGATGACCCGCGCTTCGACAGCCTGTTCCTCAGCAACTACGCCTCGCTGCGCATGCGCGATGAGCTGGCGCGGCTGCCAGGGGTGGGCGATGTCAACGTGTTCGGCATCGGCCAGTACAGCATGCGCGTCTGGCTCAACCCGCAGCAGCTGCTGGCGCGCTCGCTCACCCCGAGCGATGTGATCAACGCCATCCGTCATCAGAGCCAGGAGGTGGCGGCCGGGCAGGTGGGCACCCCGCCGGCTGCACCCGGGCAGGATTTTCAGCTGACGGTGAACGTCGCCGGCGCGCTGAACGATGTCGCACAGTTCGAGGACATCATCGTCAAGAGCGACGCGGCGGCGGCCGGCAGCCGCGCGATCACGCGGGTACGCGATGTGGCGCGGGTCGAGCTCGGCGCCCAGACCTACAGCCAGTCCTTCACCATGGACGGCAAGCCGGCCGCGGGCATCGCGATCTTCCAGCTGCCGGAGGCGAATGCGCTCGATGTGGCGCAGCAGGTGCAGGCGGCGGTGCGGCGGATGTCCGGGGACTTTCCCCAGGGACTGAAGTACAGCATTCCGTTCGACACCACGAGGTTCGTGTCCGCCTCGATCCACGAGGTGTACCGCACGCTGTTCGAGGCCGGGATCCTGGTGCTGGTGGTGATCCTGGTGTTTCTGCAGAACTGGCGCGCGACGCTCGTGCCGGCGACCACGGTGCCGGTCACCATCATCGGCGCCTTTGCCGCGATGGCGGCGATGGGCTTCTCCATCAACGTGCTGACCTTGCTGTCGCTGGTGCTGGCGATCGGTATCGTCGTGGACGACGCCATCGTGGTGGTCGAGGGCGTGAGTCAGCACATCGAGCGCGGGCAGACGCCGCACGATGCCTCGATCGCGGCGATGCGCGAGCTGCTCGGGCCGATCATCGGCATCACGCTGGTGCTCATGTCGGTGTTCCTGCCGGCGGCATTCATGCCCGGCATCACCGGGCAGATGTATCGGCAGTTCGCGCTGGTGATCGCTGCCACGGCGCTGATCAGCGCCATCAATGCCGCGACGCTCAAACCGACGCAGTGCGCGCTGTGGCTGCGGGCGCTCGAGCCGGGCCAGCACAAGAACTGGTTCTATCGCGGCTTCGACCGCCTCTATGAGCCGGTCGAGCGCGCCTACCTGCGCCTCATCGGCCGCATGGTCGAGCGCAGCGGTCTCATGGCCATGCTCGCTGCCGTGTTGATCGCGGCATCGGTCTGGGCACTGACGCGGATTCCGACGAGCTTCATCCCGATCGAGGACCAGGGGTACCTGCTGGTCGCCGCCCAGCTGCCCGATGCCGCCTCGCTCGAGCGCACCCAGGCCGTGCTCAATCGCCTCACCGGCGTGGCGCTCAAAGTCCCGGGGGTCGAGCACGCGATCACCATCGGCGGGGTCTCGGCGCTCGATGGCAATGCCTCGCTCGCCAACGCCGGCGTCATCTACCTGACGCTCAGGGACTGGGACGAGCGTTATCGCCACAAGGGGCAGGATCTGCGCGGCCTCTACGAGACGCTGTCGCAGCGCCTGGGGCAGATCGAGTCGGCGCGCGTGCTGGTCGTGCCGCCGCCGCCCATCCAGGGCATCGGCAACTCCGGCGGCTTCCAGATGCAGGTCGAGCTCGCCGACGGCAGCTTCGATTACCGCAAGCTGCAGCGGGTAACCGACCTGCTGGTGAGCAATGCCGGCACCCAGACCGGTCTCGAGCGCGTCATGACGACCTTCCGCGCCAACGTCCCGCAGCTGAGCGCCGACATCAACCGCGCCAAGGCGCAGGCGCTCAACGTGGAGATCGGCAGTGTGTTCGACACCCTGCAGAGCTATCTCGGCTCGACCTACACCAGCCAGATCACCAAGTTCGGGCGGGTGTTCCCGGTGTTCGTGCAGGCCGACAGCGCCTTTCGCCTCACGCCGCAGGACCTGCGCCGCTACTACGTGCGCAGCACCAGCGGCGCGATGGTGCCGATCGGCACGCTGGCGGATGTCGACTACGCGCAGGGCCCGGCGCTCATCAGCCTGTGCAACCTCTACCCCTCGAGCTCGATCAACGGCATGACCGCCAACGGCTTCAGCTCCGGTCAATCGCTGCAGACCATGGACGAGCTCAGCGCGCGCTCGCTACCGCCGGGTGTGAAGGCGGAGTGGACCGCGATGTCGTACCAGGAAAAGCTGGCCGGCAGCTCGGTCTACATCGTGTTCGGCCTCGGTATCCTGCTGGTCTACTTCGTGCTCTCCGGGCAGTACGAGAGCTGGATCACCCCCGCGGCGGTCATCTTCGGGGTGCCGCTGGCGCTGCTCGGCACCGGCGGCGCGCTGCTGGCGCTCGGGGTCGCGAACAACCTCTACACGCAGATCGGGCTGGTGCTGCTCATTGCGCTCTCCGCCAAGAACGCGATCCTGATCGTCGAGGTCGCGCGCGAGCTGCACGCGCAGGGGCAGAGCATCGCCGCGGCCGCGGTGGCTGCCGCGCAAAAGCGCTTTCGCCCGATCGTCATGACCTCCTTCGCGTTCATCCTCGGGGTGGTGCCACTGGTTCTCGCCACCGGCGCCGGCGCCTCGGCGCGCAAATCCATCGGCATCGCGGTGTTCAGCGGCATGCTCGCCTCGACCTGCCTGGCGGTGCTCTTCGTGCCGTCGTTCTTCGTGATCCTGCAGCGCTGGCAGGAGCGGCGCAAGGCGCAGTCGCGCGCCGCGGCGCCGCGCGCCGCAGGCTGAGCGCGGCAGGCTGAGCGCCGCGGACCGAGCGCGGCAGGCTGAGCTGCACCGCTGTTGCGCTATTGGATTGACTGCAGGTCTTCGAGCACCGCGCGGATCGGGTGGTCAGAGACGATGACCGCGCCGGTGTAGGGCCGGTCGAGTGCCACGACCACGATGACCGCCGAGAGGATGACCGCCGCGAGCACCCCGGTCATCAGCGACTGCGCCAGCAGATTCTGAGTGCCGAAGAAGAAGGTGAACGAGATGGTGAGCGCCGCGCCGAGTAGCAGCACGAACCAGATCACCGGCGGCACCGTGCCCTCGGACATGACGAGCCGCTCGCGCCGCGCCTGCGTGAGCTGATCGAGCTCGGTCAGGAGGTCCTTCTGCAGGTCGGAATCGTGCAGGTCGGCGGGACGGTAGCGCACCGCCACATCGTACAGATCGCTCAGCACCCGTGTGGTCATGGGACTCGAGTGGCCGCGCGCCATCGCCGCGTACTCATCGGCCAGCACGGAGTTCAGGTACGCCGACATGTTGGTGCGCAGCGCTGCGCCGGAGGTCTGATCGAGGCCGCGCGACAGGCGGTAGACGGTCGCCGCCGCACCCGCTTCCGCGGTGATCGCCTTTTCCGCGTCGTAGAAGCGCTCCCAGGAGATGATCACGACAAAGGCGAGCAGCACCGCGTACAGCACTCCGATCACCGCGAA
>JAFAKO010000400.1 GCA_019235245.1 Gammaproteobacteria bacterium
GGCGACATCATGGCGCTGATGGAGGCTCTGGTGCGGCACTTCTTCCGCGAGGTGCTCAACACAGAGCTTGCCGAGCCCTTCCCGCGCATGAGCTACGCCGAGGCGATGCGCCGCTACGGCTCCGATAAGCCGGACCTGCGCAACCCGCTCGAGCTCGTCGACGTCGCGGACCTGGTGCGCGACTGCGACTTCAAGGTGTTCGCCGGTCCCGGCAAGGACCCGCGCGGGAGGGTGGCGGCGCTGCGCGTGCCCGGCGGCGCCAACATACCGCGCTCGCAGATCGATGAGTACACCGCGTTCGTGGCGCGCTACGGCGCCAAGGGGCTCGCATACATCAAGGTGAACGCGCGCGCGGGCGGACGGGAGGGCCTGCAGTCGCCGATCATCAAGTTCCTGAGCGATGCGGCGCTCGAGGGGATCCTCGCGCGCACCCAGGCCGCGGACAACGACCTCATTTTCTTCGGTGCCGACAGCGGCAAAGTGGTGAGCGATGCGCTCGGCGCGCTGCGCCTGAAGGTTGGCCAGGATCTGCAGCTCTCCGCCGAGGGCTGGCGGCCCCTATGGGTCACCGACTTCCCGATGTTCGAGTGGGATGAGGCGGAGCGGCGCTGGGTGGCGATGCATCATCCCTTCACGGCTCCGGTCAGCGACGATCCTGCAGCGCTGCGTGCCGCGCCGGCAGCGGCGCTGGCGCGGGCCTACGACATGGTGCTGAACGGCTCGGAGATCGGCGGTGGCTCGGTGCGCATCCATCGCGAGGAGATGCAATCCACGGTGTTCGAGCTCCTCGGCATCGACGCACAGGAAGCGCGGCGCAAGTTCGGCTTCCTGCTCGATGCGCTGAAGTTCGGCGCCCCGCCGCACGGCGGTATCGCCTTCGGGCTCGACCGGCTCGCCATGCTCATGTCGGGCGCCGACAGCATCCGCGAGGTGATCGCCTTCCCGAAGACTCAGACCGCGGCCGATCCCCTCACCGACGCGCCGACCGAGGTGAGCGAGGCGCAGCTGCGCGAGCTGCACGTACGGGTGCGCCTGCCGCAGCCTTGACCGCGGTCGTCTACGTCCATGGCCTGTGGATGCCCGGGGATGAGTCGCTGGTCCTCAAATCTCGCCTCGCGCACGAGTTCGGCCTCAAGCTCCAGCTCTTTCGTTACTCGGCGGTCGCCGCGGGCATGGACAGCATCACCGCCGAGCTCGCCGACTTCGTGCGCGAGCTCGCGCCGCCCGCAGTGCACTTCATCGGCCACAGTCTCGGCGGCCTCGTGATCCACCGCTTTCTCGAGCGTTTTCCCGAGCAGCCTCCGGGCCGGGCGGTGTTTCTCGGAACGCCGAGCGTCGGCAGCCGTGCGGCCGAGCATGCCGCGCGCTTCGCGCCCGTGGCGCACCTCATGGGCCAGTCGGTCGCCGAGGAGCTGTTGAAGCCGCGCGAGCGGCGCTGGACCTCCCCGCGCCCGCTCGGCATCGTGGCCGGCACCCGGCCGCTCGGCCTCGGGCAGCTGATCGCGCAGTTCAAGGAAGAGAACGACGGCACGGTTGCCGTGAGCGAAACCTACCTGCCGGGCGCGACCGACCACATCGTGTTGCCGGTGAGCCATATGGGCATGCTGCTCTCGACGCGCGTGGCGCACGAGACCGGTCTCTTCCTGACCCAGGGGCACTTCTCGCACCGCGCCGCCTGAAGTCAGTCGAGCAGCGCTTTCAGCCGATACAGCAGCTCCAGCGCCGCCTTCGGGGAGATCTGATCCGGGTCGATGTCCCGCAGCCGGGCACGGAGCTCATCGGGGCGCGCCTGAAACAGCGGCAGCTCGCTTTGCGCCGCGGGCCGATCCCCGAGGGCCTCGGCATGCTGCCGGTCCCGCTCGGACTCCAGCTGCTCGAGGTAGCGGCGCGCTTCGCCGATGACCCCGAGGGGCACACCGGCGAGCTGCGCGACCTGCAGCCCGTAGCTGCGGTTCGCGGGGCCATCCTTCACCGCGTGGAGGAACACGATCGAGTCGGCGTGCTCGGTGGCGTCGAGGTGCACGTTCGCGCAGCCCTCGATCTCGGCGGCGAGGGTGGTGAGCTCGAAGTAGTGCGTCGCGAAGAGGGTAAAGGCGCGCACGCGGGTGGCGATGTCGCGCGCCATCGCCCAGGCGAGCGACAGACCATCGAAAGTGCTCGTCCCCCGCCCGATCTCATCGAGCAGGATCAGGCTGTGCGCGGTGGCGTTGTGCAAAATGTTGGCCGCTTCGGTCATCTCGACCATGAAGGTCGAGCGACCCCCGGCGAGGTCGTCGCCGGCACCGATGCGTGTGAATATCCGGTCGAGCGGGCCGAGCACGGCGCGCTCGGCCGGCACGTAACTGCCGACGTGCGCGAGCAGCGCGATGAGCGCCGCCTGGCGCATGTAGGTCGATTTACCGCCC
>JAFAKO010000134.1 GCA_019235245.1 Gammaproteobacteria bacterium
CGCTTCGACTTGCCACCCAACGCCAAGCGCGCCCTCGGTCCTTTCCCGGCCGCACCTTGCCACTGTTCTGGCCGTGAGCGTACTCTAGCTTGGCTCGTTCAACAGCGCTCGAGCAGCACCGGCATCAGGGGGTCGCGGCCGGTGAGCCACAAGAACTCAGATGGCTCGCGAACCACCGCAGAACACCGCCCGGGAGCGCGCCTGACTCGTGCGCGCCGGGGTCGAGGAGCGACGAGGGATATGAAAAGACTCATAGCCGCGGGAGTGGTCTCGGGTGTCCTGGTGCTCGCCGGCGGCTGCGGCAACACCGGTTACGGAACCGCCACCGGTCAGGCGGATCTCACCCTCCTCAACGGCAACCCGGGCGGCTCGACGCCGCCGGCGCAGCCGACCAGCAGCACGGCGCTTTTCAACCTGACGACCGGCCAGCTGCCCTATCCAACCGATCTGTATTTTGCCGGGTCGACCGCGGGCACCCTGAATATCCCTCTCACCACATCGCTGTATCCCTCGGTCACGACGGCGCTCAATAACCTGGATGGTTTCTCGACGACCGGGGTGATCCGCGCCTATTTCGGTGGGGCGCTCGACCCGAAGACCCTCGCCGCGCCCGGCGCGGTCACCGTGCTGCAGGTCACGATCGACAACAAGACCCGCGCGACGACGGGTGTGGTGCGGCCGCTGATCCCGGGCACCGATTACTCGGTCAACGTCGCCGCCGACCAGGTGGTGGGCGCAAGCATCCTCGAGATCACCCCGCTCCATCCGCTCGTTCCCAGCACGGGACTCACCGACAACGGCTATCTCGTCCTGCTCACGAACGCGATCACGGACGCTGCCGGGCAACCCGCGGTGCCGGACACCGACTACGCGACGATCAAGGCGGCGCTGCCCACCTGCTCATCGCTGCAATCCAACGCAACGCTCTATGACGTCTGCCTGCTGACGGGCGCGCACCTGCAGATCGCGGGAGCGGTCCACCTCAACCCGGCCAATGTCGTGCTGTCCTTCAGCTTCAGCACGCAGTCGATCGGCGACACCATGGCGGTGGTGGAGCAGCTGGCCGCGCCACAGGCCATCCAGGTGAACTGTCCGCCACAGCTCAAGGCTGCTTCCCCGCTCCACGCCGCCGATGTCTGCGTCGGGGTCACGATGGTCCCGTACTACCTGAGTCGCAGCGCTCCGCTCACGGCCAACTGGCAGGGGAAACCCTCGCCGCTCGACGGCAAGAGCACGGCGCTGACGCGCTTCAACCCGGAGCCGGTCGCCACCGAGATGCTGCAGATTCCGGTGCTGGTCTCGGTGCCGAACGCCAGCGGGCCGCCGCCGGCGGGCTGGCCGGTCGCCATCGTCGCGCATGGCCTCACGCGCAGTCGCGAGGACGCGCTTGCCATGGCGGATTCCTTCGCCAGCGCGGGATTCGTGGTGTTCGCGATCGATATGCCGCTGCACGGCATTACCAACCAGATGGACCCCTTCTATGCGTCTGGGGCGAATCCGTTCTACACGGGACTGGGGCTCCCCGCGCCGACCACACGCACCTCGATCGAGCGCACCTTCGACCTCGACCTGGGGACCAACAACGCCGCCGGCAACGGGGTCAATTATGGCTCACCGCCCGATGGCAAGATCGATCCCTCGGGCTCCTGGTTCCTGAATCTGACCGCTCCGCTCGTGGGACGTGACAACTTCCGCGAGGGACCGGCCGACTTCATCACCATCGCGCATTCGCTCGAGAAGGGCGGCATCACCGTCATAGCTCCGGCCGGCACCATCAAGATCGATCCGTCGCGCGTGCATTACGTGGGACTCTCGCTCGGCGCCGTCGTGGGAACGGTCTACCTCGGCAGCACACCTAACATCGCGGACGCGCAGACGGGCAGCCTCGCGGCCCCCGGTGGCGGCTTCGCCCGTTACCTGACGGAGTCCGCGACCTTCAGCGCTGCTTTCCTGCCGGTGCTGGAGGCCCAGGGGCTGATACCCGGCACGACGCTCTTCGCCCAGTACACCCGCGACCTGCAGAACATCACCGATGCGGGCGATCCGTGGAATTTCATCACGGCAGCGGTCGCCAATCACCCGACGCACGTCATGCAGATGGTGGGTGGCGGCATCACCGCAGGCGGCACTGCCACGCTGCCCGATCAGGTCATCCCCAACGTCGGCACCCAGCGCCTGATCTCCGCCGCTCCCTTCGGCGGGGCCAACGGCACGCTGGGCGGACCGGGTATCGTCGAGCTCAATACGCCGGGAAACAACCTGAGCGCCGGCGGCTGGCGCGCATACACCAATTTCATCTGTGGCGTTCATGGCTCGTTGTTCGACCCGACCGCGAGCCCGGCCACGACCACCGAGATGCAGACCGAGGCGGTCAGCTTCGCCGCCGGGAGCACCGCCGGCAACGTCATCTCCATTGCGAACCCCGGCGTGATCGCCCCGCAGCCGGCCGGGACGAAGTGCCCGTGATCTGAAGCCTCGGCAGGCCGCTACAATGCCGGCCTATGTTCCGTGCTGAGGATCGCCCGGGCTTCCTGCGCCGGCTGCGCGAGCGGCTGAATCGCGGCAACTCCTGGCTCACCTACGATCTCACCGACCTGCTGCGCGGGCGGCAGATCGACGCCGCGATACTCGAGGAGCTCGAGACGCGCCTCATCACCGCAGATGTCGGGGTCGAGGCGAGCGAGCGCATCCTCGAGGGACTGCGGCGGCGCGTGGCGCGCCGCGAGCTGACCGATGCGCGCGCGCTCATCGACGCGCTGCGCGCGGCGATCGCGGAGATTCTCGCCCCGGTGGCGGTACCGCTGCAGATCGACACCGGCCACCGGCCGTTCGTCATCCTGGTGGTCGGGGTCAACGGCTCGGGCAAGACCACCACCATCGGCAAGCTGGCGCGGCGCTGTGCGTCCGAGGGCCGCTCGGTGCTGCTCGCCGCGGGTGACACCTTCCGCGCCGCGGCGATCGAGCAGCTGAAGGTGTGGGCCGAGCGCACCGGCGCGGATTTCGCGGCGCAGCTGCCCGGCGCCGACCCCGGGGCAGTGGTGTTCGATGCGCTCAGCGCCGCACGCGCGCGTGGCAGTGAGGTGGTGCTCGCGGACACCGCCGGCAGGCTCCACAGCCAGTCGCACCTGATGGAGGAGCTGAAGAAGGTGAAGCGCGTGATCCAGCGCTTCGATGCGAGCGCCCCGCACGAGGTGCTGCTGGTGCTCGATGCCCACCAGGGTCAGAACGCACTGGTGCAGGCGCGGCAGTTCCACCAGGCGGTCGGCGTGACCGGGCTCGCGCTCACCAAGCTCGACGGCACTGCCAAGGGGGGCATCGTCATCGCGATCGCGAACGAGCTGCGGATTCCGATCCGCTTCCTCGGAGTGGGCGAGGCGCCCGAGGACTTCGGCGAGTTCGATGCGGCGGCCTTCGCCGCCGCCCTCACCGAGGGACCGGAAGCCTCCGGCGGCGGTGCCAGCCGGGCGGGCGCGGCATGATCACCTTCGACCGCGTGAGCAAGCGCTATCCGAACGGACGCGAGGCGCTCGCCAACGTCAGCTTCGACATCCATACCGGCGAGATGGTGTTCCTCACCGGCCGCTCGGGTGCCGGCAAGAGCACGGTGCTGAAGCTCATCGCGCTGCTCGAGCGCCCGACCCGTGGCGCCGTGGTCATTGCCGGGCGCAACACGCACACCCTGAAGGCGCGGCACGTGTCCGCGTTTCGCCGCCGTGTCGGTGTGGTGTTCCAGGATCACAAGCTGCTCGCCGACCGGCCGGTGTACGACAACGTTGCGCTGCCGCTCGCCGTCGCCGCGACTCCACTGAAAGAGATCGACCGGCGCGTGCGCGCGGCACTCGACCAGGTGGGGCTGCTCGGCAAGGAGCGGGCGCTGCCGCTCGAGCTGTCAGTCGGGGAGCAGCAACGCGTCGGCATCGCCCGTGCGGTGGTGAGCAAGCCGCCGCTGCTGATCGCCGATGAGCCCACCGGGAATCTCGATCCGGATCTGTCGCTCGAGGTGATGCGGCTGTTCCGCCGCTTCCAGGACGTGGGTGTCACCGTGGTGATCGCGAGCCACGATCACCACCTGGTGCGCGAGTTCGCCCAGCGGGTCATCGTGCTCGAGAACGGCCAGGTGCAGGGGGATACCCCCGACCCGCTGCCATCGGTCCTGGCCTACCGATGAGTATCGGGGTCGCTGCCGGACGCCATCTGCAGGCACTGCTCGGCTCGCTCGGCCGCCTCGCCCGCAGTCCGCTCGCGACGCTGCTCACGCTGCTGGTGATCGCGCTGGCACTGGCGCTGCCGACAGCCCTGCGCGTCTTCGTCAGCAACGCGCAGCTGGCGACCGGCAACTTCGCCAACGCCGTCGACCTGTCGGTGTTCCTCAAGACCGACGTGCCGCTCGTGAAGGCACAGCAGCTCGCGCAGGCGGCGCAGCACCGCCATGAGGTCGCGTCCGTGACTCTCATCCCCGCCGACCAGGGACTCGAGGACTTCAAGACCTACTCGGGCTTCGGCGATGCACTCATCGCGCTCAAGGAGAACCCTCTGCCCCACGTCCTGCACGTGCGGCCGCGCGCCGAGAACAGCTCCGCGGCGTCGCTCGAGGCCTTACGCAGCTACTTCACGGCCTGGCCGGAGGTCGACCTGGTGCAGGTCGACTCCGAGTGGGTCATGCGCTTCAACGCCATACTGGAGGTGCTGCGGCGGCTGCTGCTCATCGCCGCCGCACTGCTCGGCATCGGCGTGCTCGCGGTAGTCGGCAACACCATCCGGCTCGAGATCGCCGCGCGCCGTGCGGAGATCGAGGTCACCAAGCTGGTCGGCGGGTCCAACGCGTTCGTACGGCGGCCCTTCCTGTACACCGGTGTGCTCTACGGTCTCGGCGGCGCGCTGCTCGCCTGGGCCATCATCGGGGTCTCGGTGATCGTGCTCGCCGAGCCGGTGGCGACGCTCGCGAAGCTTTATGGCAGCCGCTACCTGCTGCGCGGCCCCTCGCCCGAGGATATCGGGGTACTGCTCGGCGCCGGGGCGGCGCTGGGGTGGCTCGGAGCCTGGATCTCGGCCGCGCGCCATCTGCGCAGCATCGAGCCGCGCGCCTAGCGGAGAGTTGGGACGATCAGGTCGCGGCAGCCGTGGCCGTGCTGTGCGCGACCATGGTCGCTTCCACCCAGCGGCGCACGCGGCGCGCATCCGCCACGCGGGTACGCTTGCCGAAGGAATTGAGCAGCACGATCACCACGGGCCGCTCGTCGATCACGGTCTGCATCACCAGGCAGCGGCCGGCCTCGTGGATGTAGCCGGTCTTCTGCACCACGATGTTCCACTCGGGCTTGCTCACCAGCGAGTCGGTGTTGCGGAAGCGCACCATGTGGCGACCGACGCGTACGGAATAATCGCTGTCGGTGGAGTATTCACGGATCGCCGCGACCTTTGCGACCGCCATCACCAGCTTGGAGAGGTCTTCGGGGCTCGCCACATTCTCGTCCGAAAGCCCGGTCGGCTCCGCGAAGTGCGCGCTGGTCATGCCGAGCTCGCGCGCCTTGGCATTCATGGCGATGACGCACGCCGCGATCCCGCCCGGGTAAGTGCGCCCGAGCGCATGGGCGGCGCGGTTCTCCGATGACATCAGTGCCAGGTGCATGAGGTCGCCGCGCGAGAGCTGGGTGCCGGGCGTGAGACGCGAGGTGCCCCCCTTACCGAACAGCCGGTCGTCCTCGGACACGACCAGCATCTCATCGAGCGGCTGGGCGGCATCCATCACCACCAGGGCTGTCATGAGCTTGGTGATCGAGGCGATCGGCAGTGCGACGTTGGAGCGGCGGGAATAGAGGACGGCGGAATTACTGAGGTCGAGCACCAGCGCTGCGCTCGAGCGCAATGCCGGATCGTTGAGCGAGGGTCGCGGGCTGTATCTGAGGTTCGTGCGCTGGACATGGGCCGTGGGAGCGGCCGCCTGCGCAAGAGATGCAGCGAGTGATAGCGACGCAAATGTCGCCAGGAGACCTGACCACCGGACCCGACTCATCGCCCCTGCGCCTCCCTCCCCGACCAAGTTGAGTGTATCAGAGCATGCTTATGTCATTGCATTCGTGACGTATTCTTTAGTTTCACGCGCCTGGCCCGCGGCATTAACCGGTCAAATCCGCGCCACGGTCATAACACGGAACGCACGTGACACAGTGCTCGCCGCCACCTGGAAGCATCGTGCGGCGGTCACAGCGGAATTTCCCTAGTGCGGCCACAGCCAGCCGAAGGTCCCGGCGGTGAGCGCGCCGTAGATCAGCCCATCCAACGCGCCCTTGAGAGTCAGCCCCCAGGAGCGGCGGTACCAGATGGAGAGCTCGCTCAGCGCCAGCGCGTAGCCGATGAAGGCGGTGGCACCGACGATCTGGAAAACGCGCAGGTAGTCCGTGCCCACTGCCAGCGTGCGCCCGGCAATGTAGGCACAGAAGATGCTCACCACGATGAGGAACACGAACCACTGCACGAGGCTCCGCTGGATCGACATCGGGCCGTTCGGCATGACCGTGAGCACCGCCACCGGACCTCGATTCATCTTCTCCTTGAACTCCGGCGAGCGCATTTCCTGCCCGCCGGCGGGGCGCGGGATGAAGTAGTCACCGGGCGGGATGGCGAACGGCCGGAGCGCATCCAGCACCTCGGCTTCACGGGGCATCTTCGGGAAGTCCCCACGGTGCCAGAAGGGGCCCATGTGAATGACCGAGCTCACGACGAACACGATGACCGCCGACAGCAGGATCGGCAGCCACAGCGAGGCAATGGTGACCATGCGCTCTCCCCTCTTTCTTCTGCCGGCCCGGCAAACGGAACCGACGGCTTTGAGCCGACTCTACCCA
>JAFAKO010000347.1 GCA_019235245.1 Gammaproteobacteria bacterium
CGAGTGCATGAATGGCCTCGGGATAGCTCTTGTTCGCAAGATACAGCTCGCCGAGCAGGTTACGCACCCCGGCGCTCTCAGGGGCTTGCGTCGCGGCATTGCGTACCACCGCGAGGGCCTGCGCGTGCCGGCCGAGCTCGGACTCCAGGCGCGCCAGCGCCGCCAGAACCTGCGTGGCTGAGGGCTGCAACGTGAGTGCATGCTCGAATTCACGCCGCGCGTCCTCGGGTCGCTTTTGCTGCCGCGCGACGAGTCCTGCGAGGTACCAGCCGCTCACGGCCTCCGGCTGGACGGCTTTCAGATCCTCTGCGGCAGAGCGCGCCTCGGGCAGATCGGGCTTAGCCAGGTATGCTTCGACCAGAGTCGCCCGTGCAGCACCGCCGCGCGCATCCGGCGCATCCTTGATCGCCTCGCGGAGAAGCGCCGCGGCCTGTTCGGGGCGATGCGTGCGTGTCAGCAGCTCGCCGAGGTCGACGCGCACGCCGAGGTCGTGCGGCGCTGCCGCGAGCGCGGTGCGCAGGCTCTCTTCGGCGAGTGCCGGCTCGTCGTTCGCCAGATGGGCACGTGCCAGACAACGCAGAATGGGGATGGCTGTCGGCTGCTCGCGCAGCACGGCGCGCAGGTCGGCGATCGCATCCGCGTCCTCACCGAGCTGCAGCTCGATGTTGCCGCGCAGAGTCAGGGCGTCCAGGTCGCGCGGGTTGTGCTTCAGCACCTCCGCGAGCAATGGCAGCGCCTCCTCTGGTCGGCCGGCGGTCGCCTCCATCGCGGCCATGCGGTCGCGGGCGGTTACCCCTTTGGCGCCATTCGGATCCTTCGCAATGATCGTGCGATAGGTGGCGGCCGCTTCCTGCGTCGCGCCGGCGCGCTGCTGCAAAGCAGCAAGGCCCAGCTGGAGGTCGAGGTTGGCGGGGTCCTGAGCGATCAACTGCCGCAGTGCGGTTTCACCCTGCGCGCGGGACCGATGGGTGGAGAGAAAGTCCGCGTAGGCCAGTTTCGCCTGATCGCTGCGCGGCAGGGCCGCGACTGCGGCCTTGAGCGCGCTTTCGGCGTCGTCGGGCCGATTCGACCGTATATAGAAGGAGGCGAGTTGCAGGCGGGGTGGGAGCTCACCGGGCCGGATCTGCACGAGCTGCAGAAGCTGCCGCTCCGCGAGCTCGGTGTCCCCGCTCGAAAAATAGAGACTCGCCAGCGCCTGGTGCAGATCGGCAGAGTCGGGCAGGGTCGCGATGGTCTTGCCGAGCAGCTCGATGGCGCGGGCTGACTGGCCCGAGACCCGATACATCCCGGCCAGCAGCAGCACGGCGCTCTCGTCCCGGGGGGCGATCGCTACGGCGCGCTCTGCATCGGTGAGCGCACCGCTGTTGTCCTTGAGCTCGGCACGCGCCGCTCCACGCGCCGTGAGCAGTTGCGGATCGTCCGGGTGCTCCCGCATGGCCGGCTCGAGCAGCTCCAGAGCCTGGTGCGGGCGGCCGGCGAGCTCGTAGAGACGCGCGAGTCGGGCCCTTCCCTGGACGTGCTTCGGGTCTGCCTCGATCGTCCCCTGGTACGCCGCGGCTGCGGCGCGGAAATCCCCGAGCCGCTCCGCGACGAGGCCTGTGAGGTACCGTGCCTCGACGTCATTCGGCGAGATCTGCAGCGCGTTGGCGAATTCGACACGCGCCTTGTCCAACTTACCGCTCGCCATGTATTCCCGGCCGCGCGCCATGTGGCTGGCACGCCGGGAATCCGGGTCCCCGCAGCCGGGAAGGGAGCCGAGCAGCACGAGCACCGCAGCGCTGGCCAGCAGCACCCGGGCTGTCCTGAGTGTCATACGATTCGCGGCCGCCGCGATTACCTTGCGAGAGGCGGCACCTCGGTCAAGCCGCGGCCAGCGCGCGGCTGCGCGGCACCCAACTCAGGGTCAACAGCAGCAGCACACCGGTCAGGAGCAGCGCTGCAGCCGGCGGCAGGGGGACCGGGGCCGGCTGGTTTCCGATCGAGAGAGAGTACAGACCCAAGTCGATGTCGCCTGTGGCGGTGGCACTGACGTGCGCGAAGTAGGTGCCCGGGTCCAGCTCGAACGACTCGACCGTGGAAGTGTCCGTCGACCACGACGAGATCACCGTATTGGCCGAGCTGAGCACGAAGCTGAGCGAGGACAGGGACTGGGGCCAGGGAATGTTGCTGAGCTGCACCGTGACGTTGTCGGGGCTCGTCACGGTGAACGACTCGACGCTCGAATCGGTGCCCGAGACCAGCGTCGTCTGCGATACGTACATCGTCGCGCTCGCCAACGGTCCCGCCATCATGGAAAGCAGGATCAAGGCAGCACACAGGACGGCCCTGGCGGACCAACGATAGCTCAGCACCTGGTTCATGGCTTCATCCCTCCGCGACCTCGGCTTGTTCCGTGACTGCGGTCGCCAGCCGCAGCCGTTCGCGCCGTTCCGCCACCGACGGCTCCGTGTAGAGGTACTTGGCGTAGAGGTAGCGCCGCAGCGACTCCGCGAGCTCGGCCGGGCTCTGGCCCCGGCGCTCGGTCCGATCCAGCGCGCTCAGCTTCAGTGCCGCGTAGGGCTCCTGTGAGCCGGTAAGTGCCAGCAGCGCGATGTCATCCCGATCGACCCGCGCCTCGGGCTCGAGGCCGTCGTTGATGATCGCCTCGAGCCGGGCGGCATCGAGGTCGAAGAAACGCAGCAGCTCGCTGCCCCACTCCACGAACACCGGCACGAGGTTGCGCCCCTGAACCTCTGAATCGTAGAGCGGCCCGAGCTTCGCCAGAGTGCTCTTCACCGCGAACCGGATGACGTCGGAGTCCCTCACTCCGAGGCGGCTTGCGAGCCTCTTCACCTTGCGGACATCGGTCGACGTCATGCGAATCGATACAGCCTGCTTGCGACCTTCAACCACAATTGGCTCCTTCTGTCTGCGGACTGTCGCGCCCTTCGAGCGGGACAGTACGGCGCTCGTGTTGCAATCAGTTGTCGATTCGGTGACGTTCACCCAGCCTTTGTCGCTGTCGCGAACGACAGTGCTACGACTCGAGTCAGCCGCGCACGCTCGAGATGTCACATGGATGAGTCCGGTATTTGGCACACTGCGGCGCCGTGCACGACAAATACTCCACATCGACGCAGCAGGCGGCGCACGACCGCTTCGCCAACGCGCTCGCACTGCATCAACAGGGCCGGCTGAATGAAGCGCGTACGGCCTACGCCGCAGTGCTGACGCTGCTGCCGCGACATGCGCCGGCCATGCACCATCTCGGCATCGTTGCTCTGCAGCTCGGAGACCTCGGGGAGGCCATGCAGCGCTTCGAGACGGCGCTGCGCCTCGATCCCAGCTTCGTCGGTGCGATGCTTGCAAAGGGCGATGTTCTGCTCGACCTGGGTCGGCCGGCCGAGGCGCTGGAGGTCTTCGAGCACGCCGCGACGATCAGTGCCGGCGAGCTCGCCGCGATCAACGGTGCGGGAGTCGCGCTCCTCGAGCTCGGACGCGCGGCCGAAGCGCTGCCGCTGTTCACGCGAGCGGTCGCGCAGGCACCCGCTGCGCCGATCTACCTCCTCAATCGCGCCCTGGCGCACGCGCAGCTGGGGAATGCGCAGCAGGCTTTACGCGACTGCGCGGGCTCGCGCGCACTCGGGCACGTGACCGCGCAACTGTGCTTCATCGAAGGCACGGCGCTGATGGACCTCGGCCGCCAGAGAGAAGCGGCGGCGGCTTTCGCCGCGGCGCTCGCCCTCGAGCCGTCGATGGGCAAGGCGCTGAACAACCTCGGCTCCGCGCTGGCGGTGCTCGGCGAGCATGCACCCGCCATCGAGAGCTTCGAGCGCTGTCTTGACCTGGCATCCGACCCCGCTACCGAGCTGTGGCGGCGGGCACAGTTCAACAGGGCCTCGAGCCTCAGGGCACTCGGCCGCCGCAGCGAGGCGGCCGCAGCACTGGAAGAGGTGTTGCGCGCCGCGCCGGACTCGGCCTTCGTGCGCGGTCTGCTGTTCCACGAGCGGCTGACGCAGTTCGACTGGCGGGACTATGGAGCTTGCGTCGCCGCCATCCTCGAGGGTGTCCGCAGCGGTCTACCCGTCGACTCGCCGTTATCGTTGCTGGCGGTGGCCGATGAGCCGGAGGCGCAACTGCGGTGTGCGCAGCTCTGGGTCGCCGCAGCCGGCCTGCCTGCCGCACGCGTTCGGCCGGGCGCGCGAGCGCGGCGCAACGGCCCGCTACGAATTGCTTACCTGTCCTCGGATTTTCGGCTGCACGCGGTCTCGATCCTGATCGCAGGCCTCCTCGAGTCGCACGACCGGCAAGCCGTCGAGACTTTCGCGCTTTCCACGGGCGCGGATGACGGCAGCCCCCTGCGGCGTCGCGTCGTAGCGGGCTGTGATCACTTCATCGACCTCCGGGGCGTCCAGAATGCGGAGATCGCCGCGAGGATCGCGGCGCTCGGTATCGACATCCTGGTCGACCTCAACGGGCACAGCCTGGGTGGCCGGCCCGGGGTGCTGGCTCTGCGCCCCGCCGCGCTGCAGGTCAACTTCCTGGGCTTCCCGGGCACCCTCGGCGGCGATCTCGCCGACTACATCATCGCCGACGAGTTCGTACTGCCACCGGACCGGGCCGCGTGCTTCAGCGAACGGGTCATCTACATGCCAGACTGCTTTCAGCCGAATGACGACCGGCGCGTAGTGCCGGGTCCGTGCACCCGCGCGGCGGCGGGCCTGCCGGAGGGCGGCTTGGTCTTCTGCGCCTTCAACACCAGCCACAAGCTCAATCCGCCGATGTTCGACATCTGGTGCGGATTGCTCCGGGCCACGCCCGGCAGCGTGCTCTGGGTCGTGAGCCCGGGCGGAAGCTCGCGCGGGCACCTGTGCCGTGAGGCCGAGGCGCGCGGTGTCGCGGCGCAGCGGCTGGTGTTTGCCGAGCAGCGCCCTTATGCCGAGCACATCTCGCGCATCGTCCACGCGGACCTTTTTCTCGACACGCTGCCCTTCAATGGCGGCACTACCACCAGCGACTTCCTGTGGGCGGGCGTGCCGGTAGTGACTTGCGCGGGCCGGTCATTTGCGAGCCGCATGTCCGGAAGCCTGCTGTGCGCGGTCGGTTTGCCGGAACTCATCACGGAAACTCCCGAGGATTACGCGCGGCTGGCACTCGAGCTTGCGCACGACCCGCCGCGACTTGCGCAGTTGCGCTCGAGGCTGGTCGCGGGCAGGGACAGTGCTGCGCTATTCGATACGCGCCGCTACTGCCGAAACCTGGAGGCGGCGTACCAGGAAATCTGGCAACGCCATGAGCGCGGCGAGCAGCCCGCGGCGATTCACGTGCGCTCGCTCGCTGCTAGTGCGTGCCGGGCGTGATCTTCTCGGCGTCGAGCTTCCCCTGGTACTCCTGCAGTACGTTCTCGATGCCGACTTCCTTGATGCCGAGCAGCGGATCTTTCTGCTCGAGTGACGCCCACACGCCTTTCTTCTGGTAACGCGTCATGAGCTCCTGCGAATAGCGGTACAGCTGCAGATTCTTGGCTTCGCAGCTCGCGGTGCTGGCCTTGCTGGCCTGCAGGTCCTGCTGAGTCTGCCGGAGATCGCCCGCCGTCGTCTGCTGCTTCGAGGCGAGTGCGCTCAGCTGCCGGTTGGCATCCGCCAGCAGCCCGGTGAGCTCGGTCTGCTTGCTGAGGGCGCTCTCGAGCTGCGTCTGCAGCGCCGCCTGCGCGGAGCGCGACTTCTTGCGAGTGGCATCGAGCTCCACGGCCGCTGCCTGGAGCTTCTCGTCCGCCTGTTTCTCGGCGGCCGTTTTCTGCGCGGCGAGCTCGGCGTTCTGCGCCTGGCTCTCGCGCAGCGCCTCCTGCGTCCGCCGCAGCATCTCCCGCTCGCGGGCGGCATGCACGTCGGTATCGGCTGCCGGCAGCGGGCCCACACTGCTCAACAGCAGCGCCGTTACTGCGGCCGCGGTACTCGGAAAGCTGCGCATGGCGATACCCTCAGAACGCCGCGGTGGCGTCGACCTGCAGGAGATTGATGGCGAGCGGCAGCCCGTCGATTTCCTTGGAGCTGAACCAGCGCGCCCGCAGAGTGGTGTTCTCGGCGAAGGCGAATTCGCCGCCGATGATATACCCCTTGGCGTTGGTGCCACCGAGGTTGAAATCGGCATCCGTGAACGCGTCGATCACTGAATCACGCTGCGCGTAGCGATATGCGACGAAGCCCTGCCAGTTGTAACGGCGGGCGAAATTCGGATCGCCGACCTTCACTTCGAACTGCGCACCCGTGGTGCGGTTGTCGAGAGTCAGCCCGGTACGCTGCAGGATGTCGTTGTGGTCGAAGCCGAGGTTCTTGACGTAGTCCAGATTCAGCATCAGGTGGGTGCGGCCGCCGAAGCGGACATCGAGCGCCGTCGCCACGTTCAGCTCGTGAAACTTCGAGGTGAGGCCGATGAGATAGTTGGTCGTGCCGTTCAGCGTGTTGGCAAGCTCGTTGATGTCGAATACCGAGTTACCGTTCTGACGGAACGGCGCCGCTGTCGCGCTGTAGATCGTAGTATAGGGCGTCGGGTTGAGAATTCCCTCGACCGCGCGATAGTCGTAGAACGCCACGCCGAAGTGCAGGGTCGAAGCCTCTGCCAGCAACCAGTGGAAGCCCGTCTGGTAACCATACAGCCACTTGCTCGG
The DNA here is from genome assembly GCA_019235245.1 of Gammaproteobacteria bacterium. GTDB lineage: Bacteria > Pseudomonadota > Gammaproteobacteria > Steroidobacterales > Steroidobacteraceae > 13-2-20CM-66-19. Next base: position 6,647 of record JAFAKO010000347.1, read on the forward strand.
TGCGGCGTTGGTCGGTGCAGGCTGGATGTCCTGGATCGGGAACATCCCCGCGGTCGCAAACAAGCTGAAGGTATCGTTCAGCTGCGGCACGAAGCTCGCCACCAGACCTTCGAGACTTATATCGTCCGCCCATACCAGAGTCGTGGCGTGGAAGAACGGATCGCCGAGCCGGCCGCCGGTGAGGGTGAGCCACGAGACGGGGCGATAGGCGAGGTAGGCACGGTCGAGTCCGATCGTCTCGCGCGCGTTGTAGTTGCCGAGCGTCTGACTCTCACTCGCGCCATTGGTGCCGAGGCCGACGCCGCCGCTCGCCAGCCGCACCCCGGCTACCACGGTGTCCCCGATGGTCGCTTCCAGACCGAAGCGCGCGCGGATGCGCAGGATATTGACCGGCTCGGAGGTGTTGGTGAGGGTGTAGGCGCCGTTCTGCGGCAGCGCCAGCTGCTGCGGCGTCGCGTTCGGCACGGAGCTGGTCGGGAAGCGTTCGCCCTGGTAGCGCACCCGCACGTCGCCGTACCAGGTTATGCGGTGCAGCCAGTCGGGGTAGCCATTCGGAACCCCCCAGCGCTCCTGCCGGGCTTCGGCAAGCACGTCCTGCTTGACCTCGTCGCGGATCTCCTGCTTGACCGACTCCGGCACGTACGGCACGCGCACCGTGCCGGGTGCGACGGCCGCGCCCGCCGCTGCGCCTCCGGCGGCCGCCGCCGCAGCCCCGGCCGCGCCGGGCGCGGCAGCGGGTGATGAGGCACTCTGCCCGGCCTGCTGGGCCTGACGGATGAGCTCATCGGCCTTCTCGCGCGTCAGTACGCCCTGCTGCACCAGCTGGTTGAGCAGCGCAATGGTGGTATCGCGCAGCGTGCGCAATTGCTGCGCCTCATCCGCCGCCGCGGTGCGCCCCGCTTCCTGTCCCAGGGCCGCCGCGCATGCGCCCACGGAGAAGAGCAGACACGCGAGGATTCGACCCCGTAGATTCTTCATACGCACTCCTACCCTTCAGTGCTGCGTTTCGTTCGTGTTAGGAGCGCCCTGGGGTGGTGCGCTTCCCCGGTCCCGGTCGCCGACCGGCCGGATCACTCAGTGCCCGGTGATCTCCAGACCCAGCGGCATCGGCATGTCCTGCGGAGGCCTCTCCGGAAGCCGACCCAGATCAGCCAGGGTTGCGCGCAGCTCGCGCTCCACGTCCGCGCCGGCTCCGCTGATCTCGAAACGCTGGACGCTGCCGTCGGCGGCGAGCCACAGCAGCATGCGCGCATCGCCGATCTTCACTTTGCGCCGGGTGAGCGAGTCCTGGATCAGCTGCGCGACGCGCCCGACATACGGCGCGTAGCGGCCGTTGCCGATGTCGCCGCCGATGTAGTCGTTCTTGACGTCGCCGGCAGCGAAGGGGCTCGGACCCTCGCCCGCCTGCCCCTCCATCTTCAGCTGCTGCGGTTCGGGCGGGGCAATTTGCTTGGGCCGGTCGATCTGCTGCCGTATCTCGTTCTTCGGCTCGATCTTCGGTCGCTCCGGCGGCGGTGGCGGTGGTGGTGGCGGTGTGTCCGGCAGCAGCGCGATCCGCGCCACCTGGTGGTGAACGCCCGTGGCGCTGCGACTCAGATTGAAGCCCGCCCAGGCCACCAGTCCGACGAACGAGCAGGCGCCGAATACGAAAGCCACCCGCCGCGACCAGATCTGTGCGCCGGTGGCGTGGGGCGAGCTGTCGACCAGGTCACTCATGCTCTATCTCAGGTCCCGATCCGACTGGTGACCAGTCCCATGTTGACCTGCAGGCGATTGCACAGGTCGACGATGGCGATGACCTTGTCGTACTGGGTGGCCGGATCCCCTTTGATCGCAACGGACATTTTCGGATCGCGCGCCTGAACAGCCTTGAGCTGTGCCTCGAGCTCGGCGGCGCTGACACCCACGCCGTTGAGGAGTATCGCGCCGCTGGGGGTGATCTGGATGACTTTCAGCTCGTGTTGCTCGGTGGCGGGCTTGTTGGATGGTTTCGGCATCGAAACGTTCAATCCCTGGATCGTAGCGGTCGTCATGAGGATGAAGACCACGAGCAGCACGTACGCCAGATCGAGCATCGGCGTGACGTTGATGGTGTCGTAAGGCTTGGCGTCGTTATGGACTTGCATAAACAGGGTGTCTCAGGGAGCGGCGCGTTTCGTGACCAGACCGATCTCGGTGATATCCAGGCTCTTCACCAGCTCCAACACGTCCATGACCTTCTCATACTGCGCCGCGGCGTCGCCCTTGAGCACGACCGGCAGGTTCGGATTCGCCGCCTTGTACTGCGCCAGGCTGGTGCGCAGCTGCTCTAGCGAAACCGGATACGCGTCCAGGAACAGCGCTCCGTCGCTGGTGATCGTGATGGCGCGCGTCTGCGGCTTGCCGAGATTGTCGGCCGCCTGCGTTACCGGCGCATGTACGCGCACGCCCTGGACCGCCGCCGTGGTCAGGATGATGAAGGTCACGAGCAGCACGTAGGCGAGATCGAGCATCGGCGTGATGTTGATGTCGTCGTAGAGGTCATTACCTTCTTTGGTTTCTGCTGACATCGCCTGGAGCTCCCGGATCCGTCGCGGCGCTAGCGCGCGCCGTAGGACTCCGCCACCCGCGTGACGAACTCGTCGATGAAGATCTGCATATCGGAACTGATGGTCTTGATGCGCGAAGCCAGGTAGTTGTAGCCAAACAGCGACGGTATCGCGACGCTCAGCCCGGCGACGGTCGCGAGCAGCGCCGCGGCGATGCCCGGCGCGATCGCGTTCACGTTGACGTCGCCCGCGGCGGCGATGGAGGCGAACGTGATCATCACGCCTATCACGGTACCGAGCAGACCAAGGAACGGTCCGCCCGAGATCGCAATGGTCAGCAGCACCATCTGCGCGTTGAGCCTGTAACCCTCGCGCACCGAGTCGGCATCCACCGCGGCCTTCACGGCATCGAGCGATGCGCCGGAGAGTTTGCGGCCCTCGCGGCCGGCATCGCGCTTGCGCAGCTCGACCATGCCGGCGCGGAACAGGCGGTAGAGAGAGGAATCCTTGAACTGTGCGCCGCCGGTGTCGGCGGGCAGCAGCTTGAACACGTCACCGGTCGAGCGGAAGTGCGTCAGGAAACGACGGTTCGCGCTCTCGGTACGATTCACGTACAGCGCCTTGGTCACCATGACCGCGACGGCGATCATGAACATGACCCCGAGGATGCCGATCACCACCCAGGCATCGGGTGTGAGGCTCTTGAAGAGAATGCCGAAGTAGCCGCCGCCGCCGGACTCGGAGCCGGCGCTCTCGGCGGTCTCGGTCTTGGTGGCGACCAGTTTCGCGTCCGCGCTCTGGGCCGCGTAGGCGAGCTTCACCCAGTCCGGTGCGCGCGCGCTGCTGGCGATTTCGAGCTCATCGAGCAGCCCCTGATAACCTTCGCCCGCACGGACGTCGCCTTCTATCGCAGCCAGCCCCGCGGCAAGGTCACTCTGCCCGGTCTGCGCACCATTCAGGTAAAGCGTTGCCTTGCCGGCCCCGACCACCAGCGCGATCTGCGACCAGCTGCCCGCTGCAATTCCCCCGCCACTCACCGTGACCGAGCCGATCTGGGCGGCGACTGCGCCGTTCGTCAGCGCGATGCTGAGCGGCCCCTGCGCGTAGAGCGTCCCGGCCGCAGTCTCGGGCTTGATCCACAGCGAGATGCTCAGCGATCCGCCGGCGGCAACCTTGATCCGCTCGCTGGCCGGCCAGAGGATGGCAGTGCCCTTGAGATGGGCGCTCGGGCCAATCAGGCCGTTGACCTCGATGGGTACGGGTTCCGAGGACTTGATCGTGCCGCTCTGATCGCCGGCAATACCGTCCTTTTCCGCGAAGTGGAACACCGCGAGTGTGGCGGAGTCGAAGAGCGCCGGGTCGGTTGTCGCCGCCGGCGCCTGGTCGTTGCCGCCATAGACGTAGAACACGTTCTTGTCGCTGCCCGGTGCAATCGCGGGCACCTGCACCCACAGCACGCCGAGCTCGTTGACGCCGTCGAAGCGCTCGATCCAGAACTTCAGCGGTGTCTTATCGTCGCCCGCCACGACGCGCAGATCGGCACCGTCGGGTTTCGCGCTGACGAAGTCGAAGTTGCCGGAGTGCAGCCGCACCGGCACCGTCATGCCGGTCGTCGCCTGTTGAATCGGTACTCCGGCGGCGCTGGTGTTGAGCGTGATGACGGTGCGCTGCTTCCAGTCCTTGTTCCACCAGGCCTGGGCCACGGCCGGCAGCAGCGCCACGAGAAGCACGAAGAGGCGGAAGGTCTTCATAAGTGTTGGCTCACGCGCGCTGCCGGTTCAATGCGAATAGCTGACGGTGAAAGACCCGCGATAGCGTCCCTGCGGTGTCACCGCGCCGTCTTTGAGAATGCGGGCACCGTCGAGGCCGATGAACAGGCCGGCCGCCTTGAAGCGCAAGCCGATACCGGCGCTGGCGAGCGAAAAAACCGCGGTCTGCTCGGGCAGCGGCTCGAGGATTCTCACCCGTCCCGCATCGACGAACAGCGACGCATAGGACTGCTCGCTGCGGGGGAAACGCCCCGCCAGCAGCTGTGGAGTGCGCAGCTCGATCGAGCCGTCCACGCCGTCGTCACCGAGTCGCTCGGCCTCGGTGTAGCCGCGCACGCTGTCGAGACCGCCGATGGCGAACTGCTCGTTGTTGATGAGGGGCCCGCTCGCCAGCTGCCCGCCGACCCGGCCCACCACGCTCCACTGGCCCGGCAGAACCTGCTCGCGGATAAGATTCGGGTGCAACAGGATGTAGGACGGCCCGGCGCCGGCACGGCGGGCCGCAAACTGCTGCCAGTCACCGGCGACCAGAACGTTCACGCCCAGGTCGAGATAGGTGCTGCTGCGCGCATAGCTGGTCGCGGCCGGTTTTACGCCCTGCGCCGGGGGCGCCCCCAGCCAGGTCGCGCTGTAGTCGAGCGTGAATGGGTTGTAGCGGACCGGCGATTCCACCGTGCCCTGCCCTTGAGGCGTGACATTCTGGCCGAAGTTCTTGTGGTCGATGCCGGCGGTGAAGCTGTGGAAGAAGTCCCTGCTGCCGGTCGGCAACGGGTCGATCCAGCGCAACCCGTATATGTCGCCCTTGCCGATCACATCGATGGAGCCGACCGCAGCGACGTTGCTGTCCGAGTGAATGTAGTAAAGCGCCCACACCGGGCCGGAGCGCGTGGGTATGACATAGGAGGCGGAGAAGATCTCGGAATTGGGCGGATCCGCGGCAGCGATCTGGTACTGCAGGCTGATGCTCTGGTTGCGCTGGAACAGATTGTCGTAGCGCAGCTCGCCGATCTCGCGCACGTGTGCGGTATTGGCGCTGTAGCGGTTGTTCACCTCGAGCATGAAGTGCAGCGGCAGCCGGTCCTGGACCTGCAGATCGACATCCATCCGACCGGGAGTCTCGGACGCATGCAGCACCGGGGTTACGCGCAGGTCCGGTGAGCGGTTTACGTCGCCGAGCTCCTGCTGCACGACGTTGAAATTCGGCACCGTGCCGGGATTGAGTTGCGTCATCGTCTCGCGGATGACGAGCAGCGAGTGATAGCGCGAGCCGATGATCTTGAGCTTGCCGACCGACGCCTCGACCACGCGCAGCCGCACCACCCCCTCGGCCACCCGCTGCTGAGGAATGTCCACCAGCACGGTCTTGTAGCCCCGGTCGTGGTACACGCGCTCGAGCGCCTTGCGGGCGGCCTCCACGTCCTTGATGGTCTTCCCCACTCCAAGGTAAGGAGTGACCGCGCGCTCGACGTCGATCGCCGGCAACACCGTATTGCCTTCGATCTGGAACTCAAGCACCGGAAACAAGGGGGCCGGAGCGGCCGCAACCGCAGCCGGCGGCGCGGGCGCGAGAGCTCTCGGCGCGGGCGCAGGAGCGCTCACTGCAGGCTGCCCGGCCGGCTCAGAGCGGGCCTGCGGCGCTGGCGCGGGAGCGCTCACCGCAGGTTGACCGGCCGGCTCACTCGAGCGGGCCGCGAATGGGTACTCAGCCGCCCAGATGCCCATGACCACCCAAAATATGCGCGACGTTGCTGCCAAACGCGCTGCCCGAGACTTCGCGGGATGTGCCCGAGACATCGAATCCCCAGTTCGTGTCCCGGACGGCGTGCGAGTAAGCCGGCCAGCGGACCCAACCTTCTGGAACTATCGCGGCTGAAGCGCCGGTTCCTCGTCTCCTTCGCGGTCCGCCGCTCTGTCTGATCGACGAGGGAAGGAACAAGCAGCCGCCCCGACCCGATGCGGATGAGGCCTGCTACGGACGGACAGTTACCTAATGGTGCCGGACCATAATGTCGGTTTTGTTACACACCGGGAGAAAGCTGCGACCGCGGCAGACCCTGGCTCGCTGTCACCCAAGCTTCGCATCGCTGACGTATTCTCCGCGCCTCCACGTTCTGGTCTCTGCCGCGCCACGTATACAAACTGGATGCATCACCGGTTATGGCGACAGCGCAGGAATCCTCACCAGCCGCCCACGCTCTCTTCCAGGAGGCGCTGGCGTACCAGCGCTCAGGTCAGCTGCAGCGCGCGGAAGCAATCTACCGACGGGTGGTGGCGATGGAGCCCGCTCACCCTGGCGCGCATCACCTGCTCGGCACGATCGCGCTGCAGAGCGGTGCGCCGGAGCGCGCCTGCGAGCTGATCAGCCTCTCGATCGCCGCCCAGCCGCGCCTGGCACACTCCCATGCCGATCTCGGGCGCGCGCTGCAGATGCTGGGTCGTGGGGCCGAGGCCGTGCGCAGCTACGACCGCGCGCTCGAGCTGCAACCGGCGCTGTTCGAGGTGCATTTCAACAAGGCCCTCGCGCTGCGCCAGATGGGTCGCTTCGATGAGGCGTTGCGCACCTGTCACACCATGCTCGGACTGCGGCCCGGGTTTGCCGCCGCAGAATGTCTGCGTGCAGGACTGCTGGCCGACCTGCAACGCACCGAGGAGGCGATACGCGCCTACGACCGGCTGCTCGAGCGGGTGCCCGATCACGCGGAGGCATTGAACAATCGCGGCGCGCTGCTGCTCGAGCAGGGGCGCGTGGAAGAGGCGCTGCGCAGCTTCCAGGACGCACTACGATTCTCGAGCGTCGAGGCGGCGGCCGGCGAGGCCCATGCCAGCGACCTGCGTCCGGGAGCCGCGCTCAACTGCGCGGTCGCGCTGACGCGTCTCGAGCGGTTTACGGAGGCCGAGTCGGCGCTCGCAGAAGCGCTCGCTCTGGCGCCGCGAAATTTTCCCGCCCTGGTACTTCGCAGTCGGGTACTGCGCAAGCTGCCGAACGGCCACGCACGGGCACTCGACTCCATTGACGCGGCCCTGCGGCTCCACCCGGACAACGCCGAGGCGCTGCTGCTGCGCGCGGAGATACTGACGGACCTCGCACGCTATGCCGATGCGGCCGCCTGCCTCATCGCCCTGCCGCCGGGGCCCGTGCTGCGCGACTACGCGCAGGGGCTGCAGCTGTATCTGCGGGCGACATTGTGCGACTGGCGGGATTACGCGCAGCAGGCTCGCGATCTCATCGCCGCGGTCGACGCTGGGCGGCGCGTGGTCATACCGGGCCATTTTCTGGCAGTGTCCGGCTCCGCCGCGAGCCAGCAGCGTTGCGCACGCAGCTTTACCGCCGACACGTATCCGCAGGCGCCCCAGGGATATGGCCGGCCGTACGATCACGACAGGATTCGTGTTGGTTATGTCTCCGGCGATCTGCGCGTCCACCCGGTTGCGCAGCTGCTGGCGGGGGTGGTCGAGCGCCACGACCGCGCGCGCTTTCACACCATCGCCATCTCACTGCGGCCGGCCCACTCCAGCCCGCTCGGTGAGCGCATGCGGGCCGCGTTCGATGAGTTCATCGA
>JAFAKO010000055.1 GCA_019235245.1 Gammaproteobacteria bacterium
GGGAAGGATTCGAACCTTCGAAGGCGTAAGCCGGCAGATTTACAGTCTGCTCCCGTTGGCCGCTTGGGTACCCCTCCGCAAAACGAGCCGCGTATTGTGATTTCAGGGTCCCGGAGTGTCAATGCACGACTGGCCCGGTATTTGCTAGCGGGCCGGCCCCAGCCGCCGGAGCTCCTCGAGTCGTGAGGGGTCGATGGGCACCACCCGGCCCGGCCGCAGGGTGGGGGGGAGCGTGATCGGGCCATAGCGGATGCGCCGCAGGCGGCTCACCTCGAACCCGACCGCGTTCCACAGGCGCCGCACCTCGCGGTTGCGCCCCTCGTGGAGCACCACGTGGAAGCCGCTGTGGCTGCCCGCGGGCCCACCCATCGCCTCGATGCGGTCGAAGCGGGCGAGGCCATCCTCCAGCGGTACCCCCTCCAGCAGCCGGCGCAGCACCTGGGGACCGGGCCGGCCCCGGACACGCACCAGGTACTCCCGCTCGACCTCGCTCGAGGGGTGCATCAGCCGGTGCGCCAGCGCGCCGTCGGTGGTGAGCAGCAGGAGCCCCGAGGTATTAACGTCCAGCCGGCCGACGCTGATCCACCGCCCGCGGCTCGGCCGGGGCAACCGATCGAAGACCGTCGGCCGCCCCTGCGGATCGCTGCGGGTCGTGACCTCGCCCAGGGGCTTGTAATAAAGGAGTAGCTCGGCGGGGGCCGGCCCGTCCACCAGGTCGAGCTTGCGGCCATCGAGGCGCACCTCATCGGCGGCAGTCGCCCGGTCGCCGAGCCGCGCCGGGCGCCCGCCGACCGTGACACGGCCCGCCCGGATCCAGCCCTCGATGGTGCGCCGCGAGCCGAGGCCGGCTTCGGCCAGAAGCTTCTGCAGCCTGGTCATGCCATCATAACGACAAAGTCTTACCGGCCCGGTCGCTCGTCTTCCCCCGCGCACGAGCGGGGGGTAGAAGGACAATCATGATCTACGAGAGCATTCTCGGCACGATCGGGAAGACTCCGATCGTGCGCATCCAGCGCCTCGCCCCCGGCCACGTGACCCTGTACGTGAAGTGCGAGTTCTTCAATCCGCTCGGCTCCGTCAAGGACCGCCTCGCCATCGGCATCATCGAGGACGCGGAGCGCACCGGAGCGCTCAAGCCCGGACAGACGGTCATCGAGGCCACCTCCGGCAATACCGGCATCGCGCTCGCCATGGTGTGTGCGGCCAAGGGGTACCCGTTCGTCGCGGTCATGTCGGACTCCTTCTCGGTCGAGCGGCGCAGGCTCATGCGCATCATGGGCGCTAAGGTCATCCTCACTCCCGCCGCCGAGCGCGGCAGCGGCATGGTGCGCAAGGCCGAGGACCTCGCCCGCCGGCACGGCTGGTTCCTGGCACGCCAGTTCGAGAACGAGGCCAACCCCGCCTATCACCGCAGCACTACCGGGCCGGAAATCATCCAGGATTTCGTCGGCCGGCGGCTAGATTACTTCGTGACGGGATGGGGGACGGGCGGCACGCTCACCGGCGCCGGCCAGATGCTGCGGCTGGCGCGCCCGGAGGTGCAGATCGTGGCGTGCGAGCCCGCGAACGCCCCGCTCCTTTCGGGCAAGCCGTGGACACCACACAAAATCCAGGGCTGGACGCCGGATTTCGTGCCGGCCGTGCTCGATCGCGAGGTACCCCAGCGGATCGTCACGGTGACCGACGCCGAAGCGGTGCAATGCGCACGCAACCTTGCCAGCAAGGAAGGCATCTTCTGCGGAATCTCCTCCGGGGCGACCTTCGCCGCGGCCCTCAAGGTCGCCGACGAGGCTCCCCAGGGCGCGGTGATACTCGCGATGCTGCCCGACACCGGCGAGCGCTATCTCTCGACGATCCTCTTCGAGGGCATCGCCGAGGGCAGCGACCCGGAGCCCTGACACCCGGCCCATGGATGCGCGTCACTACGCACTCCTTCCCGATCCTTTTCCGATGTGGCGCGGTGGCGCGCTGCACGGGGCCCGCATCGCCTACGAGACCTGGGGCACGCTGAACGCCGCGCGCGACAACGCGCTGCTGCTGTTCACCGGTCTCTCGCCGCCCGCGCACGCTGCCGTCTCCCCCCGCGACCCGAGCCCGGGCTGGTGGGAAGGCATGGTGGGCCCGGGGCTCGCGATCGACAGCGAGCGGTTCTTCGTCGTCTGCGTGAATTCCCTCGGCAGCTGCTTCGGCTCGACCGGACCTGCCTCGCCGGATCCGGCGACCGGCCGGCCCTACCGGCTCAGCTTTCCGGATCTGTCCGTCGAAGACATCGCGCGCGCCGGTTTCGAGACGGTGCGCAGTCTCGGGATCACCCGGCTCGACACGGTCATGGGTCCATCTCTGGGCGGCATGGTGGTGCTCGCCTATGCCGCGCTCTTTCCGGGTGCGGCGCGCCGGCTCCTGTGCATCTCCGGTACCGCCGCGGCCGCGCCGTTCGCCATCGCGTTGCGCTCCATCCAGCGGGAATGCATTACCTCGGACCCGGCCTGGGCTGGGGGAAACTACTCATCCGAGCACCCGCCGGCGACCGGCCAGCGTCTGGCCCGCAAGCTCGGCACGGTGACCTATCGCTCGGCCGCCGAGTGGCAGCTGCGCTTCGGGCGTCAGCCGATCCGCGACGATATGAGACATGGGGACGCATTCGCCTCGGAATTTGCGGTGCAGGGATACCTCGAGACCCTCGCGCAGCGATTCGTGAGCGCCTTCGATGCCAACTGTTACCTCTATATCTCGCGCTCCATGGATCGCTTCGATCTCGCCGTCCATGGCGACCCGGTTGCCGTGTTTCGCCGGGCCGAGCTCGAGCGGGCGCTGGTGATCGGGGTGCAGAGCGACCTGCTCTTCTCATTGAGCGAGCAGGGGGCCGTCGCGCAGTCTCTCGAGGCGGCCGGAGTCGCTACCCGGTTCGCTCCCCTGTCATGCATCGAGGGGCACGACGCGTTTCTCGTGGATCTGGAGACATTCGGCCGGGAGATACGCACGTTCCTGGAAAGCTGAGCCGTGCCGGCGTGCGGAATTACGTTCAATTGGCCGCGGCACGGCCTGGCGCACAGGGCATAATGCGCGGGCGCTCAGACAGAACAACAGAAGAACTGCTATCACGGGGAAATCGCAGTGGAACGCCGACTGCATACGAGGCATCGCGCGCGCACCATCGTGTACATCACGGTGCCCGGCGGACGGCGCAAGCTGTGCAAGGCCGTCAACCTGAGCGCCACCGGTGTGTTCATCGAGACATCGAATCTCGGGTTGCGCAAGGGTCAGCACGTGGTGCTGTCCTTCGCCATCAACCTCGGGGGCGTCACCAAGCTCCATCGGCGTACCGCCGTGGTCGCGCACGTCTCACGCGGGGGCACCGGCTTGATGATGGAGTCGTTTGCGCAGTCATCGAGCTGACAGCGCGCACTGCGCGGATGCCGGGCCGCCGATGAGCGCCGCTACAACTCTTGCCGCCCGCCGCCGACTGCTGCAACGACTGCTCGCCGTTGCGCTCCTGCCCTTCGCCGCGGGCCAGCGCCGGGTGCGTGCCGCCACCGCGCCGCTCCTGTCCGTCGATGCGCCGGCGGCGAAAGCCGTGAAGTACGTCGAAGATGCCCGGCGCGCGCCGGGCGCCGCCCCCGGAAGCAGCTGCGCGACCTGTGCGTTATATCAGGGGCCGAACGGCTCGACGCAGGGACCCTGCCAGCTCTTCCCCGGGAGCGAAGTGAAGGCCGCAGGCTGGTGCAGCTCCTGGGCGCCGCAGATGTGAGCGCGTCCCTAGTCCTCTCCGTCACGACAGGCCGCGGCGCGATCGAGCAGCAGGCGACTCTCACGCGTGTTCTGCGTGAGCCCTGCCGCGCGCTCGAACTCGCCACGCGCCTCGCGGTAGCGGCCGAGCTTCGCGAGCAGATCCCCGCGCACGCTCGGCAGCAGGTGATAAGAGCGCAGCACGCCCTGCGCGGCGAGCCGGTCGGTGAGCTCGAGTCCCGCCGCCGGACCGTACGCCATGGACACGGCGACCGCCCGGTTGAGCTCCACCACCGGAGAGGAGGAGAGCCGTGCGAGCTCGTCGTAGAGCGCGGTGATGAGCACCCAGTCGGTGTCGGCGGCGCTCGCCGCGCGTGCGTGGCAGGCGGCGATCGCGGCCTGCAGCAGATACGGCCCGCGCCGCGCGCCGAGTGCCTCGCCGCGGGCCAGAGCGAGCAGGCCGCGATGAATCAACAGGCGGTCCCACCGCGCCCGGTTCTGCTGCATCAGGAGGATCGGCTCCCCGCCTGCGCCCACCCGCGCCTTGAGCCGTGACGCCTGGATCTCCATCAGTGCGACCAGCCCGTGCGCCTCGGGCTCGCTCGGGGCGAGCTCGGCGAGAATCCGTCCGAGCCGCAGCGCCTCCTCGCACATCGACTGGCGTATCCAGTCCTCGCCGGCGGTGGCGGAGTAGCCCTCGTTGAACACCAGGTAGATGACCTCCATGACCGAGGCGAGTCGCTCGCGCAACTGCTCCGCGCGCACCAGCTCGAACGGCACGCGGGCCGCCGCCAGCGTGCGCTTGGCCCGCACGATGCGTTGCGCGATGGTGGCCTCCGGCACCAGGAAGGCGCGCGCGATCTCGGCGGTCGTCAGCCCCGCGAGCAGCTTCAGCGTCAGCGCGGTACGCGCCTCGCTCGAGAGCAGCGGGTGACAGGCGATGAACATGAGGCGCAGGAGATCATCGCCGATCACGTCCGCGGCGCGCTCCTCCAGCCTGTCGTCGTTGCCGGACTGCTCCATCTCAAGCTCGTGGCCGAGCGTTGCGTGCTTGCGCGTGACCATGCGCTCTCGCCGCAGCTGATCGATGGCACGGTTGCGCGCGGTCGCCATGAGCCAGGCACCCGGATTGTCCGGAATGCCCGTGCGCGGCCACTGCTCGAGAGCGGCGAGCAGCGCATCCTGGGCGAGCTCCTCCGCGAGGCCGAGGTCGCGCAGCAGACGCGTGAGCGCGGCGATGAGCCGCGCGGACTCGATCCGCCATACCGTCTCGATGGTGCGATGGGCATCCGCCGCCGTCATGACCACCGATGACACCATCGCGGCAGGGGCAGCGCAACCCGCGCCTCGCCTAAGTGTGTGCAACACGCGACGGAGCGCTTGCCAATCCGCGGGCGACCGCGCTCAGCTCTTGCCAGCGAGCCGTGCACTGCGTGCCGCTTCCTGTGCCCGCAGCTCCGGCGTCAGGTTCTCGCCGAAGTCCTCGGCTTCGAACACCGGACGGATCTCGACCTCCTCGTTTCCCTTGCGGAAGGGCGAGCGCCGGATCCACGCCACCGCCTCATCCAGCGACTTCACCTGCCACAGCCAGAATCCCGCGATCAGCTCCTTGCTCTCGGTGAACGGACCGTCGATCACCGTGCTCCCGCCGCCGCCGAATTTCACGCGTACGCCATGGGAGCTCGCCCGCAGCCCATCGCCCGACAGCATGACCCCGGCCTTCACGAGCTCGTCGTTGAACTTGCCCATCTCACTCAACAGCTCGGTCCCCGGCAGCACGCCCGCTTCCGACTCCTTCGTGGCCTTCACGATCACCATCACTCGCATGACCTTGCTCCTCATCAGGGGTTGAACAGCAATACGACGAATGGCCGCGCGCGAAATCGACACGCCGGGCGAGAAAATTGCGCCGCGCGCCCTAACATTTTGAAAACACAACGGTTTCAAGGATACCTCTGACACTCGCCGGCGTAATCCCGACCGCGCAGCCGACGGCCGCGCGCAATCGCCGTGAGACAAGCTGTAACTTGACCGAGCGCGGCGCAACGCGGTCGCAGGCCGTGCTTGCCCACAGGGCCGGTGCCGCCCAACAATGCGTGTGTGCCTTAAGGATGAGGCCCCGCACGGATGCATTCGCCACGGATTCTATTGGTCGGCCCGTACGATCCACACTGCGGGGAATACACCTTCCTGGCGCCACCACTCGGGGTGTGGCGGCTCGCGGGTGTGCTCGAGTCTGCCGGCGCACAGGTCAAGGTCTTCGATCCCAACTGCTGCGCGGGACCCGCGCCACGTGCGCTCGAGCGCGAGATCCTGACCGCCAGCTGGGACGTCATCGGCATCTCCACCACCGGGATGACGCTGCGCTTCGATCTGGAGCTCGCGCATCTCGCCCGACGCATGGCGCCGCGCGCCCTGCTCATTGCCGGGGGAATGGAGGCCACCTTCCGATCCGAGCTGCTGTACCGGCTCGCGCCGTTCGACCGCGTGGTGTTGGGAGAGGGCGAGCGGCCGCTGCTCGAGCTCGTGCGGCGGCTGCGCGCGGACGCGGGCACCGGAGGCATCGCCGGAACCGCGGAGCGTGCAGCGGATGGCCGCATCATCAGGCTGCCGCAGCCGGCGCTCGATGCCGCCACGCTGCGCGATGCGGTGTTGCGCATTCCCTACGAGCGCATGCCGTACCGCGCGTACTGGGAGCGTCTCGAGGCGGCCTACCGCCTGGGGTCGCTCCCCACCAAGGCGGCCCGCGAGGCGCGCCTCGCGGAGATCCGCTCGGTGCGGCTCATCACCCTCAATTACTGCCCGATGGGCTGCACCTTCTGCTCGGCGACCAATTTCCTGCATGAGGCGCAGGGCAGCGTCGCCGGCATCGCACGGCTCGACGCCGCGGACTGCGTGCACATGCTCGAGCGGATCGTGTCGGCACATCCGACCGTGCGCACCATCATCTTCCAGGATGACATCTTCGTCTTCACCAAGGACCGCCGCATCCTGCCGCTATGCGCGGGCATCGTCGCGGCCAAGGAGGCCGGGACCCTGCCGCGCGAGCTGCAGTTCATCAGCACCAACCGCATCGATGCCATGTCGGCGGAGCGGCTCGCGGCCATGCAGCGCGCCGGCTTCCGCGTGCTCGGCTTCGGTATCGAGAGCTTCTCGCGCGCGATACTCCGGGAATTCAACAAGGCGCAGGTCTACCCGCACATCGAGCCGACGCTCGCCACCGCGCTCGAGCTCGGCATCACCCCGTTCCTGGACATCATCCTCAGCTCGCCGCGCGCGACGCTCGAGGATGTGGCGACGACGCTGCGCGGGGCCTGGTACTGGCTGCAGCAGGGCTGCGAAGTCGGCATCTATCCCTACGTGATTCCCTTCTCCGGGGCGGCCATGGCGCAGGACCCCGCGCTGGCTCCCGCCACGGTACACGAGCGGCGCCAGATCCGCGGCACCTCCATCGGCTGGGACCAGCCGACCAAGATCCTGCCCGTGGATGCCGAGGTGTGCGCGACGGTGCTCGCCATCGAGCGCGAGTACGAGGCGCAGCTGGCACAACTGCAGCAGCAGGTAGCACACCTGCCGTCGCGGACACGCTCGCTGCTGTGGATCCTCGCCTCGCTCGAGCCGCTGGCGGCGCACGGCCTGCCGGTCGCGGATGCCGCCGAGGTGCGGACGGCGCTCTCGGCGCGACTGCCGCAACGGCGGCCTGCGCCGCGGGTGGCGAGCGCATGAGGGCGCAGCGCGCCTGGGCGCTGCTCGCGCCGGCGGCGGTGTGTGCGCTGCTGACGATCTGGATCGTGCTCGCGGCGGCCAACGTGCAGACCGCGAGCCTCTCTCTCGGCATCTACGCGCTCGCGAACCTGATCGTGTACACCGACGCCCTCGACCTCATGCTGCGCCTGCACGTGCGCCGCCGCCACACGGCCACGGCGGGCGCCAGCGCCGAGAACCGCAACGTGTCGATCGACCTGCTCGGATCACTCCCGGGCGGCAGCCGTCGCCTGGTACCGCTGCGGCCTTACGCGATCATCGCCTCGGTGTTCAATCTCGGTGACCGGCTCGATGAGTTCATCGAGGCGTTCGCCGCCTACCGCGACCGCGTCTGGGTGATCAGCGACGGCTCGACCGACGACACGCTGATCCGGCTGCAGCAGGCGGGCTGGCGCTGCTTCGATGACGGCATCAATCGCCGCAAGCCCGGCGCGCTGCGCCTGCTGCTCGAGCGGCTGCCGCCGCACATCGAGACGGTCATGGTGATCGACCCGGACATCCAGATTCGCGGGGTCGGCGGCGGCAGCAGCGCCGGGCTCGAGCGCGTCATCGGTGATTTCCAGCAATCGGGCGCGGCCGCGGTGTGCCCGCGCGTACTGATCGAGCCAGATGGGTTCCTGGCGCGCTTCCAGGCCTACGAGTACGCGCTCGCCTTCCGCGTCGGGCGCGAGAGCCTCGCCGACTACAGCATCACTTCCGGCGTCTCGATCTACCGGCGCGATGCGCTGCGCCGCGCGCTCTACCAGCACTCGCTGTCGGTCTACGCGGAAGATCTGGAGAACGCCATCATCCTCCTCAGCCAGGGGGAGCGCATCTACTACGACGGCCGGCTGGCCGTGAGCACCGAAGGCCCCGGCACGATCCGTCGCTGGTTCTCGCAGCGCGTCGGCTGGTATCACGGGCTGCTCAAGGTCTACACCGAGCGGCTGGGGGCCATCTGGCACATCAGCAAGCGCACCCCGTTCGCCGCCTACCATTTCATCGTCTACGTCGGCGGCCTGTCGCTGGTGCTGCACCTGGTGAAGATCCTCAGCGCACTGCTGCTGCTGCTGAGCCTGATCGGCGGCTTCGACGTGCTGTTCCTCGCGCACCTGCTGCCGCGCAATACGCTGACGAGCCCCACTTATTTCATCGGTGCGGTGGGCAGCTATCTCGCCCTCGGCGTGATCGCGCTGTTCACCGTCGTGCCGAAAAGCGAGCGTGCCTACGTCGCACCGATCGTGCCGCTTTACCTGCTGTACGCGCTCGTACACCTGCTGCCGATGACGGTCGGCTTCGGCAACTTCATCGCACTGCAGCTGTGGGGCCGGCGGTTGTACCAGGATCACTACGAGCCGGGCACGGCCACCACCGGCGTGTGGGTCCGGGGGCCGGTCTGATGGACCCGCAGTCCCTGATCGCCGGCGGCACGGTGCACTACTGGGAGGAGCGGGCGCGGCGCTTCGCTGCCAGCGGGGCCGGCCTCGCGGCCGTCTGCTCCTTCGGGATGCCGCTCTTTTATAACCGTGCGATCGACCTGTCGCAGCGGTTGGCGTTGCGCCCCTGGCTCGGCGTGCAGCGGGGGACGCGTGTGCTCGATGCAGGCTGTGGCGTCGGGCGCTGGAGCCTGCTGCTCGCCGCGCGCGGCGCGGCGGTCACCGGTATCGATCACAGCGCCATCATGATCGCCGAAGCGCGGCGCCGTGCCCGGATCGCAGGTCTGCGCGGCTCGTGCCGCTTCCTGGTGCAGGACCTCGCGGCGCTCGATACCGGCGACCGCTATGACCTGGTGCTGAGCGTCACGGTGCTGCAGCACATCCTCGAGACAGGTGCGCTGCGCGCTGCCCTGAGGCGCATGGCTGCGCACCTCGCCGCGGACGGCAGGCTGGTGCTGCTGGAGGCGGCGCCCGACCGGGCGATCAGCCGCTGCGACAGCGCAATCTTCCGCGCCCGCGCCCGCAGCAGTTATCTGCGCCTGTTCGCAGAATGTGGCCTCGAGCTGCACGCCCTGAGTGGTGTTGACCCGGCGCCGTTTCGTACCTGGCTGCTGCCGCACCTGCCGCGCCTGCCGCGCGGGTTGCGGCTCGCCGCACTGGCGGCGGTCACGGCGGCGTCGCTCCCGGTAGATGTCCCCTTCGGGCGCTCGCTGGTCGGGCGCTCGTGGCACGCGGTGTTCGTGCTCGGGCACGCGGGCAGGCGCAATGCGCAATAGCCTGCGGATCCTCCTGTCGGTGGGAGTCCTGGTGCTGCTCGGCGGGCTGGCCGCGCTCGGCTGGTGGTACCAGACGCACCAGCAGGCGGTGGCCTCACGGGCCGCGGGCACGCTCACGGTGGAGGTCACCAGCGGCGCCGACCGCGGGCCGGGGACGCTGCGCGAGGCGCTGTTCGTCGTCGCCGCAGCGAACGGCAAGGCGGAGGTGTGGCTGCGGGTGAAGAGCATCGCGCCGGAGACGCCCCTGCCGCCGCTCGTCAATCCCCACGGGGTGCGCATCCGCGCTGAGCAGGGTGGCACCGAGATCGATGCGCACGCGCTCGCCGGCGGCCCGGCGCTCGATGTGGCGGGCGCCCACACCGCCATCGAAGGCGTGCAGCTGCGCAACTGCCCGGCGAGCGCCATCCTGCTGCGCGCCACCAACTTCAGCCTGCGCGCCAGCAGCATCGAGTCCTGCGACGTCGGCGTGGATGTCGCCGAGAACGCCGCCGATATCCTCATCGAAGGCAACCGCTTCGGCGCCGATCGCATCGGCGTGCGCTTCGCCGCCTCGAACCGCAACGCCCGGGTCGTCGGCAACACCTTCAGCCGCAGCCGCGATGCCGGTGTCTGGGCGGTGCGTGCCGAGCCCGATACGCGCGCCACCGCCATCACGGTGCGCGACAACCATTTCGGCGAAGATCGTAGTGGCGTCGTGGCCGCGAACGTGGCCGTACTCATCGAGCGCAACGAGTTCAGCGCCAGCTCCGAGGCCGCGGTGCACCTGCTCGGCGCGGGCGCAGTGGTGCGCGGCAATCAGGTGAGCGGTGGGGCCGGCATGGGCATCATCGCGGAGAACGCCCGTGACGCGGTGATCGACGACAACGAGCTCGACCACCTCGGCGCCTACGGCATCATGGTGCGCGGCTCCGCGAGTGTGCTGGTGCGCGCCAACCGCGTGCACAACTGCGGCTACGGCCTGGCGTTCGTGCTCGGCGAGCCGCACCGGCCGAGCACCGCCGCCGACAACACCATCATCGCGCCGCAGTTCAACGGCATCGACGTGATCGGCGATTCGCCGATCCTGCGCGACAACAAGGTGCTGCAGCCGCGCGCCTATCCGTTGCACGTGATCGACTTCCAGCAGCCCGACGGCGCGCGGGTCAGCGCGCATCCGGCGCTGGAGAACAACAATTTCCGCGCGGATTCCGCGCCCGTGCCGGCGGTCGATGCGCACGGGGTGGCGCGCCAGCCATGAGCGAGCGCGACGCCACGCAGCTGCTGCCGCGGCCGGTATGGCACGATCCGCGCATCCACCTGCTCGATGACCTGTGGCTGCTGACGATCTTCGCGGTGCTGTTCGCGACCGCGCTGCCGTGGCTCGCGAGCGGGCTCGCCATCGATCTCGTTCCTGCCGCCGGCGCACTGCTCGTGCTCGGTGCGATCCACGTCGCCATCGCCGCCGTCGCGAACCGCGGCGCGGCGCCGGGAGCGCGCCGCACGCGGTTGCTGACGCTGCTGCACGGACTGGGCGTGCTCGCCGTGGCGTACCTCTGGCAGCACACCGGCGGTCTGCAGAATCCCCTGTTCCTCGCGCTGTTCGCGCTGCCGGTGCTCGGCTCGATCTTCCTGTCGCGCTGGCATCCGTACCTGGTGGCCGTGTTCGTAGTGGTGGTGGTGGCGCTCATCGCCGCCATCGAAGCCCCGGAGCTGCGCTGGTACGCACCGGGCATCGACGCACTCGCCGGCTCGCTCGAGAGCTGGCTCGGCCGGGGCCCCGCCGGCAACGCCCTGCCCTTTGCCGGCTTCTACGCGCCCTCGAACTACTACCTCGTGATGCTGGAGGTGTTCACGCTCGCGATGTTCGCCTGCGCGGTCGCGGCCGAATATCTCGGCACGGTGTTCGAGCGCCTGCACGGCCAGGTGGCGGCGGCGCTCATCGAGGCCGAGCGCGGCGAGCAGCTGTGGTCGGCGGTGCTCGAGCAGCTACCGCTGCCGGCGTTCGTGGTGAACGCCGACAGTTGCGAGATCAGTTTCGCGAGCGGTGCGGCGGTCGCGAGATTCGCGCCTCAGGGGCAGGAGCTGCGCGGCCTCGGCCTGTTCGAGGTGCTGCGCTTCTCCTATCCGGAGCCGGTGCACGAGCTCGTCAGCGGGACCGGCGGCATCGCCAGGCCCTGCATGCTGCGGCTCGGCGGCCGGCTGCTCGCCACCGAAGTGCGCGTCCAGCACCTCGCGCAGAAGGGCCGCCGCCTCGCCCTGGTCACGGTGCAGGACACGACCGACAGCTTCTGCGTCAGAGCGGCGCTCGATGTCGCCGAGCATGCCGCGCTGGTGCTCGATTCCGCCGGCCGGGTGCTCGCCTGGAACAGGCCCGCGACGGCGCTGTTTCCCGCGGCCGAGGTCGACGCGGAGATCTCGCGTCTGCTGCCGCAGCCGGGCGCCGCGGCGCGCTGGTGGGATCCGGGTCTGAGCGGGCGGCGCAAGGCGCACGTGACCGTGATGCAACGCGTCTACCAGTTGACCTGCACGGCGGTGACACTGCCGGGCGAGGACGAGCGGCTGTACGTCATCGCGTTCCTGCCGGCAGCGCAGGTGGCGACCGCCGAGCAGGATGGCACCGGCACCTTCCTCGCGAGGCGGCCATGAGGGGAGGTGCCGGGATAACACGCGCCGCCCGCACCCGCGCCGTCGCGCTCGCCGCCGGGGTCGCACTGATCATGTGCTGGCCCGCCGCAGCGCGCGCCGACGACCGGCTGCTGTTCTCCGCCAACGGCTCGACGCTCACCGGCGATCACGGCGGCGGTGGCGCGTTGGGCACCTGGCTCAGGCAGTTCGACAGCGGCAGCCTCATCGCTCTGGGAGCGGAGTACGAGACGATCTACAACTCGCACTGGACGCTAGGCAATTTCAACGGCTCGCT
Source organism: Gammaproteobacteria bacterium (assembly GCA_019235245.1). Taxonomy (GTDB): domain Bacteria; phylum Pseudomonadota; class Gammaproteobacteria; order Steroidobacterales; family Steroidobacteraceae; genus 13-2-20CM-66-19. The sequence goes on from JAFAKO010000055.1 coordinate 12,582, forward strand.
GGCTCTGGGCCAGTCGAAGAGCAGCCTCTATGCGGAGGCTCATCTCGGCTCGGGCGACACCGGCGGCGTCGCTTTTCACTACACGAATGTCGCCGGAGGCTTGATGAGCGCGCTGGCGCCCTGGCTCTCCGTGCAACTCGAGGAACGTTACATCGACGTACAGCCAAGCCGCGGCCATCTGCCCAAGCTGGGGCTCGTCTTTCATTTCTCGCCCCACTACCTGACCTCGGTTTCGTACGCGCAGTCATTCGGCGGCAACCTCGACACCAAGCTCGGTACCGCGCGGCTCGATTACGTCGGGCCGCGTTTCAGCTGGCTCGTCGGTGCAGCCTACGGGCCGGTCGCCCCCATCGTGTTGAACTTCGTCGGTGGTCAGACTGCGGGCCCGGTGCGGAAGGTCAAGGAGGGTTTCATCGGTGCGGGCAAGTCCTTCGGCAGGACCGACTGGCAGCTGATCGCCGACTACCAGGACCTGGAGGGCTTCAAGCGCACCACCATCACCCTCAACTGCACCGTGCACCTCGGGAAAGGGAGTCACACGCCATGAGGCTGACTGCCGTGCGGCGGCAGGCTTACTGGCTGATGCCGCTGTGCGCGGCGCTCCTGGTGGTGCTGCTCGGAGCGCGGCTCATCGCTGTCACGGTGCACGAGCGCGCCGGACAGCTGCGCGCCAACGCGCAGTCTGCCGTGCAGGGCCACGCACGCCGCATCGCCGGCGGCCTCGCGGCGCTTGGCGATGCGGCACAGCCGGCGCCCGGCGCAGGCGCGACGCAACGCGGAGCTGCAACGCCCGATCGCGGCAGCTTCTCGATGAGTGAGGCGGGTGCGGTGCTTGCCGCACCCGCAGACGCCGCCATCGCGCGCGCGGTGGCGGCGGAATGGGTCGCCGCCCCGCCGGCGCGGCGCAGCGGCGCGCTGTTCGGGCCGGTCCGCTACGGCAGCCAGTGGATCGTCGTGGCGCTGCGCCCGGGAGCGACGGGCATCTGGTCGGTGAGCTACGAGAGCCTCGACTCGTTGCTGGCGCGTGCCGGGTTCGGAACGCTCGTCTACGAGGGTTATGATTTCCAGCTGGCGCAGCCGGATCCATTGACGCGCACGCCACGGGTGTTCCTCAGCTCGCGCCCGGGAGCACTCACCGATCCGGCAACCAGTCCGATCGCAATGACCGCAGCGCGCAGCGGCGCGCCGCCCTACCTGACACTCGCCATCCGTCCGCGCAGCGGCTGGTACCCGGCGCGCGAGCTCGCCGCAGAGGTCGGGTTGCTCGCGCTGCTCGCCTGGGCGGTCTCGTTCGGCGTGTACGATCTCACGCACAGCCTCGAGCGGACACGCAGCGCACTCGCTGCCACCCGGCAGCGCCTGCATCGCGCCAATGAGCGGCTGGTCGGGGAGATCGAGCAGCGCGAGAGCCTGCAGCGCAGCTTCGAGCACGCGCGCTACCACGATGGCTTCACCGGGCTACCGAACCGGCGCTACTTCATGGACCAGCTCGATCGCGCGCTGCGCGAGATCCGTGCTCGCCGCCGGCGGCGCATCGCCATCGCGCTCATCGACATCGACAGGCTGCGGCTCATCAGCGACACCCTCGGTCACACCGCCGGTGACGAGCTGCTGCTGCAGGCCGCACAGCGTTGCGCCGAGACCCTCGGGACGACCGAGCACGTGCTGGCGCGCTGGGGACCGGACCAGCTGGCGGTGCTGCTGTACGAGATGGCCTCCGCCGCAGCGGTGCAGGACCTGGCCGACCGTCTGCGCGAGGCCTGCGATCAGCCCTACGAGCTGCGCCAGCATCGCCTGCGTGTCAGTGCTCGTGTTGGATTCTCCTGGACCGACTCGGGCCTGCAGCGTGCCGAGGACGCCGTGCGCGAAGCCGACCTGGCGGTGTCGATCGCCCGGCAGCAGCAGAGGCCGCGGGCGGTCGCCTATGCGGCGGGCATGGCCGGGGCTGCCGTGAGTCTCGTCAGCCTCGAGGCCGATCTGCACGTGGCGCTCGAGCGCCGCGAGTTCCGCCTGCTGTACCAGCCGATCGTCGAGCTGCGCAGCGGCCGCGTGGTCGGAGCCGAGGCGCTGCTGCGCTGGCGGCATCCGGTCGAGGGACTGCTGGCGCCGGAGAAGTTCCTCGCCATCGCCGAGGAGGTCGGGGTGATCGTGCCGGTCACGCGCTGGATCATCCAGCGGGTGTGCCGCCTCGCGGCCGAGTGGCGCCAGCGGCTGCCGGCGCGCGACAGCTTCTACATCAGCGTCAACCTTTCTGCCGCGGTGCTACGCTCGCCGGGGCTGCGGGAACACGTCGCGCAGGTACTGGAAGAAACGCGCACTCCGCCGGCCAATCTCAAGTTCGAGCTGTCCGAGGGCGGGCTGGTGAGCAACGTGAGCACCGCGCGCCCGGTGCTCGAGGCGCTGCACGACATGGGAATCGAGCTGATGCTCGATGATTTCGGCACCGGCTATTCCTCCCTCAGCTACCTGCAGCTGTTTCCGTTCGATTACGTGAAGATCGACCGGCCGTTCGTGAGCCGCACCGGCTCCGAGCGCGCCAACAACGCCATCACCGCCGCGATCCTGCAGATGGCCAACAACCTCGGGCTGCGTGCGATCGGGGAGGTGGTGGAGACCCGCGCCGCGGCCAATACGCTGCGCGAGATGGGTTGTGCCTTCGGCCAGGGCTATTTCTTCTCGCCGCCGGTCGATCCCGAAGCGGCCTTCCAGCAGCTGCGCGCGAGCGGGCGCCTCGCCCCGGGCGAGCGGGCCACGAAGCCCGAGAGCGAGACCACCGATGATTCTCCCACCGTGATGCTGCCGGCCGATATGATTCTCGACAGCCGCATCCACGACGATTCCGCCGAGTCCGAGGAAACCTCGCGCGCCACGTAGGCGCCGCCCGGGAGTCAGAGCGCTTGGATATTGCAACCGACCGGGACCCCCGCCGCAGCATCGAGCGCACCGCCGGCAGGACCGCTACGCTGATCAGCGCGGTGTGGCCCGGCCAGCCCTATCCGCGCGGCGCCACCTGGGACGGCGAGGGTGTCAACTTCTCGCTGTTCTCCGCCAACGCCGAGAAGGTGGAGCTGTGCCTGTTCGACGCGAGCGGCCGGCACGAGGTGCAGCGCATCGCCGTGCGCGAGCGCACCGACGGCAACTGGCATGCGTATCTGCCCGAGGCGCGGCCCGGCCTGCTGTACGGCTATCGCGTCCACGGACCCTACGCCCCCGAGCGCGGCCACCGCTTCAATCCGCACAAGCTGCTGATCGAGCCGTACGCCAAGCATCTGCAGGGTCCGCTGGTGTGGAGCGATGCGCATTTCGGCTACCGCACCGGGCATGCCAAGGCAGATCTCTCGTTCGACCGGCGCGACAGTGCCGCGGGCACACCGAAGTGCCGCGTAGTCGATCCGGCCTTCACCTGGGGCGATGACCGCCCGCCGCGCATCCCCTGGCACGACACGGTCATCTACGAGGGGCACGTGCGCGGCCTGTCGATGCTGCATCCGCAGGTGCCGCCGCACCTGCGCGGCACCTATGCGGGACTCGCCACCGCGCCGATCGTCGACCACCTGGTGCGCCTCGGCGTGACCGCCATCGAGCTGATGCCGGTGCATTTCTTCGTGGACGACCGGCACCTGCTCGAGAAGGACCTGCGCAACTACTGGGGTTACAACACGCTGGGGTTCTTCGCCCCGGAGATGCGCTATTCCTCCACCGGCCGCATCAGCGAATTCAAGACGCTGGTCAAGGTGCTGCACTCGGCGGGCATCGAGGTGCTGCTCGATGTGGTCTACAACCACACAGCCGAGGGCAATCAGCTCGGTCCGACGCTCTCGTTCCGTGGCATCGACAATGCCTCCTACTATCGCCTGGTTGGCGACAACCCGCGTTACTACATGGACTTCACCGGCACCGGCAACACCCTCAACCTGCAGCATCCGAACGTACTGCAGATGATCATGGACAGCCTGCGCTACTGGGCGACCGAGATGCACGTCGACGGCTTCCGCTTCGACCTCGCCTCGGCGCTGGCGCGCGAGCTGCACGACGTCGATCGTCTCGGCTCGTTCTTCGACACCATCGGGCAGGACCCGGTGCTCTCGCAGGTGAAGCTGATCGCCGAGCCCTGGGACGTCGGCAGCGGCGGCTACCAGGTCGGGAACTTTCCGCCCGGTTGGAACGAGTGGAACGACCAGTACCGCGATACGCTGCGCGGCTTCTGGAAAGGCGACGGCGGGCTGCTCGGCGAGTGCGCGCGGCGCATCAGCGGCTCGGCCGACCTGTACGAGGCGAGCGGCCGCAAGCCGCACGCGAGCATCAATTTCATCACCGCTCACGATGGGTTCACGCTGGAAGATCTCGTGAGCTACAACGACAAGCACAACGAGGCCAACGGCGAGGACAACCGCGACGGCCACAACGAGAACCGCTCCTGGAACTGCGGGGTGGAAGGCCCGACCGACGACGCTGCCGTGCTCGAGCTGCGGCGGCGCCAGAAGCGCAACCTGCTCGCGGCGCTGCTGCTGTCGCAGGGAGTACCGATGCTGCTGGGGGGCGATGAGCTCAGCCGCACCCAGCACGGCAATAACAATGCCTACTGCCAGGACAACCCGCTCTCATGGAGCGACTGGAGCCTGGATGGGCGTCGCGAGGAGTTTCTCGAGTTCACGCGGCGTCTCATCCGGCTGCGCCGCGAGCACCCGGTGTTCAGCCGCCGCCGCTACGTGCGCGCCGATACCCTGACCCCCGAAGGCCTCAAGGAGATCATCTGGCTCAACCCCGAAGGCCGCGAGATGACCGAGCGCGACTGGCACCAGCATTTCGCACGCTGCGTCGGCGTGTACCTGGCCGGCGGGGCCATCGAGCGGCGCGGACGCCGCGGCGAGCCGATACGCGACAGCGATTTCATGCTGCTGCTGAACGCGCACCACGAGCTCATCCGGTTCCGCATTGCCGCGGTGCTGAGTGGCAAGTCATGGACGGCGGTGCTCGACACTGCCCGCGACGAGCCCTTCGATCTGCGGCAGGTGGTGGCTGCGGAGGGCTATGCGCTGCAGGGCCGCTCGGTCGTACTGCTGCAGGAGGTCCCTGCGGCACAGGAGCCGGCGCGCCGCTAGCCCCAGCTGCGCGCTGCGGCCAGGCGGCGCAACGACAGGCGCTGGCTCGCGCCCGAGATTGCGCAGCGGTACACCGCACAGGCGAGCCGCGAGCGCACCGAGCTGCGCGCGACCAGTGCCGAATGAAAGTCGATGCGCCGCGGATGCCAGCGCAGCTTCGACTGCTCGGCGGTGAGCGAGAGATTGACGCTGCGCAAGCCACTGGCAATGGCGTAGCGCAGTGCCTCGGCCACCGTGGTGGTCATGACGCTGTAGCGCGCCCAGGCGGGATCGAAGCCGGAGTAGTAGAGATAGAGCCCGTCGCCGACGACGAAGCCGATGCGCGAGGCCACCACGGTAGCCCCGATGCGCAGCTGGAACACGCGCACCGCATCGCGTGCTGCGAGCCGCTCGCACACGCCGTACAGGAATGCCCGCAGCGACTGCGCGGCGAAACGGTCCACGTGGCTTGGCCCCCACGGCATCTGCGCGCGCAGCGTGTGCAGCTGCAGGAAGCGGTACAGCGCCCAGCGCACCTCCACCGGATCGCGCGCCACGACCAGCTCGAAGTCGTGCCCGTCGCGGCGCAGCGAGTTGTAGCAATGCCGCAGCGACTCGCGCACGTTGCGGCGCAGGCCCGAGCGGAACTCGTCCCAGGAGCGCGGCAGATCGAGCACGTAGGCGTCGAGCTTCTCATACCACTGCGGAGCGGCTTCGACGCTGAGTGCCGCGGCGAGCGCCGGACTGACACCGCTCCACTGGATCCAGTCCCAGCCCGGCACACGGGCGAGCCGCTCCTGCAGCGCGCCCAGCACGGCACGCTCGTAG
>JAFAKO010000359.1 GCA_019235245.1 Gammaproteobacteria bacterium
ATGCAGAATCAGGCCGCCGTGCGACTGGTCCCGGTGCAGGTAGAGCGTGACCCCGAGGAACATGGTCTGGATCGTCAGGAAGGTGACGAGGCAGTAGCCCCACAGAGGCAGTTGCACCAGACCGTAGAGGACTCGCATGGAGGCTCCGGGGCTCAGGTGAGCAGCACGATCTTACCGATGTGGGTATCGGACTCCATCAGCCGATGGGCCCCGGCTGCGTCGGCGAGCGGGAAGCGGGCATGGATCACCGGCTGCAGTCCCTGCGCAGCAAACAGCGGCCAGACCTGCTCGCGCAGGGCCGCCGCGATGCGCCCCTTGTTGGCGACCGGTTGCGCGCGCAGTGTCGAGGCGCCGAGAGTGAGCCGTTTCATCATCAGCGGGCGCAGGTCGAGCTCCGCCTTGTTGCCGCCCTGCGTGGCGATCAGCACGATGCGGCCTTCGACCGCGGCGGCCGCGATGTTGCGCGGCACGTAGTCGCCGCCAACCATGTCGAGGATGACGTCCGCGCCCTTGCCGTCGGTGGCGCGCAGCGTGGCCTCGACGAAATCGCCTTCGCGGTAGTTGATCGCGACCTCGGCGCCGAGCTCGCGGCAGGCCGCGCACTTCGCGGCGCTGCCGGCGGTGACGATCACGCGCGCCCCGAATGCCTTGCCGAGAAGGATAGCGGTGGTGCCGATGCCGCTCGAGCCGCCGTGCACCAGCAGCGTTTCGCCACGTGTGAGCCGGCCGCGCTCGAAGACGTTGTGCCAGACCGTGAAGAAGGTCTCCGGAAGCACCGCCGCCTGCTCGAGCGTCAGGGACGCCGGGACCGGCAGGCATTGCACCGCCGGAGCGCTGACGTACTGCGCGTAGCCGCCGCCCGCCACGAGCGCGCATACCTTCGCACCGAGCGCCGGCTCGCGTACTGCCTCGCCGAGGCGGACGACCTCGCCGGCGACCTCGAGTCCCGGGATGTCGGTGACACCGGCCGGTGGCGGATAGACACCCTTACGCTGCAGCACGTCCGGGCGGTTGATGCCCGCCGCCGCGACCTGGATCAGCACCTCGCCGGCACCCGGCTGCGGCACCGGGCGCTGCACGGCCCGCAGTACCTGCGGTGGCCCGGGCTCCCGGATCTCTACCGCAGTCATGGTTTGCGGAATCATGGCCGGCGGAGCGTGCCGCGCCGCGCTTGCCGGCGTCAACCCCAACCTCAGCGGGTTGCGACTGCGATCGCGGCTCCGGCCATCACCGCGCCGGTGCCGCGCTGCACCCAACGGAGCGTTTCCGGGCGTGAGAGGCGCCGGCGGGCGCGCGCCGCGAACAGCGTGTAGCCCCCGAGCACCAGCGGCAGCACGCACACGATCACCGCCGCCATCGAGATGAAGCCCGCGGCCGTCAGCCGGCCGAGCTCGACGACCGTCGGCAGCACGGCGAGGAAGAACACCATGGTCTTCGGATTACCGAGGGTGAGAGCGAGTGAGGCGAGGAAGAGCTGCAATGGCCGCTCGCGCCGCGGCGCGGGCGTTGCCTGCAGCGACTCCGCGGGAGCGCGCCACAGTCGCCAGGCGATATACAGCAGGTAGGCCGCGCCGAGGTAACGCATGATCAGAAAAACCCCGTGAGCGCGCTCGGCCAGCATGGCGAGTCCGGCCGCGGCCAGCGTGAACCACAGCAGATCCCCGACTACGAAGCCGGCGATGTAGGCCGGTGCTCCGGCGAGGCCGCGCCCGAGGGCGCGTGCGACCACCGAGGCGACGCCCGGCCCCGGGGACGCGACCGCGAGCGCGTAGACGAGTGAGAAAACTGCCAGACCGTAGAGCGACATGTCGGTCAGTGTACCGCGGACGCTTCCGTCGCCAGCGTCCCGGAACGCCCTTCCACCGTGCCCTCGACGATGAGCCGGCGCGGCAGTGTCGCCGCATCGAGGGTCGCCATATAAGTGGCGAGATCGGTGAGCTGCGCGCCGCGCTGCCGCCACTCGCGCAGCAATCGCTCGAACGCCGGCAGGTATTTGCCCCCCTCGAGCTCGGCGTGCAGGGTGAACACGTGCGGCCGTGCACCGCTGCGAGCGGTCGCCTGCAGCAGGTAATCGACGGGGTCGGCGCCGCCGAGATCCTCGCGGCCGATGAGCTCATCGAAGGTGGGCAGAGTCGTCGGCAATTGCGGCACCGGGACACTGCCTACGCAGGCCGGGAGAAACGGCTCCTGCCCGCGCGTATCGGAGGCATAGTGGAAGCCGAGCTCGTGCTGCAGCGCCGGAACATGGCGGTTCATCTGCCAGCCAGCGGCACCATGCACGAGCGGCGCGCGACCGAACACCTCACCGAACTGATCGCGCGCCAGCGTCAGCTCACGCCGGGTCCACGCCTCGCTCGCCCGCGTAACGCCGTCCTGCCAGCGAACGTGGTCCCAGGTGTGCACGCCAACCTCGAACCGCCGCCGTGCGATCGACTGCATCTCGGCACGGCAACGCCGACCGATGTGCGGACCGGGAAGCAGCACGCCGTAGAGGAGTGTCTTCAGCCCGTAGTGCTCGAGAACCGAGGTGCGCTTCACCTTGCCGAGAAAGCCGGGGCGGAAGGCGCGACGGATCGCGCGCCCGGTGTGGTCGGGCCCGAGACTGAAAAGAAATGTAGCGCGTACGTCGAGCTGCTCGAGGAGGTCGGCGAGCCGCAGGGCGCCCTCGCGGGTGCCGCGGTACGTGTCGACGTCGACCTTCAGCGCGATGAGCATCCGTGCGGCCGCTCACCCCAGGGGCAGTGGCTGCCGCGCCGCCTGCGCGGCGAGGCGCGCCAGGTCGATCGGGCCGGCCGAGTCCGCTGCGGCGAGCAGCTGCAACGCCCGGCCATCGCCGCACGCGAGGTAGCAGCGGCCTCCGGCGGCGAACAGCGACCTGCCGGGGGGTGCCCCGGTCTGCGGCGCGAGGCGCGTGCGATGGATGTGCCAGCGCACCCCGGCAACCTCACCGAAAGCGCCCGGAAAAGGCGGAGCCACGGCGCGTATCAGGTTGTGAATCTCGAGCGCCGGCCGTGACCAGTCGATGCGGCCGTCTTCCGGGCGCCGCCGGCCGAAGTACTCTCCGGGCAGGACCGGCTGCGGACGCCGTGGTGCGCTGCCGGCAATGAGTGCGGGGAGCGAGCGCGCGAGCACACTCTCGGCCGCAACGGTGACCTTCGCATAGACTTCGCGCGCATCGTCGTCGAGGAGAATCGGCACCGCCTGGCTGTCGACGATGTCGCCCGCGTCCGCCCGCTCGACCATGTAGTGCAGGGTCGCACCCGACTCGCGCTCGCCGCGCAGAATCGCCCAGTTCACCGGGGCGCGGCCGCGGTAGCGCGGCAGGAGCGATCCATGCATGTTGAGGGCACCGCGGCCCGGCACGCGCAGCAGCGCCGGGCCGAGCATGGAGCGATAGTAAAAGGAGAACAGGAAGTCGGGCTGCAGATCGCTGAGGCGGCGCGCGAGCTGCGGCGTGTTGGCGTCCGCCGGGGCGATCACCTCGAGCCCGTAGTCCTTGGCCGTATCGGCGACGCTTGCGAACCAGCGCTGCTCCGCCGGGTCATCGGGCACGGTGACCACGAGCGGCACCGCAACGCCGCCCGACAGCAGGGCTTTGAGGCAGCGGACTCCGACATCGTGATAGGCGAAGACGACCGCCCGCGCCTCGCTCACTCGACCGCTCCCCGCACAGGCTCGGCGGGCGCGCGCGGCGCGGGGAGAGACGCCGCTGGCAGCTGCGGGAGCCGCCGCGTCTCGTCGCTGTCCTGCTCGAGCACCGCGGCAACGGTGTAGCGCGGACGCTGGCGCACCTGCTCATAGATACGTCCGACATACTCCCCGACCACGCCGAGCCCGATGAGCGCCACGCCGATGAGGAAGAAGGCGATGCCGAACAGTGTGAACAGGCCTTCCGCCTCCGGTCCCACGATCAGGCGGCGGATGGCGAGATAGACCACGAAGGCGATGGAGAGCAGCGCGATCACGATGCCGCTCATCGAGAAGAACTGCAGCGGCGCCACCGAGAAGCCGGTCATCAGGTCGAAGTTCAGCCGGATGAGCCGGAACAGGGAGTACTTCGACTGCCCCACGGTGCGCTCCGCATGGGCCACCTCGATCTCCACCGGGTGCCGCGCAAAGGTATAGGCGAGCGCCGGCACGTAGGTGCTCACTTCGCTGCAGCGATTGACCGCATCGATCACGCTGCGGTCGTAGCCGCGCAGCATGCAGCCCTGATCGGAGATGTGGATGGAGGTGGTGCCCTCGCGCAGGCGGTTGAGGAAGCGCGATGCCGCCTTGCGCCACAGCACGTCCTGACGCCGCACGCGGACCGTGCCGACGTAATCCGCCCCGGCATCCATGGTGGCGACGATGCGCGCGATCTCTTCCGGCGGATTCTGCAGGTCGGCATCGAGCGTGATGACGTAGCGGCCGCGGGTCTGTTGAAAGGCCGCCAGGATCGCCAGGTGCTGGCCGGCATTGCGCGCCAGCACCACCACGCGGGTGACATCCGGGCGGCGCTCGAACTGCGTGCGCAGCTCCGCCACCGAGCGGTCGTGGCTGCCATCGTCGACGAACACCACCTCATACGTACGCCCGAGCGCATCGAGCGCGGGGTACAGGCGCTCGAAGAGAAACGGCAGCCCCTCTTCCTCGTTGTACACCGGAATGACGACCGAGATCTCCGGTGCCGCGGTTGCGTTCATCGGCGCGCCCCGCGGACGATGGTGTTGACGGCGTCGACCACGCGCTCGACGTCGCGGGACTCCATCGCCGGAAACAGGGGCAGCGTCACCGTTTCGCGGCCGATGCGCTCGGCATTCGGGAACTGTCCCTCGCGATAGCCGAGCGCACGATAGGCACTGAACAGGTGAATCGCCGGGTAGTGGACCCCGGTGCCGATGCCCAGAGCCTTCATCGCGGCCATGAACTCGGCGCGCGAGATGCGCAGCTGCGCGAGCGGCAGGAGCGGGGTGAACACGTGCCAGCTGTGTCCCGCATCCCCCCGCTCCGGCAGGCGCAGCGGTGCGTCGCCGGACCATAGCTCGTAGTAGCGCGCGACCAGTGCGCGCCGCCGGGCGTTGAACTCCTCGAGGTGGCGCAGCTGCCCGAGGCCAACCGCCGCCGCGACATCCGACAGGTTGTATTTGCCGCCGGCGAGCAGCGTGTCGAAGCCGTCGAGACCGGACTTCACCTGCCCGTGCCAGCGGTGCAGCTCGATCGACCTGAGCTCTTCCGGCGAGCCACCGGAGATCGCACCACCCTCGATGGTGGTGATGTTCTTGTTGGGATGAAAGCTGAAGCACACCAGGTCACCGAAGCTGCCGATGCGACGGCCGCGCCAGCAGGAGCCGATGGCGTGCGCGGCATCCTCGATGACGCGCAGGCGGTGTCGCGCGGCGATGTCGTACAGGCGCTCCATGTCCACCGGGTGCCCGGCGAAGTGCACCGGCATGATGGCGCGCGTGCGCGGGGTGATGGCCGCCTCGGCCTGCGCCAGGTCGATGTTGCGGGAGTCGAGCCCGACGTCGACGAACACCGGGCGCGCACCGACGCGCACGATCACGTTGGCCGTCGCCACGAAGCTCAGCGCCGGGGTGATGACCTCGTCTCCCGCGCCGATGCCGCAGGCGAGCAGCGCCATCTCCAGCCCCGCGGTCGCCGAGGTCTGGGTGCGCACCGGCCGGCCGCCGCAGTAAGCCGACAGCTCGGCCTCGAGTTGCGCCACCTTCGGCCCGCTCGCCAGCCAGCCCGAGCGCAACACCTCGGCCACCGCCGCGATGGTGTCATCGTCGATGCTCGGGCGGGTGAAGGGCAGCGGGGGCTGCACGGGTCGGTTCGAGTCGTTCATAGCGGATTCACGAGCGTGCCACCAGTACCACGCCGACGACGATAATGCCGATACCGGCCACGCGCTGCACGTTCGGCACCTCACCGAGCAGCCACCAGGCGAGCCCGATGTTGATCACGTAGCCGAGCGACAGCAACGGGTATGCCTGGCTCACCGGAACCCGTGACAGGCCGATCAGCCAGACGATGACGCTCAGGCCGTAGGCGCCGAGCGCATACCACAGCGAGGGCACCACGAGGACGTTGAGGGCGCGCTCCCACACGCCCGCATCGCCGGCCACCAGCGGACCGCTGACCCGCGTTGCCGCCTTCAGGCCGAGCTGCGCGAGCGCGTTCAGCAGCACGCCACAGCACAGGATCGAGAAATCACTCAATCTCACAGCCGACTCACCGCCACGGTGTAGGTGTCGGCGGCCAGCACGCGCCCGGGCATGCCGCGCCGACGCCACGTGTCCCATACGCCAGGATCGAAGAATGCCACGCCCGGGCCCGCCGCGCCCCAGCGAGCCGCAAACTGCTCGATGCTCATGCGCCGCTGCGGCTCCTCATCCAACCCGAAGCGCAGCTCGCCCTCGTAGTCGACGAGCTGCAGGGTGCGTGCCAGGTAGGGCGAAATCGTCTCGCGGTACTGCCCCACGCTGTAGAGCGGGGTGTGCGCATCGATGAAGGGCGTCACGGCGCGCACCAGGTCCCGGGCCGAGCGCGCCGGCGGAATGACCGTGTACTCGCACAGCAGCGACTGCCAGGCGAGGCTCGCGCCGAGCATCGCCACCACCGCCATGGCCGGGCGGATCGAGGCGCGGAAGCTCAGCGCTGCCGCCACCGTCGTGGCCGCCACGGCGCCGAGCGCCCAGCCGATCGCCGCCTGCGGCAGGTAGGCGTTGCGCCGAACGCTGTAGATGAGAAGACCCACCGCCACGAGCGCGATGAGCGGCGCCGCCGCCCGGGTCGCGAGGCGCGCGATGCGCACCGGATCGCGCACCTGGGCGCCGGTGACGGCGGCGAGCACCGGCACCATCGGCAGAATGTAGGGAGCGAGCTTCGATCCGGAGGCGGAAAAGAAGGCCAGCGTCACCGCGGCATAGATGATGAGGAATCGCTGCGGCCGGAACATGCTCCCGGGCCGCGCCGGCTCCGCCCAGGCAGCCCGCAGCGCGCGCACACCGGGCACGAGCCACGGCAGCACCGCAGCGAGCAGAAGCGGCAGGAAAAACCACCAGGGCTCGACCCGCTGATGCACGGTCGTGAGGAAGCGCGCGAAGTGCTCGTGCACGAAGAAGAACGCCGGGAAGCTCGGGTTGCGCAGGCTCACCAGGATGAACCAGGGCGCTGCGATGAGGAGGAAAAGCGGCACTCCGGCGGCGGCATGCAGGCGGCGCCACGGACGCAGGTCGCGCTCGATGAGCGAATAAAGCGTGAGTGCCGCCCCCGCCAGCACGCCGACCACGATCCCCTTGGAGAGCACGGCGAGTGCTGCCAGCGCCCAGGCCGCGAGCATCCAGCGCCGCTCGGAGCCGGTGCCCGGCGCCTCGGCCTGCGCAACCGTGAAGGCGAGCACCGCGGCCGTGAGCCAGAAGGAGAACGCCGCATCGAGCAGATTGAGGTGCCCGATCACGAGGAAGTACGGGCTCACCCCGAGCGCAACGGCCGCGGCGAGCGCAGCGTCACGGCCGTAGCCGCGCCGTACCCAGGCGAACACCAGAGGCACGGTGGCGAACGCGAGCCCCAGCGCCCACAGCCGCGAGGTCCATTCCGAGACCCCGAACACCGCGTAAACCGCGGCCGTGGCCCAGTACTGCAGCGGTGGCTTCTCGAAGTACTTGAGGTCGTCGAAGCGTGGCGTGACGAAGTCGCCGCGCGCGAGCATCTCGCGGGGTATCTCCGCGTAACGGCCCTCATCCGGATCCAGCATGGGGCGCACCTGGATGGTCGCCAGCCAGCCGAGAGCGATGAGCGCCCACGGCAGCCACGGCGCCCCGCAAAATTTCGCTTGCGATGCTCGGTGAGTACTCATCGATCAGCAAGAAGCGAAATTTGGCGGGGACCCCCAGCGCGCCGCGCCGGTGCGCCATGCAGGCCCTGGAGCCACTCCGCCTCAGATCGCGGTGAGCGCGGCGACGCGCCCGCCGAAGCCTTCCTGCTTCACGTAGAAGTCGATGGTGCGCCGGATGGCGGTATCCATGTCGGTGCTCGGCGCCCAGCCCAGGTCGCGCCGCGCGGCCTCGATGTTGGGTATGCGCACCTGGATGTCCTGGTAGTACTTGCCATAGTACTCGCCGGCGGACACATCGACGATCTCGATGGCGCGCGCGTTCTCGCGCAGCACCGGAAACTCCTGGGCGATGCGGATGGTGCGCTGCGCCAGGTCGCGTATCGAGATGCAGTTGCCAGGGTTGCCGATGTTGAAGATGCGCCGGCTGGCGCGGCCGTCCTGGTTCTCGATGATGGTGAGCAGGCACTCGATCGCATCGTCGATGTAGGTGAAGGAGCGCTTCTGGCTGCCGCCGTCGACCAGCTTGATGGGGCGCCGGTAGAGCACGTTGGAGAGGAACTGCGTGAACACCCGCGAGCTGCCTTCCTTGGGCTCCTCGGGGTTGTCGAGATTCGGGCCGATGAAGTTGAATGGCCGGAACAGCGTGTAGTCGAGGTTGTCGCGCACCCCGTAGGCGTAGATCACGCGATCGAGCAACTGCTTGCAGGCCGCGTAGATCCAGCGCTGCTTGTTGATCGGCCCGTAGACCAGCGGGCTGGTCTCCTCATCGAGCACCGAGTCCGGCGACATGCCGTAGATCTCGGAGGTCGAGGGAAACAACAGCCGCTTGCCGTACTTCACGCAGTGCCGCACGACCTCCACGTTCGCCTCGAAGTCGAGCTCGAACACCCGCAGCGGATGCGTCACGTACTGCGCCGGGTTGGCGATCGCCACCAGCGGCACCACCACGTCGCACTTCTTCACGTGGTACTCGACCCACTCCCGGTTGATCGTGATGTCGCCCTCGACGAAGTGGAAGCGGTCGTTCTTCGGCAGGTCGCCGAGCTTGTTGTCGGAGAGATCGATGCCGTAGACCTCCCAGCCGGAGCGCCGCTCGAGGATCGCGCCGGTGAGCGCGCTGCCGATGAAGCCGTTCGCCCCGAGGATCATTATCTTGAGAGCCATGTCGCCACCTCCAGCAGCGTCATTCCCCGCGGCGGCCGTGGCCGGCCGGGCGGAAAAGCGAGCGATGTTAGCATCTTCGCCGCTAGGGCACAGCGGCGAGCCGGCTCGGCTGGTGAGGCGATTCTGAGCTGCTGCGTACCGGCAGCCCGCGCAGCCGGCGCACGCACACGCGCGCCATGTCGAGGATCACGAGCCAGAGTATTGCCGTGAACAGCACGGTCAGCGCCGCGTCGAGCCGTTGGTTGAAGATGAGCTGCGGCGCCACCGCCGCGCGCTCCGCGCTCAGCGCGCCGGCGGCGAGCTTGGCGGACAGATCGCTGGCGGCGGCCAGGAAGCCGATGTGCACGTCGGCGCTCGTGAGCTTCTGCCAGGCTGCGGCGGTGGTGACGAGCGCCAGCCACGCGAGCGGTACGAGCGTCACGAGCGCGTAGCGGGCGCGGCCCGACTTGATCAGTATCCCGGTCGCCACCGAGAGCGCGATGGCGGCGAGCATCTGGTTGGCGATGCCGAAGAGCGGCCAGAGGATATTCACCCCGCCGTTCGGATCGATGACACCGACATAGAGAAAGTATCCCCAGGCGGCGACCAGCAGCGTGCTGGCAAACAGCACCGAGGGGTACCAGGAGGTCCGACCGAGCGGCGTCCACATCTGGCCGAGCAGGTCCTGCAGCATGAAGCGCCCGACCCGTGTGCCCGCATCGAGCGTGGTGAGAATGAACACCACCTCGAACATGATGGCGAAGTGGTACCAGAGCGCCGCCAGTCCCCGGCCGAAGCTGCTGCCGAAGATGCTCGCCATGCCGACCGCGAGCGAGGGCGCGCCGCCGGTGCGCGCAAACAGCGTGCGCTCGCCCATCGCCTGGGCGAGCGCCTGCATCTGCCCGGTAGTCACCGGAAAGCCCCAACCGCTGATGGTGTGCACCGCGAGCTCGGGGGTGGCACCGACGACGCCGGCGCCGGAGTTGATCGCGAAGTACACGCTGGGGTCGAGCAGCGTTGCGGCGATCATCGCCATGATGGCGACGAACGACTCGAGCGCCATGCTGCCGTAACCGACGAGCCGCACATCCGCCTCGTTGCTGATGAGCTTGGGGGTCGTGCCGCTCGCCACCAGCGCATGGAACCCCGACACCGCACCGCAGGCAATGGTGATGAAGACGAACGGAAACACGGTGCCGCCGAACAGCGGGCCGCCGCCATCGATGAACTGGGTCACCGCCGGCATCTTCAGCTGCGGATGCGTGAGCACGATCGCGACGGCGAGCAGCGCCACGATGCCGAGCTTCAGGAAGGTCGACAGGTAATCGCGCGGCGCGAGCAGCAGCCACACCGGCAGGGTCGCGGCGGCCCACGCATAGATCACCACCGCCGCGGCGAGCGGCAGTGAGGCATAGTCGAACCAGCTGCGCAGCGTTGCCTGGTGGTCGATCCAGCCTCCGGCGAGCACCGCGCCGAGCACCAGCGCGACCCCGATCACCGAGGCCTCGAGCACCCGGCCCGGCCGCCACCAGCGCAGGTACAGGCCGACGAGGATCGCCACCGGAATGGTCGCCGCCACCGTCGAGGTCGCCCAGGGGCTGTGCTTCATGGCGTTGACGATGACGAGCCCGAGCACCGCCGACAGCACCACGAGGATCAACAGCGTGCCGATGAGCGCCGCAAAGCCCCCGAGCGGCCCGAGCTCATCGCGCGCCATCTGCCCGAGGCTCCGTCCGTCGCGGCGCGTCGAGAGCAGCAGGATGGTCATGTCCTGCACACAGCCCCCGAGCACCGCTCCCACCAGTATCCACAGCGTCCCCGGCAGATAGCCGAACTGCGCGGCGAGGGTCGGACCGACCAGCGGTCCGGGACCCGCGATGGCCGCGAAGTGGTGGCCGAAGACGATCGCGCGGTGCGTAGGCACGAAGTCCCGGCCGTTGTTGAGCCGCTCTGCCGGGGTCGCCCGCGAGGGATCGATGAGCAGCACGCGGGTTGCGATCCAGGCCGCATAGAAGCGATAGCCGAGCAGGTAGATGCACAGCGCCGCGGTGATGATCCACAGCGCGTTGATCGGCTCATGGCGGTGCAGCGCAATGCCGCCGACGGCGATCGCACCGGCCACGGCCAGGACAACGGCGGAGATTCTGCGCATCGCTATCCGACTCCCGAAAAGATCAGGCCCGCAGGCGCTGCAGCGCGCGCGCATAGCGCGCGAGCAGCGCGGCGCGGTCGCGGTGCCGCCCATCGCTCACGACGCGCTCGCCGGCGCGCCACACGCAGTCGATGAGCTCGCGCCCGCCGGCGAATATCCAGCTGTCGAGCAGCTCATCCTCGCGCCGCTCGAGCAGCGCCGGATGCCCGGCACGCAGCGTGACGATATCGAGCGAGGCGCCGACGGCGATTCCCCGCGGGCTCTGCGGCACATCGGCATGCAGGGCCTGCCAACCGCCGGCGAGTGCTGCCTCGAGCAGCGTGCGCCCGGTCGAGGCCCCGGCGCCCGCGGCGAGCACGTTGCGCGAGCGCTGCGCGAGCCGCTGCGAGTACTCGAGCGTGCGCAGCTCCGCCGCCGCATCCAGCTGGACGTTGGAATCGCTGCCGACTCCGATGCGGCCCGCCTGCCTGGTGAACTCCGCCGCCGGGAAGATGCCATCGCCGAGGCTCGATTCGGTGATCGGACACAGTCCCGCCACCGCGCCACTGCCGGCAATGCCGGCGAGCTCGGCGGCCGTCGCATGGGTCGCGTGCACGAGGCACCAGCGCGCGTCGACCGGCTGGGCCTCGAGCAGCCACTCGATCGGCCGCGCGCCGCTCCACGCCTGGCATTCCTCGACCTCGCGCAGCTGCTCCGCAATGTGGATGTGCACTACCGCGCCCTGCGCCAGATCCACCACCGCCGACAGCTCCGCCGGCGTCACGGCGCGCAGGCTGTGCGGCGCGACCCCGACACTCGCGCCGGGCAGCGGCCGCACCGCGCGGCGGCAGGCTTCGAGGATGCGCGCAAAGCCCTCCGTATCGGTCACGAAGCGCTGCTGGCGCGCCGTCGGTGGCGCCGCGCCAAAGCCGCCGTGGGCATAGAAAACCGGCAGCAGTGTGAGCCCGATCCCGGCATGCGCCGCGGCCGCAGCGACGCGTGCGGCGAGCTCCCCGGGATCGGCGTAAGGCGTGCCGTGAGGGTCGTGGTGCACATAATGGAACTCGCCGACGTGCGTGAAGCCCGCCTCGAGCATCTCGGCAAAGCACAGCGCGCTGATCGCCTCGAGCTCCTCGGGCCCGAGCCGCTCGAGGAAGCGGTACATGAGCTCGCGCCAGCTCCAGAAGCTGTCCGCCTGCGCGCTGCGCCGCTCGGTGAGACCCGCCAGGCCGCGCTGGAACGCGTGACTGTGCACGTCGGGAAGCCCCGGCAGGGCGATGGCGTGGCGCTCATCGCCGGGTTGCGCGGAGGTCCCGGTGCTGAGCTGCGCGATGCGCCCGCCCTGCGCGCTCAGGCGCACACCCCGCGCCCAACCGGATGTCAGCAGCGCCGACTCAAACCACAGGCTGGTCATGGAGTACATTATTGATGATCGGCCGCCAGGCCGTCAGCCCGGAGAAGGATCACGATGGTCGCTGCCGCACCGGCATCCTGGCTCACGCTGCGCCAGGGATCGGGGCCGCTTCTGCTCTGCATGCCGCACACCGGCACCACGATCCCTCCGGAGATCGAGTCGCGCCTGGTATCGCCGTGGCTGGCCCGGAAGGACACCGACTGGTGGATCGAGCAGCTGTACGCCTTCGGTGCGGATCTCGATGCGAGTGTCGTGCGCACCGGGATCTCACGCACCGTGATCGACTGTAACCGCGACCCCAGCGGCGCCTCGCTCTACCCCGGACAGGCGACCACGGAGCTCTGCCCGACGACCACTTTCGACGGCGAGCTCCTGTACCGCACCGGTGCGGCGCCCGAGGCGGCCGAGATCGAGGCGCGGCGCGAGGCATACTTCGAGCCCTATCACCGTGCCATCGCGCAGGAGCTCGCGCGGCTGCGCGCACTCCATCCGCTCATCGTACTGTACGACTGCCACTCGATCCGCTCGAAGATACCGCGGCTGTTCACCGGTACGCTGCCCCATTTCAACATCGGCACCTTCGCGGGCGCGAGCTGCGCGCCGGAGCTCACCGCGCGCGTCGAGCAGCTGTGCGATCGGGGGCCCTTCTCGCGCGTGACCAACGGCCGCTTCAAGGGCGGCTACACCACGCGCCATTACGGCCGTCCGGGCGAGGGCGTGCATGCGCTGCAGATGGAGCTCGCGTGCCGCGGCTACCTGCGCGAGCCGCAGGGCGAGGTGGACGTCTCCAACTGGCCGTGCCCGTGGGACGATGCGGTTGCGGCGCCCATGCGTGTTCTGCTGCAGCAGCTGCTGGCGGCGTGCCTGGCGTTCGCCGCCGTGCCGCGCCCCTAGCGGAGCGGACCCCACGCAGCGGATCGTTACCTTGCGCGACGCAGCCTGCGCCGCACCGCCACCACGATGTCGTGCACCTCGCGCACCTGCAGCGCCTGGGCGCAGAGAAAGAAGGCGCCCGCACCGACGGCGATGACCGCGGCGAGGCTCGCGCACTTGGGCCAGAAGGGCTGTACCGCCCAGTCTGCGAGCAACAGGCGGTTGCCCGCCCAGGCGATTGCGCCGAGCACCGCGGAAGCGAGCGCCACCCTGATGAGCAGGCCGAGCATGACTCCCGACTCCAGCCGTCCGAGCTGCCGGCGCATGAGCAGGTACAGGATGAGGAAATTGCTGCTCGCCACGCAGGCGGTCGAGAAGGCGAGACCCTGCTGCCGCCAGCCGAGCTCGCGGGTGAAGATCCAGTTGAGCACCAGGTTGAGCGCCACGGCGATGAAGCTCACCACCATCGGCGTCTTGCGGCGGTCGAGAGCGTAGAACGCATTGACGAGCACCTTGAGCGCCGCGTAACCGCAGAGCCCGAGCGCGTAGAAGCGTAGCGCCCCGGCGGACTGCGCGGTCTCATAGGCGCCGAAGCGGCCGTGCTGATACAGCACCGAGATGATCGGCTCCGCGAGCACGATCAGGCCGACGCTCGCCGGGATCGTCATGAGGAAGGCGAGCCGCATGCCACGCGCGAGCTCACTGCGGAACGCCGCGCTGTTGCCGGTGGCGGCCATGCGCGCGAGCAGCGGCAGCGCCACCGTGCCGAGCGCGACGCCGAATATGCCGAGCGGCAGCTGCATCAGGCGGAACGCCACGGTCAGCCAGAAAGTCGGCCCGTCGCCGAGCTCGGAAGCGAACACCGAGTTCACGAGCACGTTCACCTGCGTGGTGCTCGCGGCGATGACCGAGGGCCCCATGAGGCGCAGGATGGCGCGCACCCCCGGATCGCCCCAGCTCAGGTCCGGCCGGAAGCGGTAGCCCTCGCGGCCGAGCGCCGGCAGCTGCACCAGCAGCTGCAGTCCGCCGCCGATCAGCGTGCCGATCGCGAGCCCGAGTATGGCGTGCGGCCCGAAATGCGGATCGAGCCAGTAGCCGAGCACCACCCCGGCGACGATCGAGCCGAGATTGAAGAAGCTCGAGGCCATCGCCGGCACGCCGAAGACGTTGCGGGCGTTCAGCATTCCCATGACCAGCGCCGCGAGCGACACCAGCAGGATGAACGGCCACATGATCCGGGTGAGGGTCACGGTGAGCGCCGCCTTCGCCGGATCGAATCCCGGCGCGAGCAGCCCGACCAGCCAGGGAGCGGTGAGGATGCCGAGCACGGTGATGGCGCTCAGCACCACCACGGTGAGGGTCGCCACCTTGTTGGCGAGCCGCCAGGCGGCCGCTCCGTCCTGCAGCGTGGCGGTGCGCGCGAACACCGTCACGAAGGCGGTGGACAGGGCCCCCTCGGCGAACAGGTCGCGCAGCAGGTTGGGGATGCGGAAGGCGATGGTGAATGCATCCATCACGCGCCCGCCGCCGAAGAGCGCCGCGAATATCTGCTCGCGCGCGAGCCCGAGCACCCGGCTGCAGAGCACGGCGAGGCCGACCACCCCCGCGGCCCTGGTATTCAGCTTCTCGGCGCGCGACATCGCCCCCGGCGGCACGGCGGCGGGTGTGTTGCCTTCAGGCATGCGGCCGCCACGGTATCATCGTTGGCGCGGGAAGCGCACCCCGCACTCCGCTACAATGGCAGAGTCAGATGAGCGCCCAACCTGCAACGATCCGCCGGGACCCCGGCTATCTCGGGCTCACCGAGCCTGCGGCGACATTACCCGCGGCGCACTACTACGATCCGGCCCAGTACCTGCGCGAGCTGAGCCAGGTGTGGTACCGGAACTGGATCTACGTCTGCCGTGCCAGCGAGCTCGGCGCGCCGCGCAGCTTTCGTACGCTCGCGCTCGGCGACCAGTCGCTGCTCGTGGTGCGCGGCGACGATGGCGTGCTGCGCGCCTTTCACAACACCTGCCGCCACCGCGGCTCGGCGCTGTGCCGCACCGAGGCCGGCCGCTTTCCTCCCGCCGGCATCGTCTGCCCCTATCACGCCTGGCGTTACAACTTCCGTGGCGAGCTGCAGCAGGCTTCCTCGCGCCTGGCGGGCGATGGCTTCGACCTGCGCGACTATCCGCTCTACGGCCTGCCGGCCATGGAATGGCAGGGGTTCGTGTTCGCGGCCCTGACGGCCGATCCTCCACCGTTCGCGTCGAGCATCGACGTGCCGCTCGAGCGGCTCGACAACTGGGAGCTCGGCAAGCTCGTCATCGGACACCGGATGTCGAAGACCATCGAGTGCAACTGGAAGATCTTCTGGGAGAACTTCAACGAATGCCTGCACTGCCCCGGAGTCCATCCGCGGCTCTCGCAGCTCGTGCCGATATTCGGACGAGCGCTGATGGAGCAGCGCGAGGATCCGGCCTGGCAGGATCATGCGGGCGGCGATGACCCTCAATACATCGGCGGGCTGCGCCGCGGCGCGCTCTCCTGGACCATGGACGGCCGGCCGGTGGGAGTGCCGTTTCCGCGGCTCACCGCGGAAGAGCGTGCCGCCGGTCATACCTATCTCACCTGCCTGCCCTCGATGTTCCTCGCGGCACACGTCGATTACGTGCGCGTGGTGCGGCTGCTGCCGCTCGCGCCCGAGCGCACCGCGATGAGCATCGAGTTCCTGTTCCGCCCGGAGACGCTCGCGGATCCGGCGCTCGACCTGAGCAGGGCGATCGAGTTCACCGACATCGTGATGAGCGAGGATGCAGCCATCTGCGAGGTGAACCAGCGCGGCCTCCACGCCCTGCCCCATGCCGCCGGCGTGCTCATGCCGGAAGAGTACGTGGTGCGCCAGTTCCAGGACTGGGTGCGGGGGCAGCTGAGCCGGACGTGAAGTTTTGCAGGTCTTTTGGCGGATAGTTAGGTGTTTAGCTAACTATCGACGAAACGACTGTGAAGTGAGGCATCTCTCGCAGTTCCCTTGCGCGAATAGTTAGGCGTTTGGCTAACTATCGACGAAACGACTGTGAAGTGAGGGGCGCCGCTTGCAGATCGTTAAGGTCCCCCCAGGCGCGAAGGCCCCCCTGGCACGAGGCGCCAGCACCCGCCTGCGCGTGGTCACTGCAACTCCTTCAGGACCCACTCCACGAAGCGCTGCGCGTGCTGCTCCATCGGCGTATACGGGCCCGGCTCGTAG
>JAFAKO010000243.1 GCA_019235245.1 Gammaproteobacteria bacterium
CGACGTACGAGCCGACGGTCGCGGTATTGGTGATCAGCCACTGGTTGCGGTTCTGGTCCTGGAACTCCTTGGTGTGGGTCTTGTAGTCCTCGTAGGAGGCGCTCGCCGTGATCGCGAAGCTGTCGCTGAACTTGAAACCGGCGACCAGTGCGGCCACCGGGGTCGCTCCTCCCGACTGGTCTTGCGCCTTGGTGCCGCGGAAATTGCCGGCGAGATTGAGCCCCATCTCCTGGGCGAGCGGTGAACGGGTCTTCAGATCGATGATGCCGCCCAGCCCCCCTTCGCGATTCTGCGCGGTCGGGTTCTTGATGACATCGATGCCGCCGATCTCACCGCTCGGGATGCCTTCGAGCGAGGCGTACTGGATGTTGGACGCGCCGCCGGAGGCCTCACCCGAGGAGTAGATCTCGCGCCCGGTGAGGAGTACCTCGCCGTTGAGCGTAATGAGATTGTTCTGCAGTCCATCGATCAGCACCTGCGTGCCCTTGCCGCCGGCGCGGTTAATGGTCACTCCCGGCAGCCGCTCGAGGGACTCGGCGACGTTCTGGTCGGGCATCTTGCCGAGGTCTTCCGCCACCACCGACTCGATCGGCTGGATGGCGACGCGCTTCTGATCGAGCGCCGTCTGCACCGAGGCGCGGTAGCCGGAGACGACCACTTCCTGGAGGTCATCGGTTTTCTGCGCGGCTGCCGTCGGCGCCGCGGCTTCCTGCGCCCCCGCGGTCGCGCAGCAGAAAATGAGGGGCGGCGCGGCGGCAGCGAGCGCGGCGCGCGCTGCGCGCCGCACCGCTCTCTCGATTCGCCCGGCGGGCGACGGTGTGGCGCCGGCGGTCCGAGTGGCGTGTGATTGTCCCGCTGTCATGGCGAACGCTGACAGCGATGACATATGAGTGCTGTGGCGAACCCGGACGAGCCGGCGAGCGCGCTTCTCCCCGCGGTGAGACATGTGTTTACCCCCTCAGCTAAACACGTCTATTTCTAGGCTTGGCACGCATATTCCCCTTCGGGGATCAGCGGCGGCTAAAAGGTACGCCTGGAGCGATGAGCATGTCAACGCTGTCATTTTGCGACCTTGAGGTCGCAGCGATGCACGGCCGCGCGCTCGAAGCGGATGTCCGCGAAGCGCACGGTGAGCTGCCCCGCGGTGCGCAGCGCAAACGGCCCGGCCACGCTCGAGAGCCCGGCGGAGCCTGCGAAGCAGGCAAGCGGCAATGACAGGGTCGCCCAGCTGCCCGGTGCCACCGAGCGGAGCTGCTCCGTCACATCGAGCATGGCTCCGCTCGTGGCTCCGCAACCGGAGTCGGCGGCCTGCGAGCTGCTCGAGCAGCGTATCCCCGCATGCACGGCGCCACTCGCCGGGTGCTCGATGCGGAAGCGGGCACGTACGATGTCGCCGCGCCGGGCGGCTTCCCGGAGGTCCATCGGTCGCCCACCGATCCAGAAGTCCCCGCGCGCGGTACCGGCCCAGGCAAGCCGCAGCTCGCCGTCCGCGAGCGTGGCACCGACCGCTCGCCGGGGGCTTTCCTGCTCGGCGCTCGTCACGCGAACCTGGGCTAGCGCATCGGCGACGAACAGCGACCACGGTGCGGTCGCGTGAGCCGCCTGAAAAAGCGTGTCGGGGCCGCCACGGTCGGGAGCGAGCTGCGGATCCTCCGACAGGGGGCCGACCGTGGCCGGATGCGCGTAGCTCAACCCGTAGCCCCTCGCGAAGAGCGCGCCCGCTGTGCGGTCCTCTTCGTCATAGGTCACGGGCATCCCGGTGAGCGGCCAGGGGAAGCTCAGGCTACCGGTGAAATCGAAGCGCGGCTGTCCGTCGGCGCCGCGGAAGATCACATCCGCAATGCCCTCCCCTTCGCTCCCCGGGAGCCAGGCGGCGATGAAGGCGTCCGCCGCATTGAGCTCGGGATTCACCCACATGGGCCGGCCCGCGAGGAACACCGCGACCGTCGGAATCCCCTGCGCGCGCAGCGCCTTCAGCAGCGCGAGCGGCTGCGCGTCCTGGCGCGAGAACTCGACCGTCTCGAGATCGCCTTCGTACTCCGCGTAGGGCCGCTCGCCGAAGACGACGATGGCGACATCGGGGCGCACCGGGTACTTGCCATCGGCACTCAACGTAACCGTGCCCTGCGCGGCGCTGACCGCCGCGCGGACACCTGCGTAGATGGAGGTGGCGCCCGGGAAGTCACCGTTGCGGTTGTGGTCGCCCTGCCAGTCGATGCTCCAGCCGCCCGCCTGCATGTCGATCCGCTCGGCTCCCACACCCGTAACAAGGATACGCGCACTCGGAGTGATCGGCAGCGTGCCGCGCTCGTTCTTGAGCAGCACGAGGGACGCGCGCACCGCCTGGCGAGCGAGCTCCCGGTGCGGGGCGCTTCCCAAAGCCTGGAATTTCCCTGCATCGGGACGCTCGCGCGGTGCCGGCCGGTTGAAGAGCCCGGCGCGCACCTTGACCCGCAGGATGCGTCGTACGGCATCATCGATGCGCGCCTGCGGGATCACTCCCGCGCGCACCTGGTCGATGGTGTTGCGATAGAGCTCCTTCCAGCTGTCAGGCGCCATGAACATGTCGAGCCCGGCGAGAATGACCGCGGCGCAGCTGAACTTCGTGCAGCCGGGCACCTCCTCGTGCGCGTTCCAGTCCCCGACGATGAAGCCATCGAACCCGAATCGCGCCTTGAGGATCGTGGTGAGGAGATCATGATTCGCGTGCAGCTTCACGCCCTGCCAGGCGGAGTAGGACGCCATGACGATGCTCGCGCCGGCCTCTATCGCCGCGGGATACGGTGCGGCATGCACGCGCAGCAGAACCCCCTCGGAGGCGCGATTATCGAACTGGTCCCGGCCGGCGAGCGTGCCGCCGTCGCCTGCAAAGTGCTTCACCGAGGAGAGCACGTGGCCGGGCGTCATGAAGGTGCCCTGCTCGGGCTCGCCCTGGAGTCCCCGCACCATCGCCGCGGCGTAGGCCGCGACGAGGCGCGGATCATCGGAGTAGCTCTCGTAGGTACGCCCCCAGCGCACATCGCGGGTGACCGCCACAGCCGGCGCGAAGGTCCAGTCGATCCCGGTGGTTGCCACCTCCTCAGCCGTCGCACGCCCGATGCGCTCGATGAGCGGCGCATCGTGGGCCGCACCGAGCCCGATGTTGTGCGGGAATATGGTGGCACCGCGGACCTTGGCATCACCGTGCACCGCATCGATTCCGAAGAGCAGCGGAATGGGTGCATGAGCGCTGGAGTGCGGCACCATCGCCGCGCGATAGAGCGCATCCGCAAGCGCGAGCCACGCAGCGGGCTGCGTGCGCACGTTGTTGCCGGGAGCGGCGCCCCCGCCTGCGAGTACCGCACCCAACTTGTAGGTGCGCAGATCTTCCGGCGTCACCGAGGCGATGTCCGCCTGCAGCATCTGCGCGACCTTATCCTCGAGACTCATGCGCGAGAGCAGGTCGGTGATGAACGCCTCGGACTCTGCGCTCTCCGGGGCGGCGGTCGCGCGGGTCGGCCAAAGCTCGGGATGCAAGCGCTCGCTCTCCGCGGTCGCGCCTGTCGATGCCAGCACGGCGAGCGTCAGCCATGACACGCAGGCCGAGACGCGCGCGCGCGCAGCTGCGTGTCCGCGTCGCGGCCTGCGCGCGCCGACACCCGCGCGGAGACTCACGGACTGTCGTTCTTCGTCCGCTCTCATGCGGCCGACCCCCTCGGACGTGATTAAAGAACCAAAATGTCAGCGCTGTCAATCCGGCGGCTGTGTGGGACGTATCGCGGCCCTCGGGACTTGAGGGATGATGAGACAGGCGCGCCGCGGGCGGCCAAGGGGGAAAATTGAGCGGATCGACCGGGCCGGCGTGGTGGGACGCGGCGCTCGTCGCGGCATACGTCCCGGCGCTGGTCATGCTCGGTGCCTGGGCGTCGCGCCGCCAGGCGCATCCGGAGGACTACTTCCTCGCCTCGCGCGGCTCGCGCTGGCCGGCGATCGGGCTGGCGCTGCTGGCGTCCAACATCTCCTCGACGGCGCTCATCGGGCTGGCGGGGGCGGCCTACGCGACCGGCATCTCGGTGTACGACTACGAATGGTCGGCGGCGGTCGTCCTGGTGTTCTTCTGCGTGTTCCTGCTGCCCTTCGTGCTCTCGAGCCGCGTGTACACCATGCCCGAGTTTCTCGAGCGCCGCTACGATGCGCGGGCCCGGCTGTACTTTGCGCTCCTCACGCTGTTCCTGAACGTCATGGTGGACGCGGCAGCCGCGCTCTACAGCGGCTCACTCGTGATCCGGGTGCTGTTTCCCGGCACGCCGCTGTGGGTAATCGTGAGCGTACTCGCCGGAGCCGCGGCGCTCTATACGCTTCTTGGCGGGCTGCGCGCAGTCATCTACACCGAGACCGTACAGGGCGTGCTGCTGCTGGCCGGAGCGCTCGTGATCGCGGTCACCGCGTTCGCGCGCGCCGGCGGCTGGCAGGCGGTCATGACCGGCGTCCCCCCGGAGATGGTCTCACTCATCCGCCCGGTCGGGGACCCGGGAGTCCCCTGGCCGGGACTGCTCTTCGGAATCCCGGTGCTCGGCTTCTACTATTGGTGCACCAATCAATTCATCGTGCAGCGTGTGCTCTCCGCACGCTCGCTCGAGCACGGCCGCGGCGGAGCGCTGTTCGCCGGGGCCTTGAAGCTCCCGGTGCTCTTTCTGATGGTGCTGCCGGGGACGTGCGCGATTCTCCTCTTCCCGCACCTGGCACGTTCCGATCTCGTCTATCCCGCGCTGATGTTCGGCTTGCTGCCGACCGGGCTGCTCGGGGTGGTGGCGGCGAGCTTCGCAGCGGCGACCATGGCCTCGGTGGCCTCGACGCTCAACTCCGCCTCCGCGCTCATCACCATGGACATCATCCGGCGTATGGCGCCGGCTCTCTCGAACCAGCAGGTGGTCCGCATCGGCCGCCTGTCGACTGCAGGACTGCTGCTGGTGGCACTGCTGTGGGCACCGCAGCTCGAGAATTTCCGCTCCCTGTGGCAGTACCTGCAGGCGATGCTGGCCTACGCCGTACCGCCGATCGTGGCGCTCTTCCTCGGCGGGCTCTTCTGGCGCGGGGCCAATGCCGCGGGAGCTGCGGCGACGCTCGCCGTGGGCACGGCCTGCGGCATCGCGCTCTTCCTTGGGAATGTCCTGTTCGGCGTGGTGCACCTGCACTTCCTGTACGCCGCGCCGGTGCTGCTCCTCATCGACTTGTCGATTCTGGTGGGTGTGAGTCTCTGGACGCGGGAGCGAAGCACCGCGCCGCGCGCCGGCGCAGCCGTCAATCGCCTCATCTGGACGAGCGCCTACTTCCGCGAGGAAAGCCGGCGCCTGCGCGCGCTGCCGGCGTGGCGGAACTATCGCGTGCAGGCTGCGGTGCTGCTGGCTTTGACCGCGTGCCTGGTGGTGGCGTTTCGCTGACTTCCCCAAGGGCTTCGCCGCGAGGCCCCTCCTGCCCCAACAGTTGTGTAGGCCAACACTGGCATTCCCTGACGTGAGTTGCTGGCGGACAGGGTTGGAAGTCAGAAAGCACACTCCCCGCACAGTTCACGCTGCGCGTCAACGGCGCGCGGCTGGAAAAAGCGGGGAATTCTGACTGAGGAGGAATGCGATGTACCGGAATACGCTGGGTATTGCGCTGGCTCTTTGCGGGGCATTGTTGATTGGCGGCTGCAACAACGCCAAGAGTCCGTCCACGACGGCCAAGGACGTCAATGCCGCTGAGCAAAAGGCCGAGGAAAAATCCGCTAAGGCGGAGGAACGGGCCGGCGAGAAGCTCGCCAGCGCTGAGCACGATGAACAACACGTGGCGTCAGTGCAGGAAGAAAACGTGGCGAAGACGGACGCCGAGGGGCAGCGAAGCATCGCGCTTGCCAAGTGCGAGTCCCTGAGCGGTGACCGACAGCAGGCCTGCAAGGATCAAGCGAACGCGGCATACGACATGGCTGTGGCCCAGGCTAAGCGGGATAGAGCCAGCACCGACCCCAAGCGGTAGAGAAACGGGATTGCCGAGCCGCTTGATCAGGGTTGGCACGGCTGGACCGAAAAGGGGGGCCTTACCGCAGCCGCTGGATGCCGGGTAATCCATCAAACCCGGCGTCGAAGCTCAAGATGAGCTCGATCGCTTGCAGATCCATTACGGCCGCATGCACGGCGTCGCGGGCCGAAAGACCGGGGCGTTCGAGCACAATCTCCTTGGCGCGTTGCGCCGTCGACTCATCGATGGCAAACACCTGATCGACCACTCCCAGGAGAGCATCGAACGCCGGCTGAATCGCGTCTCGGCGATCGATGGCTACGTAGCGATGCAGAATCTCCTGCAGAACCTCGGCATCCGTCACGAGTTTCTGCCGGTCGCTGATGAGCTGCTCGAGCAGCCTTTGGGAGTCCGTTTTATGTGGGTGTGGCGCGCCGATGAGATACATCGGAACGTTCGAGTCCACCAGGATCATGGACCGGGATCTGGCGTGTAACCGCGCTCGATCTGCGTGAGCATTTCATCGATGTCACCGCTCGGAAAAGCGTGACGCGTTGCGGTTCGTACTGCCGAGAGCTTGCGACCCGTCTCTACGGTGGGTTCGCGCCGCCGTGCTGCAGCCAAGGCACGACGCACCCACTC
This sequence comes from Gammaproteobacteria bacterium, assembly GCA_019235245.1. Lineage (GTDB taxonomy): Bacteria > Pseudomonadota > Gammaproteobacteria > Steroidobacterales > Steroidobacteraceae > 13-2-20CM-66-19. The sequence continues at coordinate 6,619 of JAFAKO010000243.1, forward strand.
GGCCAGTGTCATGTGGTTCGCACGTGCCATGCGTTGCATCTCCCGGTACTCGGGATCGTCGAGGATCACTTGAAGTCTCTTAGCCACTCAATGAGTGTGCCTGACTCATGCTGTTGAGTCAAAACGCCAAGGCGCTTTTGAGGCCGGGTACGGTCTCGAGCCCCTTTGGTTGCGTCCAGCCGCAGGCCGCCCACCTGGCAGCGGGCCCTCACCAGACCGCGCCCTCGGGATCGCGATGCATCCGGGGAACCGCCTCCCACGTAGCTAGAGGGCAATCGCATCTCGACAGCTATTTGACATCAACATCAATCGGAGACTTCTATGTTCAGGTCGTCTGGAATCTTGAAACCTTTTCTCCTCGGGCTCGTCGCCACTGGCATCGCTGTGGTCGGGTACGCCAAGGACGCGACCCTCTATGAGCGCCTCGGCGGCAAGGCCGCTATCACGGCCGTGGTCGATGACTTCGTCGCCCGCGTGGCAGGTGACTCGCGCATCAACGCCTTTTTCGCGGCGACTGCCGCCGACCCCAAGCGCCTCGCCGCCTTCAAAGGCAAGCTGGTCGACCAGATCTGCGAAGCGAGCGGCGGACCCTGCAAGTACCAGGGCAAGGACATGAAGTCCGCTCATGCGGGAATGGGGATCCACGATGCGGACTTCAACGCGCTGGTGGAGGATCTCGTCGCCGCGCTCGACAAGTTCAAGGTCGCGGAAGGCGACAAGAGCGCACTATTGGCGGTGCTAGGGCCGATGCGGTCCTCTATCGTCACTCATTAGGCGACACTGCTGGAAAGAATGGCCGCTGGGGGCGCCCATCGCTGGGCGTCCCCAGCGCAGAGAGACTACAGCCCGGACACTGGCTATTCGCCTGATAGCTACCGTGCGTTCGGGCATGCAGGGTGGCCTTGGAGGTCAAAACCCGCACACTTCAGCAAGCTGGCGAGTGAGGAGTCCCTCCACGCTCCGCAGCTGCTCGACCCGCCCCTGAGGCGGTATGGACATACCGATCTGCTTCCGCGAATCTGGGAACTGCGGGACTCGCTGACTGCGTACAATGCGGTTTATGTAGCGCTTGCCGAAGCACTGGACGCACCGCTTTTAACGACCGATCGAAAGCTCGCGCGCGCCCATGGACGTGGGGCAACCATCGAGCTCGGAAGCTGAGCTACATATGGAACCGGACAGCTGATGTGGAGAGTCGAACATGGCGAACCATGAAGGTGGCTGTCTCTGCGGCAAGGTGAGGTTCAGCGTCGGTGGCCCCGCCAGCGAT
>JAFAKO010000354.1 GCA_019235245.1 Gammaproteobacteria bacterium
CGCGCCGCGCTGTCGTCGTACTCGACCGCGGTGATCGTAACCCCATGGGCACGCAGGTACGCGAGGAGGTTCGGCGCGCGCTCGCCGTGCGCCACCGCGAGCTCGAGCGGCCGGTCGCTCTCGCCGATACCGCGCTCGAGCCGCAGCGTCAGCCCGCCGGCGAACAGCAGCGGCCCGAGCAGCGGACCCAGGATCAGTGCCGAGAGCAGCGTGCGCCGCTCGCGCAGGTTCTCGCGGAACTCCTTGAGAAAGACGGTGAGCACCGCACGCACGGCCGCCTCAGCCTTCTGCCGTGGCAATGAGGCGCACGAAGGCCTCCTCGAGGCTGCCGCTGCCGGTGCGCGCGCGGATCTCCTCCGGTGTCCCCTGCTCGAGCACCCGGCCGTGGGCGATCACCACCACTTCATCGCACAGCGCGCTCACCTCCTGCATGACGTGGCTGGAGAACAGCACGCAATGCCCCGCATCGCGCAGCTGCTGCAGCAGCCGCCGCAGCGCACGCACCGCCATGACATCGAGCCCGTTGGTCGGCTCGTCGAGCACCAGGTTGCGCGGGCGGTGGACGAGGGCGCGCGCGAGCGCGGTGCGCAGCCGCTCGCCCTGGGAGAAGCCGCGCGCCGGCCGGTCGGCGAACTCCTCCATCTCGAGGAGCTTCAGCAGCTCCGCGGCGCGCGCCCGGCGTGCGGCAGCGCCGAGGCCCTGCAGCGCACCGAAATACAGGATGTTCTCGCGCGCGGTGAGATTCGGATAGATGCCCGCGCCGTGCGGCAGCACGCCGAGCCGTGCGCGGGCGGCGAGCGGTGCATGCACGGCGCTGTGGCCGTCGATGAGCGCATCGCCGCGGTCGGGCACCAGCACCGTGTACAGCATGCGCAGCGTGGTCGACTTGCCGGCGCCGTTGGGCCCGAGGAGCCCGGTGATGCGCGCATCGGGTGCGCGCAGGCTCACCTCGCGCACCGCGGTGACGGCGCCGAAATGCTTCTCGAGCCGCTGCGCCTCGATCACGGCGGCGGCCCGTTGAGCGAGGTGAAGAACGCGAGCGGCCGCGCGGCGCGCACGCAGCCGACATCGAGCGCATCCACGCTGCCCTGCGCGATGAAATGCGCCATGAGCCGGTCGACACAGGGCGCGGTGAGCTGCCCGTGACCGAAGCCCGCGAGCACCACATCGAGGTGATGCACGAACGACTGCGCCACCTCGTGCGCGTAGGCCGGCGGAGTGGCCGGGTCATCGCTCCCCGATAGCAGCAGCGCCGGCACCTCGCTGTGCAGCGGCGCCCGCAGGTCGGCATCCACCGGTCCCCGCGGCCAGATGCGACAGACCGCCTCGAGCCCCTCGAGCTGGCGGGTGCCGAGATAGGTGGCCGCGAGCCGCGCCCGATCGATGGGGAAGGAGCCGAAGAGCGGCACGTCCTCTGCACAGACGACGCTGTTGTGCATGCCGGTGGCGATGCTCTCGGCATAGGAGCGCTCGAGCATGAGGTACTGCGCGGCGAGCGGCGCGTAGTCCCCGCGCGCCGCCGCGTGCAGCAGCAGCGGCAGGAGCGCGGCGTACTCCGGGACGTAGCTGAGGAGCCGCACGACCCCGGCGAAGGTCTCCGCCGTGAACGACACGCGCCGCGGCTCGCCACTCGAGGGGTCGCCGACGCTCACGGCGACGGCGCGCCCGCCGGCGAGCTCGGCGCGGACGGCGCGGTAGTCGGCGGCCGGATCGCCGAACCGTCCCCTGCAGGAGGCGTCCCCGGCACAACGGCGCAGGATGTCCTCGAGCGCGCTCTCGGCATCGATCGCGGTGGCGGCACCCATCGGCCGCCCGATCGGCACGACGCCATCGAGGATCACGGCGCGGGTGTTGGCCGGAAAGCGCCGCACGTACTGCTCGGCGACGCGCGTGCCGTAGGAGGACGCGTAGAGATTGATGCGCCCGAGACCGAGCGCGGTGCGCACCTGCTCGAGATCCTGCACCGCGAGGCTGGTGGTGTACCAGGCGAGGTCGGCGCGCCTGGCGAGCGAGTCGAGGCAGGCTCGTGTTCTGGCGCTGATCTCCTCGATGCTCGCGTTTCCAGGAGCGTCAGGGGGCTCCGGGCACGTGAGGGGATTCGAGCCGCCGGTACCGCGCTGATCGACGAGCACGATGTCCCGATCGCGCTGGATGCGCGCGAACGCCGGCGCGACCGAGGCGTAGAAGGACTCCGCCGCAGCTCCCGGGCCGCCGGCGAGCACGAAGAGCGGGTCCGGCTGCTTGCGGCGGCTGATGGCCTCGATCCGCGCGATGCGCAGCCCGATCTGCCGGCCACCGGGCTCGCCCGGGTTCTCCGGCACGCGCAGCACGCCGCACTCGGCCGCGATCACGGTCAGGCGCAGCGGATGCTCGATCTCGCAGGGGGTGAGGGTGAGGGTCGGCGCCGGGGCCGGGGTGAGCGGCGCGGCCAGCGCTGCGGGCGCAGCAGCGACCAGCAGGACCCCGAGCGCCAGGGCCCTAGGCACGCAGCGCATGCACGGGTCTTGATCCTGTACCTGAGGCCATCGTCGGCCAAGGATAAGGCAACTTTGCCCTACAATACGCGTCCGCCGGGCCATGGCCGGTCCGCGACCAACATCCATGAAGCATCCCAAGCCCAGCGCGAGCTGCGACGTCATCGTCATCGGCGGCGGTCATGCCGGCACCGAGGCCGCCCTCGCGGCCGCGCGCATGGGCGCGCGCACCCTGCTCCTCACCCAGAGCATCGACACGATCGGGCAGATGAGCTGCAACCCCGCCATCGGCGGCATCGGCAAGGGGCACCTGGTCCGCGAGATCGATGCGCTCGGCGGCGCCATGGCGTGCGCGGCGGACGAGGCCGGCATCCAGTTCCGCACGCTCAACGCCAGCAAGGGTCCGGCGGTACGCGCTACGCGCGCGCAGGCGGACCGGCAGCTCTACCGCCAGGCGATCCGCCGCCGTCTCGAGAACCAGCCGAACCTGCGGCTCTTCCAGCAGGAGGTCGGGGATCTCATCGTCGAGGGCGGGCGCGTGCGGGGCGTCGTCACCGTCACCGGTATCGCCTTCGAGGCGCCCGTGGTCGTGCTCACCGTCGGGACCTTCCTCGGCGGACGCATCCACGTCGGCCTCGATCACTACGCCGGCGGGCGCGCCGGCGATGCGCCGTCCAACGCACTCGCTGCGCGGCTGCGCGAGCTGCCGCTGCATGTCGCGCGACTCAAGACGGGTACCCCACCGCGTATCGATGGGCGGACGGTCGACTGGTCCCGCATGCTGCGACAGCCGGGCGATCAGCCGACGCCCGTCTTTTCGTTCCTCGGAAGAGTCAATGATCATCCTCAGCAATTAGACTGTTTCATTACAAGTACAAACGAGCACACACACGCCATCATCCGCGCCGCAACCGACCGCTCGCCGATGTTCACCGGGCTGATTGAAGGGGTGGGTCCGCGCTACTGTCCCTCGGTCGAGGACAAGGTGGTGCGCTTCGCCGAGAAGTCCTCGCACCAGATTTTCGTCGAGCCCGAAGGGCTGTCGACGCACGAGATCTACCCCAACGGGATCTCGACCAGCCTGCCCTTCGACGTGCAGTGCGAGTTCGTGCGCACCATCCGCGGCTTCGAGGCGGCGCATCTCACCCGCCCCGGGTACGCCATCGAGTACGACTTCTTCGATCCGCGCGACCTCGACGCATCGCTCGAGACGCGCGTGATTCAGGGGCTGTATTTCGCCGGGCAGATCAACGGCACGACCGGCTACGAGGAGGCGGCCGCGCAGGGGCTCGTCGCCGGCATCAACGCGGCGCTGCGGGTGCGCAATCGCGAGCCCTGGGTGCCGAAGCGGAGCGAGGCCTATCTCGGGGTGCTGATCGATGATCTCGTGACCCGCGGGACCCGCGAGCCATATCGGATGTTCACGAGCCGGGCCGAGCACCGGCTCATCCTGCGGGAGGACAACGCCGACCTGCGCCTGACACCGCTCGGCCGCGAGCTCGGGCTCGTGACCGATCAGCGCTGGGATCTGTTCCTTGCCAGGCGGCGTGCCTGCGCCACGGAGCTGGCGCGCCTCGAGGCGCTGCGCCTGCGGCCGGCGGATGTGCCGGCGGAGTGGGCGGAGCGGGTGCTCCGCGGACCGCTGACGCGCGAGGCGACCGCGTTCGAGCTGCTGCGGCGGCCGGAGGTCACCTATGACGCGCTCCTCGAGCTGACCGGTCCCCCCGTGTGGTGCGAGCCGGTCGATGATCGCCTGCCCGCGCAGGTGCGAACGCACCTCGAGGTGCACGCCCGCTATGCCGGCTACATCGAGCGGGCGCATGAGGAGATCGCCCGCGCGCAGCGCAACGAAACGACCGCGCTTCCGCCGGACCTCGACTACGGCTCACTCGGCGGCCTCTCGCACGAGGTGCGCCAGCGGCTCGCGGAGGTGCGGCCGGCAACCCTCGGGCAGGCGGCCCGCGTACCGGGCGTCACCCCCGCCGCGATATCGATCCTGCTGGTGCACCTGAAGAAGCGGGCACTGGCGTCGCGGCCGCCGCCGAAGGTCGCATGAGCGCCTTCACTGAGCAGCTCGGGCGGGCCTGGCAACAGAACGATTCGCTGGTGTGCGTGGGGCTCGATCCGGAGATCGAGCGCTTCCCCGAGAAGATCCGCGCGCAGCCCTCGCCGATCTTCCAGTTCAACCGCGCGATCATCGATGCGACGGCGGACCTGGTGTGCGCGTACAAGCCGCAGTTCGCGCACTACGCCGCCTACGAGGCCGAAGACCAGCTCGAGCGCACCATCGAGTACATCCACCGCACTCACTCCGGCATCCCGGTGATCCTCGACGCCAAGCGCGGCGACATCGGCAACACCGCCGAGCGCTACGCGATCGAGGCGTTCGAGCGTTACGGCGCCGATGCCGTGACCGTCAACCCATATCTCGGCGGCGATTCGCTCGAGCCCTTCCTGCGGCATGCCGACCGCGGCGTGCTCATCCTGTGCCGCACCTCCAACCCGGGCGCCGTCGATCTGCAGGATCTGCCGGTGGGCGGGCGGCCGCTCTACCAGGTGGTGGCGGAGCTCGCCGCGCGGCGCTGGAACTCGCGCGGCAACTGCCTGCTGGTGGTCGGCGCGACTTACCCGCGCGAGCTCGCCGAAGTGCGCGCGCTGGTCGGGGACATGCCGCTCCTCGTGCCCGGCGTCGGTGCGCAGGGGGGCGATGTGGCGCAGGTGGTCGCGAACGGCTGCACGCGGGCGGGCACCGGGCTCATCATCAGCTCCTCGCGCGCCATACTGTACGCCTCGGCGGGCGAGGACTTCGCGTCAGCGGCGCGCGCCGCCACGACGAGCCTGCGCGCCGGCATCAACGCGAGCCGTCGCAGCCGCGCCGCATGAGTGCGCGAGGCGCCGCGGCCGCGCTCAGTCTCGCGGCGCTGCTGGTCGCGGGTTGCGGGCCGGCCACCCCACCGGTCGCCGCCAACGCCATCCTCGTGCGGGGTGCCGGGCCCGAGCCCGATTCGCTCGACCCGCAGAAGGCGCGCGGCTTCGAGGCGCAGAGCATCCTGCGCGACCTGTGCGAGGGGCTGACGACGCTGGATAAGAAAGGCGGTGTCGCCCCGGGCGTGGCGCGCACCTGGAGCATCAGCCTGGATGGGCTCACCTATACGTTCGACCTGCGCCGCGAGGCGCGCTGGTCGAACGGAGATCGTGTGGTCGCGGGGGATTTCGTGGCGGCGCTCCGCCGGCTGGTCGATCCGGCGACCGGCTCGGCTTACGCGCAGTACGTCGATGTGATCGCGAACGCGGGCGACATCGTCGCCGGCCGCCGCAGCGCCGACACGCTCGCGGTAGCGGCACCGGATGACGAGACCGTGGTCATCACGCTCGAGAATCCCGCCCCCTACCTCCCGGCGCTGCTCTCGCACCCGGCCACCTGCCCGGTGCACCGCCCCACTCTGCAGCGCACGCCGGAGGCGATCGCCCGTGCGGGCACGATGGTGGGCAACGGCGCCTTCGTGCTGCAGGAATGGGTGCCGGGCGCCTACATCGTCGCGGCGCGCAATCATCACTACTGGAACGACGAGGCGACGCGGCTCGAGGGGGTGCGTTACCTCCTGATCAGCGACGAGAACGCCGAGCTCGCGCGCTACCGCGGCGGGGAGCTGCAGGTCACCTTCGTCGTGCCGCGCGGGCAGTTCGACTG
>JAFAKO010000262.1 GCA_019235245.1 Gammaproteobacteria bacterium
GTCCGCAAGCTGATTGCGGGCGAGCTCGATGTTGGCTTCGACGTAGGCGACCGCAGCGCGCGTCAGCGCCACCTGCCCTTCCGACTGCTTCACCCGCGCGGTGTTCTCGAGACCTGCGCTCACGCGCTGCTGCGTGAGCTCGAGAATCGACTGCTGCTGCTTGAGGTTGTCGTTGGTGACATCGAGCAGCGCGTACTGCAGATCGAGCTGGATGTAGGCCTGGACCACCGCCACGGCGAGGGCGAGGGCAGCGGCGGCGCGGTCGGCCTCGGCCGCGGCCACGCCCGAGCGCGCGCCGGCAAGCAGCGCGCGGTTGCGTCCCCAGAAATCCAGGTCCCAGCTGAAGTCGACCGCTGCCCGGCCGTTGTTCACGTAGCCGCCGGCGAAGGGCGGCGGAAACAGGTAATCCTCCGGATAGCGCTGGCGATCGGCTTCGGCGCTCGCGGTGGTGCTCGGCAGCCGCGCGGCGCGTGCGTTCACCGCCTGCGCCTGCGCGGCACGCAACCGCGCCTGCGCGGTCGCGAGGCTCGGACTGCCCGCAAGTGCCTCGCCGATGAGCTCATCGAGCTGCGCATCGCCATAGCGCCGCCACCAGCCGTCGGCGGGCCAGGCGGCGGGCTCGAGCGGCGCGTCCGCCACCGCGTGCCCGAGCTCGAGCTTCTGCGGTGCGAGTTGCGGGGTCGGCTGCCAGTCGCCGCGATCGACGCAGCCGGCGAGCGCAGCGGCGGCCAGCAGCAGCGCCTTCCCCGGCGCTGGGACCCGCGGAGCCTTCATGGCTTGGCGGCCGGGCCCGGATGGCGCAGGTCGGCCTGCGTCTGGCCGTTGTCGATCATGCGGCGCAGGTATCCCTTGAAGGACTCGATCTCGTTCGCGCTGAAGCCCGCGAGATGTGCGTCCACCACGCGGCTGGCGATCGCGAGCAGGCGCGGCAGCAGCGTCCGACCCTGAGGCGCGAGGCGCAGCCATACCACCCGGCGATCCTCGCGGCCGCGCTCGCGGCGCACCAGGCCCTTCTCCTCCAGACGGTCGAGAATGCGTGTCATGGCACCTGTGTCGTAACGGAGCACGCGGCACAAATCGGCAGCCGTGCGCGCCACTCCTTCGCCGAGCTGCTTCAGCACGATGAACTGCCCGCTGTTCAGCCCGAAGCGCTCGAGCTCGGTATCGAGACTGTTGAGAAGCGAGCCGCGAGCAAGCCCCATGAGCTGACCGACGCTCAATCCCTCTTCCGGGGGATGCGCGGCGCTGCGGGGCTCCGCCCCGAGGACTGCCCTGCGGCTCATGATGCGGCTATGCTGGATGACTGCTGGCCAGATTACTGCCGGCGATATTACTGCCTTGGCAACTAATAGTCCACCTGGGAGGCCGCCGACGCGTTCGACCACATCGCCACCGTGGGGGCGGCGCGCTCGCGCCGGCGCGTGCTGGGTGCTCGCGCTGCTCGCCGCCGGCTGCTCGCATCCGCTGCCGCCGCCGCCTGCGACGGCGCCACAGGTGGGCGTCGTCGAAGTGCACGCGCAACCGGTACCCCTGACGCGCAATCTGGTCGGACGGCTGTCGGCGACACGCTCGGCGGATGTCCGGGCCCGCGTCGCGGGGGTGCTGCTCAAGCGCCTGTACGTCGAAGGCTCCGACGTCAAGGCCGGTCAGCCCCTCTTCGAGATCGACCCGGCGCCGCTGCGGGCCGCGCTCGATGGGGCCCTCGCCGCGCTCGCCCAGGCCGAGGCCACCGCCGCCAACGCCCACATCAGCGCCCAGCGCTCGCGTGAGCTGCTGCCGAGCGGCCTGGTGTCGCGCTCGGATCTCGACAACGCCGAGGCGGCCGAGCGCTCGACTGCCGCCGCGGTCAGCCAGGCCAAGGCCGCGGTCGGCACCGCACGCATCAATCTCGGCTACGCCACGGTCACTGCCCCGATCTCCGGGCGTGCCGGTCAGCAGGGGGTGACCGAGGGAGCGCTCGTCGGTCAGGGCACGCCGACGCTTTTGACGACGGTCGAGCAGATCGATCCCATCTACGTGAACTTCGATGAGCCCGCGGTGGACATCGAGCGGCTGCGCCGTGCGCAGGCGGCAGGCAACATCACCGTGGCGAGCGGCAAGCAGGTGCGCGTGCAGGTGCTGCTCGCGGACGGCGCCCCGTACCCGCACACGGGGACTCTGGATTTTCTCGATGTGAGCGTCGATCCGGCGACCGGCGCGGTCGCGCTGCGCGGCATCGTTCCCAATCCGGACCACCTGCTGCTCCCGGGGATGTTCGTCGGCGTGCGGCTGAGCTCCGCCGAGGTGAACCGCGGCTACCTCGTGCCGCAGGCGGGATTACAGCGCGACGCCTCAGGCCCCTACGTCCTCGTGGCAGGCCCTGACAACAAGGTGCTGGAGAAGCGGGTCACGACGGAAGCCCTCGAGGGACCGGACTGGGTCGTGACCGCAGGCCTCGCGGACGGCGACCGGGTCATCGTCTCCGGCACGCAGAACGCGCGCCCGGGCACTTCCGTGGCCGCGGTGCCGGCGCCTGCCGACACGGATGCAGCGCATGACGCCGCGGGTGTTGCCGCGGGTACCGGCAACGCGGGCGCGGCGCGCTAGACATGCCGCAGTTTTTCATCGACCGCCCGGTATTCGCCTGGGTGCTCGCCATACTCATCGCGCTCGGTGGCTCGCTCGCCTTGCTGCGGCTGCCGAGCGAGGCCTACCCGGCCATCGCGCCTCCGCAGGTGTCGATCACCGCCAGCTATCCGGGCGCCAACGCCGCAACCGTCGAGAGCACGGTCACGCAGGTGATCGAGCAGCAGCTCACCGGCATCGACAACCTGCTCTACTTCACTTCGCAGTCCGCCTCCGACGGCTCCTGCACCATCACCCTGACGTTCCAGAGCGGCACCAACCCTGACATCGCGGCCGTCCAGACCCAGAACCGCGTATCGCTGGCCCAGCCGCGCCTGCCCGGGGAGGTCAACCAGCAGGGCATCCGCATCGCCAAGGTGGCTGCGGGGTTTCTCGGTGGCATCGGACTGGTGTCCGCGCCCGGCGGCCCGAGTGCCGAGGAGCTCAACAACATCGTCGCCTCGCGCGTGCTCGACACCATCCAGCGCGTTCCGGGCGTCGGCGCTGCCGTGCAGTTCGGCTCGGAATACGCCATGCGCATCTGGCTCGATCCGGACAAGCTCAAGGCCTACAACCTGTCGGCCTCCGCAGTGCTGGCGGCGGTGCAGTCGCAGAACGCGCAGTTCGCCTCCGGCTCGATCGGTGCATGGCCGGCGCTGCGGGAGCAGACCACCACCGCCACGGTGACTGCCGAGGGACGGTTCACTTCGCCCGAGCAGTTCGAGCAGATCCTGCTGCGCACCGATCCGAACGGCGCCTCGGTGCGCCTCAAGGACGTGGCGCGTGTGTCGCTCGGCGCATTCCAGTACGGGTTCGAGACCAGCATCGGTGCGACGCCGATCGCCGCCTTCGGCATCCAGCTCGCTCCGGAGGCGAACGCGCTGGAGGTCTCCAAGGCGGTCAGCGAGCGGATGAAGGCCATCGAAGGCAGCTTTCCCGCCGGGGTGAAATGGGAGTGGGCGTGGGACTCGACGCCCTTCATCAGAATCGCGATCCGCGAGGTGCTCATCACCCTCATCGAGGCGATGGTGCTCGTGTTCCTGGTGATGCTGGTGTTCCTGCAGAACTTCCGCGCCACGCTCATCCCGACGCTGGTGGTGCCGTCCGCGCTGCTCGGCACCCTCATCGGCATCTATACGGTCGGTTTCTCCATCAACCAGCTGTCGCTGTTCGCGATGGTGCTCGCCATCGGCATCGTGGTGGACGATGCCATCGTGGTGGTGGAGGCGGTCGACCGCATCATGCGCGAGGAGCACCTGCCGCCGAAGGAGGCGACGCGCAAGGCGATGCAGCAGATCACCGGTGCGATCGTCGCGATCACCTCGGTGCTCGCGGCGGTGTTCATTCCGAGCGCGCTGCAGACCGGCAGCACCGGGGCGATCTACCGGCAGTTCGCGCTCACCATCGCGCTGTCGATGGGGTTCTCGGCTTTGCTCGCGCTGTCGTTCACCCCGGCACTGTGTGCCTCGCTGCTGCGCCCCGGGCACCTGCGCGGTAACCTGGTGTTCGACTGGTTCAACCGCGCGTTCGAGCATACGCGCGCCGCCTATGTGCGCCGCGTGTTCCAGTCCGTGGCGCACGTGCCGCGCTGGATGGCGGCCTTCGCCGTGATGCTCGCCGTGGGTGTGCTGCTGTTCATCAAGCTGCCCGGCAGCTTCGTTCCGGACGAGGACCAGGGCTACGCGCTGATCGACGTGCAGTTGCCGGCCGGCGCCAACATGCCGCGCACCCGCGAAGTGATGCAGCACATCAACTCCATCATCGAACGCAACCCCAACGTCGACTATGCGTTCCTGATCGTCGGATCGAGCTTCACCGGCACGGGCGAGAACGCCGGGCGCGCCTTCGTGCATCTCAAGCCCTGGGACCGGCGCCCCGACAGCGCCGCGCAGTTCATCGCCTGGGCGAACGCGACCCTGCCGCGCGAGATCCATGATGCGCGCGTGTACGTGCTGAATCTTCCCACGGTGCGCGGCCTCGGCTTCTTCGGCGGCTTCGACATGTTCCTCGAGGATCGCGCCGGGCTCGGGCGCGACCAGCTCACCAGCGCGCAGGACGCACTGCTGGCGCAGGCTGCGGACGACAAAGGCACCCTGACCGGGGTGCGCGCCAACCTGCTGCCCCCGGCACCGGAGCTGCAGCTCAGCGTCGATCGGGTGCAGGCGCAGTCCATGGGGCTTTCGGCGAGTGACATCTATACGGCGCTGCAGCTGATGCTGGCGCCGGTGTACGCCAACGATTTCGTGTACCAGGGCCGGGTGCTGCGCGTCCTGCTGCAGGCCGATGCCCCCTGGCGCATGACGCCCGAGGCGCTCGGGCACTTCTACATCGCCGCCGCCGGCGGCAACATGATACCGCTCGCCAACGTCGTGCACGCCAGCTGGATCGTCGGGTCCCCATCCCTCACCCGCTTCAACGGCTACGCCGCGGTGGAGATCACCGGCAACAACGCCCCGGGACGCAGCTCGGGCGAGGCCATGCAGGCGATGCAGAACATCGTCAGCCAGCATCTGCCACGCGGGGTCGGCAACGACTGGGCGGGCCAGTCGCTGCAGGAGCTGATCTCGGGTGCGCAGGCACCGATGCTGTTCGCACTGTCGATCCTGGTCGTCTACCTGTGTCTCGCCGCGCTCTATGAGAGCTGGAGCGTCCCCGCCGCGGTGCTGATGGCGGTGCCCGTGGGGCTCATCGGCACGGCGATCGCGGCACTGCTGCGCGGGCTGCCGAACGATGTGTTCTTCAAGGTGGGGCTCATCACCATCATCGGGCTCTCGGCCAAGAACGCCATCCTGATCGTCGAGTTTGCCGTCACCGCGCAGCGCGAAGGCAAGAGTCTCCACGAGGGAGTGCTGGAGGGCGCGCGCCTGCGCTTCCGGCCCATCATGATGACTTCGTTCGCGTTCATCCTCGGGGTGTTTCCGATGGTGATCTCGAGCGGTGCCGGCGCCAACGCGCGGCATGCGATCGGCACCGGAGTCGTCGGCGGCATGTTGAGTGCCGCGCTGCTGGGCGTTCTGCTGATCCCGGTGTGCTACGTGGCCGTGCGTCGCCTCATGGGCGAGAAGCTCGATGCCCCCGCCGTAGCCTCGGGCGTGGGAACGCTGCCGGGTCCCGCGCAGCGCCGCGAGGAATAGCGGCCTCAGGGCACCGCCGGCGCGGCGCTGAACACGTCGGCGCCGAAGACCGGCAGGCTCGCGTCCGCCGCGTAACCGAGGTACGGCAGGCGAAAAATCGCCTCCACCGTGCGCAGCAGCGCGTAATGATTGTAGGGCACGGTGGAGACGGTCCCCGGCTTCACGAACTTCGACAGCACGATCGCTCCGATACGTCCGCCGCCCGGGCCGCTCAGACCGGGCTGGAAGCGCGCGCCGGGCAGTGCCTGCTCGTTGCAGCAGGCACTCGAGCCCTCGGCCCCCGCGCCGTCGGATTCGTCGAAGGTGATGACGAGCATGCCATCGGCGAGGAAAGCCGGCGCGGCCTCGATGAGCGGTACCCATCTGCGCAGGAACTGGTCGATGGCCGTCAGGCCGCCGGCACGCCCATCGATGCAGTGCGCATCGTGGCCATCGCTGCAGAGGTTGGGAGTGATGAAGACGTAGTTGGGTGTCGTCGCCGCGTTGGCAAGGTCCGCGGGAAGCCGCTCGAGATTCACCACGTGGCTGTCGCAGCGCGCCTGATCGTCGATGATCGAATGGAAGTAAATGAAGGGATCGTGCTTGGCGGCATACTGGTCTCCGCCGCTCGCGAGATTGGTGGTCTCCGGCGCGCCGAGCGGCACGTGTCCACAGGTCGAGGCCTCGCGCGCCGGGTTCTTGCCCATATCCTCCATGTAGGCGCGCCAGCTGAGACCGGCGGCCTCGAGCTCATCCGCAAGCGAGCGCACCAGGGGCGGGTAGACGCAGCCCGTGCCGTGCAGCTGGCCGTGCGCATCGAGAGCGGGGGCACTGGCGCGGAAGTCCGTGTAGGTGGAGCAGTCGAGCTGCGTCGCGATGTTCGGCGCCTGGCCGCTCACGAGCGCGATGTAGTTGCCGAGACTCGCGTGGCCGATGGCGTAGTACTGCTTGAGGAGCGCACCGCGGCCGGGCAGGGTGTGCGCCAGATACGGCGCCGGCGAGTGCGCGCCGAAGGTGACGTCATAGGACTGGTTCTCGAGCAGCAGCAGGAACACATGGCGGATGGGCGGCAGCGGCTGCGCGGCCGAAGGGGCCACCGCGGGCGCTGCCGACCCGGCGGCGCAGGCGAGAGCCGCGACGCCGAGCAGAACGGGCGCGATCAGGGAGGGGCGCATCGTCGCTTACGCCTCCGGCGCGGCCGCCGGGTCGGGCGCCGCCAGCGCGCGCGGGATAAGCCGCAGCGAGCGCAGGAACAACAGGCCGCAGCCGACGGTGAGCGCCGCGGCGGTGAGGAACGCGGCCCCCGGAAAATACACGCTCGCCGTCGGCTCGGAGAAGCGGCTGAAGACCTGCGTCATCAGGGGTGGCCCGAGGATGGCGCTCAGGCTGTAGAGCGAGGCCACCGCGCCCTGCAGCTCTCCCTGCGCGTTGGCCGGTATCTGCTCGGACGCGAGCGCATTCATGGAGGGGTAGGTCAGTGCGAAGAGCAACGAGGTCAGTCCCACCGCGTACATCATCCAGCCCTGCGTCGCGAGGGCATAGCCGACGTAGGCGATGACAGCCGCGAGCATGCCGGCGATGGCCGCACGGCGCGCACCGCCCAGCCAGGGGACGAGCACCCGTGTCAGAGCCCCCTGCGCCACCGCCATGCACAGACCGACGAATGCGAGCGACCAGCCCACCTGCGCGCTCGTCCAGTGAAATTTCGAGATGGTGTAGAAGGCCCAGGTGCTCGGCAGCACCTGGTGTGCGAGCTGCCAGAGGAACAGCGCGCCGAGGAGCAGCAGCACCGCGGGGTGCCGGCGCATCTCCGCCAGCGTGCCGAGCGGGTTGGCGCGTGCCCACCGAAACGCGCGCCGCTTGTCGGGCGGGAGCGATTCCGGCAGGGCGAAGTAGCCGAAGGCAGCGTTGGCGAGCGCGATCGCGCCCGCGGTGAAGAACGGCGCGCGCGGACCGAAGGTACCGAGCACACCGCCGATCGCAGGCCCGAGGATGAAGCCGATGCCGAACGCGGCCCCCATGAGACCGAAACTCTGCGCCCGACGCTCGGGCGGAGTGATGTCTGCCACATAGGCGTAGGCCGGAGTGAAGGAGGCGCCCGCCACGCCGGCGATGGTCCGGCCGAGGAACAGCCAGCCGATGACCGGCGCGACGCCCATGATCAGGTAGTCGACTCCGAGCGCCGAGACCGCAAACAGCAGCACCGGGCGCCGCCCGAAGCGGTCGCTGAGGTTGCCGAGCACCGGGGCGCAGAAGAACTGCATCAGCGCGTACACGAACGACAGCCAGCCGCCGTAGCGCGCCGCCTGGTCGATGCCGACGCCGGTCAGCTGCATGATCAGCCGCGGCAGGACCGGCAGAATGATGCCGAAGCCGATCGAGTCGATCAGCACCAGGGTGAAGATGAACAGCAGGGCACCGCGGCCGCCTTTGCGCACGCTCGTGTCGTCCTTCATGGAGTCCGTCCATTTTAGCCGATGCGCGCGGCCGCCCGGCGGC
>JAFAKO010000280.1 GCA_019235245.1 Gammaproteobacteria bacterium
AGCACCGGGATGTGTCCCGCGAACTCACGGATCATGTCCATGGAGACCCCGGCATCCTGCGGGGTGCCGGGGCCGGGCGAGATGCACAGGTGCGAGGGCGCGAGCGCGCGCGCCGCGGCCGGGGTGAGCGCGTCGTTGCGGTGCACCGCGACCTCGGCACCGAGCACCAGGAAAGCCTGCACCAGGTTGTAGGTGAAGGAGTCGTAGTTGTCGATGAGCAGCAGGCGCGGCGTCACAAGCCTTCCTCCGCGAGCTCGAGCGCGCGCACCATGGCGGCGCTCTTGGCGAGCACCTCGGCGTGCTCGCTCTCGGGCACGCTGTCGGCGACGATGCCGGCGCCCGCCTGGTAGCTGTACTCATCACCCGTGAAGACGAGCGTGCGGATGGTGATGGCGTGATCCATGTCGCCGCGCGCGCCGAAGTAGCCGACGGTCCCGCCGTACAGGCCGCGGCTCACCGGCTCGAGCTCATCGATGATCTGCATGGCACGCACCTTGGGCGCGCCGACCAGCGTGCCCGCCGGAAAGGCGGCGGCGAACAGATCGAAGGCATCGCGGCCCGCGGCGAGCTCGCCTTCGACGCCACTCACCATGTGCATGACGTGGCTGTAGCGCTCGATGGAGCGGTAGGGCTCGACGCGCACGCTGCCGGCGCGTGCCACGCGGCCGAGATCGTTGCGCGCGAGGTCGACCAGCATGACGTGCTCGGCGTTCTCCTTGGGATCGGCGAGCAGCGCGGCCGCGTGCGCCGCATCGCTCGCGCTGTCGGCGCCGCGGGGACGCGTGCCGGCGATCGGGCGCAGCTGCGCGCGGTCGTGACTGAGCTTCACCAGCGCCTCGGGCGAGGAGCCGACCACCGTGACTGCACCGAGCGCACAGTAATACATGTACGGCGAGGGGTTGATCAGGCGCAGCGCCCGGTAGGCCTGGAACGGATCGAGCTCATGATGCCCCGAGAAACGGCTCGCCAGCACCAGCTGATAGACATCGCCGGCGGCGATGTAGTCCTGCGTGCGCCGCACGCCCGCGAGGTAGTCGGCGCGCGAGAACTCGGCGACCGGCGGCGCATGACGGGCCGCGCGGCGTCCGTTCGGCAGACCGCCGCGCAGCGCGCGGACCACCTCCGCGCGCAGCGCACGCCGCTCCGCCTCGGTGCCGGCGTGCAGCAGCGCCACGCCACGCGTCAGATGATCGAACACCAGCAGCGAGCGCGGCGCGACGTAATGCAGCGCCGGCACCGCACCCGCGCGCGGCGCACGTGCGGGCAGCCGCTCGAAGTGGCGCACCACATCGTACGCGGCAAACCCGACCAGGCCGCCGGCGAGCGGCACCCCGGCGATCTCCGGAAGCGGCCGCGGCGCCCGCGCGAGTGCCGTGCGCAGGCCCGCGAGCAGCTCGGCACCGCTCGCCGGCACGCCGCGCGGCTCGCCGTCGATCACGAGGCCGCGCTCATCGAGGCGCACCTCGAGCCCGGCGCCGAAGCCGATGAAGGAGAAGCGCGCGAGCCGCTCGCCGCCCTCGACGCTTTCCAGCAGAAAGCGCGGCTGGAACGGCGCGAGCTTCATGAACGCCGAGACCGGCGTATCAAGGTCGCCCGTGATGTCGAAATGCGCTTGCAACGCTCGCGGTCTCCGTCATGCAGACAACAAAAAACCCATCCCGGGGTGAGCCGGAGATGGGTTTCTGGTGTCGTTGGATTCGTTGAGTCGCGGGAAAATACAGCCGACCGTCAGCCCACTCCGTTATGAAGTGCGCCACCACCAGGGACGCGTGCTGACAGGCCGGTGCGACATTCCCCCTGAGTATCGCCGCCCGGCGCGCGGCGCGTCAAGCCGACGGCCGCAGGTACACGGCCTCGATGTTGTTGCCGTCGGGATCGAGCAGGAACGCCGCGTAGTAGTCGGGGGCGTAGTCCGCGCGCAGGCCCGGCGCGCCGTTGTCGCGGCCACGTGCCTTCAGTCCCTGGCGGTGGAAGGCATCGACCGCGCTGCGATCGGGCGCGCGGAACGCGAGGTGTACGAGAGAGTGGCCGAGGCGCGCGTCCGCGGACAGCCACAGCGAGGCACCCTGCGGGTCGGCGAAGGAAACGGTGGTCTCATCCTGCGATGTGAGCTCGTAGCCGAGCGGCCCGAGCGCGGCGAGGTAGAAATGCACGCTCGCATCGATGTCCCTGACCTTGAGTCCGACGTGTTCGAACATAGCTCCTCCTTGACTCCGCGCATGCTACGCGCGGCGCTGCGACGCTCACAACGGCGCCAGCCTGCCGCGCTCCGCTAGCGGGCAATTTGCCGGCGACCCCTCTAGAATGCCGCGGGCGGTGCGTACTGCGCCGCAAGGGTGCGAATGCAGTGAGTTTCAAGGAGTTGCTCGACAGCTGGCGCCAGAGCGCGGCCGCGCCGCGCACCGCGCGCAGCTATGCCGTGCGCCTGCCGGTCGACGATGCCGCGCAGCTCGCGGCGCTCGCCGAGATGTTTCCGGGCCGCTCGGTGGAGCAGCTCATCAGCGAGCTCCTCACGGTGGCGCTCAAGGAGCTGGCCGCGACCATGCCGTATGTCGCCGGCAAGCGCGTGATCTCCACCGACGAGCACGGCGACCCGATGTACGAGGATGTCGGCCCGACGCCGCGCTTCATGGAGCTCACGCGCTCGCACCGCCGCAGCCTCGAGGCCGGCGCGCGGCGGCGCCCGCGCCCGCAGAAGCGCCGGCCGCGGCGCACCTGAGGGGCACGATATGCCGTCCTTCGATGCAGTCTCCGAGCTCAACGCCCACGAGGTCGCCAATGCGGTCGACCAGGCAAATCGCGAGCTCGCGCAGCGCTTCGATTTCAAGGACACCGGCGCGCGCTTCGAGCTGAAGGATTTCAGCGTGAACCTGCAGGCGCAGGTGGATTTCCAGCTGAAGCAGATGCTCGAGATCCTCAAGCTGCGGCTCTCCAAGCGCGGCATCGATCTCGCGTGCCTGGAGATCAAGGAGCCGCAAATCACACTCGCGACCGCCCAGCAGGAGGTGGTGCTGCGGCACGGCATCGATGCCGACACCGGACGCAAGATCACGCGCCTGGTGAAGGACTCGAAGCTGAAGGTTCAGGCGAGCATCCAGGCAGACAAGGTGCGGGTCACCGGCAAGCAGCGCGATGACCTGCAGGCCGCGATCGCCCTGCTGCGCGGGGCGAAGCTCGATGTGCCGCTGCAGTTCACGAACTTCCGCGACTGAGCCGCGCGATCGTCCGGCACAGATCCTCGGTGGCATCGAGAACGCTCGGACCCAGGCGGCTGAGCGCCTGATTCTCGAAGGCGACCACGCGGTGGTTGCGCACCGCGGCGAGGCTGGGAAAGCGCTGCCAGTCCGCTACCCACGCCGCGCCCTCCCTGGGCGGGGCGGCCGCGAGAATGATGTCCGGATCGCGCGCGATGACCGCCTCGGTATCGACGAGCGGCGCGGGCTCGGGCAGATCGGCAAACACGTTACGCGCCCCGCACAGCGCCAGCGCATCGCTCATCAGGTGCCGGCCACCGATGGTGTAGACGGGACGGTTCCAGACCTGCAGCAGCACCGTCGGACCGCGACCGGCGGTGCCGGCCGAGTAAGTACGCTCGAGTGCGTCGAGCCGGGCTTGCAGCGCGGCGGCGGCCCGCTCGGCCCTGGGCTCCGTGCCCGCCAGCACACCGAGCCGCCGGAGCGAGCCCGGCAGGTCGCCGAGCCGCGCCACCTGCTGCTCGTAGAGCGGGATGCCGAGCGCCGCGATCTTCGCGCGCTGCGCCGGGTTGCCACCCGCCGGCCAGGCGATCACGACACCGGGTCGCAGCGCCACGAGCCGCTCCATGTCGATGGCGGCCACATCGCCGCTGCGCGGGACGCCGCGCGCCGCGGGCGGCTCACTCGAGTACTCCACCGTGGCGATGAGCTGCGCGCCGGCACCCGCCGCAAACAGCATCTCGGTCGCACCGGGGGTGAGACTCACGATGCGCAGCGGCGCGGCCCCCACTTCGACGCTGCGCGCGAGATCGTCCGCCACCCTGCGCGGCGCCGCCGCGGCCGCCTGCGCAGCGCCGGCGAGCGCCGGCCCCGCACCGACGAGCAACGCCACGGCGAAGGCAAACCAGCGCCCCGGAGTCATCGCCGCGCCGCCACGTCGCGAGACTAGGCCCGCGTGCCGCCCGGCAGCGCGCCCGCCGGCCGCGCGGGCGCGAGCCGCGCGCCGAGCACCACCAGCGGGATGAGCGTGCCGAGAAAGACCAGGTGATACCAGAAGGGGAACAGGCTCCACAGGCGCACGTGGATCGGGATGAAGGCGAGGAGCAGCGCCGCTCCCAGCAGCGTGGGCACGCGCGCTCCCGCGGGTGAGATCCACGCCACGGCCGCCCCGGTGACGAGCGAGGCGAGCGCCCCGATCGCAAGCCGTGCCCACAACATCGGTAGCGTGAAGCTCATGCTGGGCTCGGCCGCGGCGTAGCCGCCGAAAAAGACGCGCAGGGCGCGGTTGAGCGCCGAGAGCAGGAGTATCCAGAGCACCAGGCCGGCAAGGAAGGAGAGGATCGACCGCTTCATTGGCATTCTCCCCCCGCCTGGCGGTGCAGAGCGCTGTCGGGCGTTACCTGCTTGCTGCGCCGTAGGCGCGCGGAAATACCACGCGGAAGGTGCTACCCGATCCCGGGGCGGTCTCCATTTCGAGGCTCGCTTCGAGCAGCTCGCACAGCCGCTTGACGATCGATAGCCCGATTCCCTCGCCCCCCGCTTCGCGCGGCACATCGGCATCGCTCTGCGACCTGAGTGTGGGTGCCGCCGGTGCGCGCGGCTCGGCCTCGTGCAGCTCCGCGGTCGCCTCGAGCACGGCATCTTCCAGCGGCGCTGCCGGGGAGCCGGCCTCGAACCCGGGGCCGGTGTCCTGTACGCACAGCAGCCACTGCGCGACGCCCGGCGCGCTGCGCACGTCCCAGCTCAGCCGCACTCCACCGCGCTGGGTCGCCTGCAGCGCATTCAACACCAGGTTCTGCGCGATGCGCTGCACCTTGGGCGCATCGCCCTCGACCGCAAGCGCCTCGGGCCCCTCGACTTTCAGGAACAGAGCGCGCTGCTGGAACAGCGGCCGCACCATCTCGCAGTAGCCGCGCAGCAGCTCCGCCACGTCGAAGGGTGCAACGCGCAGCTGCTCCTGTCCGGCTTCGAGCCGCGCCAGGTCCATCATGTCGCTGAGCAGCGTGCGGAGCGACTCGACCGAGCGCTGCAGGCTGCGCGAGGCGGCCGTCCGCTGCGGATCGTCGACCTGCTGGTGTACCAGCACGGTCGAAGCCGTGGCCACGGCTCCGACGGTGCCGCGCAGGTCGTGCGAGACCTCGCGCCAGCTCTCGGCGCGCTGGCGCTCGAGGCGCTGCAGCTGCAGCAGAGCCCATTCGAGCTCACGGACGCGGCTTGCCGCTTCGCCGCGCTGCAAGCGCTCGTAGCTGCCGGCACTCTCGCACACACCTTCGCCGCACAGGCGCACGAGCGCGCGACGCGCGATCGGCATCGCCGTGGGCTGGAGATCCGGGTGCGCGAGCGCGAAGGCTTCGAGCTCGTTCAGGAGACAGCACTGCAGGTGCCCCCACTCACGGATGGTCTCGCGCTGGTAATAACCCTGCTGCCAGCGGTGCACGCCGTGGTCGGCCGCGCTGGTGCGCTGGTCCTCGGTGGCCACCTCCTTCTCGATGGGATCGCGCGCCTGCAGTCGCCGCTCGAAGGCCGCCAGCACCCGCGGGATGTGATCGGTGAACTGGGCGCGCGAGAGGTTCGAGGACGTGGCGAGCTCCGGGTCGGCTTCCACCGAGCGCCGCCACGCCTGCACGATCGCCGTACGCTGCGTCGCGAGATGACGCGCGAGCCCGGCGAGCCCTTCCTTGATCGAGGTGCTATCGCTCATCGGGCGACTATACCGCGGCGGCTCCAGCCGCGGCGCCTCCCGGTGATGGGCTTCTCAAGGGAGGCGAGCCGAGGCGCTGGGCGCTGCGCGCCGGAGCCGCCGCGCGGCGGCCCCGGTCGTGGCTCACGCGGCTGCTTGGGCGAGCTGCTCTCCGCCACTCATCTCGAGCACGCGCGCCACCGCATGCACGGTGGCCGCGATGCGCACCGCGCTCTGCACGGCCTCGCGCTCGAGGCCATGCTGGCGCAGTACCCGCTCGTGCGCAGCGACGCAGCTGCCGCAGCCGTTGATCGCCGAGACGGCGAGCGACAGCAGCTCGAAGTCCGCCTTGGCGATGCCGGGGTTGCCGATGACGCTCATGCGCAGCCGCGCCGGCAGCTTCGCGTACTCCTCGTCCTCCACCAGGTGCAGGAAACGATAGTAGACGTTGTTCATCGCCATCAGCGCCGCCGCGGCGTGCGCCGCGCTCACGTGCGCGGCATCCAGGTGCTGCGCGGCGAGCGTCTGCAGGCGCCGCGTGAAGTCCGCGTTGCGCGAGGCGCTGGCTGAGGCCAGTGCCACCGCCCAGATCTGCCGCTCGCTCAGGCCCGGCGCGCCCGCGGCGCTCAGCACCGAGCCGAGATTGAGCTGCAGGTCGCGGGCGTAGCCCGGCAATGCCTCACGGATGCTCTCGAGGGTATTCATATCAGGCCGCCTTGAGGGTCTCATCGCCCTTCTGCCAGTTGCATGGGCAGAGCTCGTCGGTCTGCAGCGCATCGAGCACGCGCAGCACTTCCTCGGGACTTCTGCCGACGTTCAGGTCGGTGACATAGACGAAGCGGATCACCCCCTGCGGGTCGACGATGAAGGTGGCGCGCTGCGCGACACCCGCCTCAGGGTCGAGAATACCGAGACTGCCGGCGAGCTCGCGCTTGATGTCGGCGAGCATCGGGAAGGGGAGCGAGCGCAGCTCTTCCTTCTCGCGCCGCCAGGCGAGATGCACGTACTCGCTGTCGATGCTCACACCGAGCAGCTGCGCATCGCGCGCGCGGAACTCTTTCTCGAGCTTGCCGAAGGCGGCGATCTCGGTGGGACAGACGAAGGTGAAATCCTTCGGCCAGAAAAACACCACGCGCCACTTCCCGGGGAAGCTCTCGTGAGTGATGGTCTTGAAGGCGCTGCGCGGGTCGCTCGACACGACCCCGGTGAGCGCGAATTCGGGGAACTTGCGGCCTATGCCTGACATACGATTTTCACTCCTTGCAGGGGCGGCGCGGGGTGTCCGCCCGCCACGTGCCCATGATGTGGGGGCGCTTGCTATAATTCCAATCGATTGATTTTATGAATTCGATAGACTGCATATATCTACCCGACCCATGGAGCTGAAGCTCAAGGACCTGCGCTATCTGGTCGCCGTGGCCGACCAGCGCCATTTCGGGCGCGCGGCGGCGCGCTGCTTCGTCAGCCAGCCGACTCTCTCGGCCCAGCTTAAGAAGCTCGAGGAATCCCTCGGCGTGCAGCTCATCGAGCGAGCCCCGGGGGCGGTCGCGCTCACCACGGTGGGCGAGGAGATCGTGGCGCGGGCGCGGCGCATCATCGAGTCGAGCGATGAGGTGGTGGCGCTCGCCCGCAGCTACCAGGATCCGCTCGCCGGCCGGCTGCGGGTCGCACTGCTGCCCACCATCGGGCCGTACCTGCTGCCGCAGGTCGCGCCGCCGATCCGCAAGGCGCTGCCCCGCCTGCAGCTGTATCTGTACGAGTACCAGACGGTGCCGATGATCGAGAAGCTGCACGCGGGTGAGCTGGACCTCGGCATCCTCGCCCTGCCGGTCGAGCTCGAGGGACTCGAGTCGCGTGAGCTCTATCGCGAGGAGTTCCTGCTCGCGATTCCCGAGCGCAGCCCACTCGCCGCGCACGAGCGGGTGCGTATCGCGGATCTCCGCGATGAGCGGCTGCTGCTGCTCGAGGAAGGGCACTGCCTGCGCGAGCAGGCGCTCGAGGTTTGCAGCCGTGTCGGCCTGCGCGACGCGCAGGATTTTCGTGCGACGAGTCTCGAGACCCTGCGGCAGATGGTGGCGGCCGGTGCCGGCATCACGCTGCTGCCGGAGCTCGCCAGCCGCGGTGCCTACCGCAGCGGACGCGGCGTGGCGCTGCGGCCGTTCGTGCGGCCGGCTCCCGCACGGCAGGTCGGCGCGGTGTGGCGCAAGACCACACCGCGGCGCGCGGCCATCGAGGCGGTCACGGAACTCATCGCGCGGCACGCGCCTTGAGCGCTCCCGGGGCGCCGCCGGCCCTCACGTTGCGGGCGAGCGATGGGCGCGCGCTGGGCGGGCTGCTGCTGGAGTCATCGGCCGCCCGCGGTGCGCTCTGCATCAACGGCGCGACCGGCTTCCGCCGCGAGTTCTACCTCAAGTTCGCGCTCTACGGCGCGCAGCGCGGCTACCACACGCTGGTGTACGACTACCGCGGCATCGGCAGCTCCGCGCGCCTGCCGCTTTCGTCCGAGGATGCACGGATGAGCGACTGGGGCCGGCTCGACATGCCGGCGGCGCTCGCGGCACTCGCGCGGCGCTATCCGCAGCTGCCGCTCGTCACACTCGGGCACAGTGTCGGCGGCCAGCTGATCGGTTGCATGCCCAACCAGGGTCTGGCGCGCGCCCACGTGATGATCGCGACCTCCACGGGCTACTGGCGGCGTCAACGCCGGCCGTTTCGCTACCAGGCGCTCGTCTTCTGGAAACTCTACGGGCCGCTCATGCTGCATCTCGCGGGCTACGTGCCCCGGGGCGTGCTGTGGAGCGGCGAGCCGCTGCCGCGCGGCGTGTTCCTGCAGTGGCGGCGGTGGTGTCTGAGCCCGGCAACCTTCGGCGCGGCGCTCGATGAGGACATGAGCGCTGCGGGCTTCGCTGCAGTGCGCGCGCCGCTGCTGTCGTGGGGCTTCAGCGACGATCCGATCGCGACACCGGCAGCGGTGGAAGCCCTGTTGAGCGCGTACCCCAACGCGCCCATCGAGCGGCGCTGGACTGCACCCGCGGCGGCGGGCGTGACCGCCATCGGTCATCATGGATTTTTCTCCGAACGCCACCGCGACTCGCTGTGGCGCGCGGCACTCGACTGGATCGATGCACAGTGCGCGTGAGTCGCCGGGAGACCGGCTGGCGCGGATGCCTCTGGCATAATCGTGCCGCCTTGCTGCGCCGGATGAGTGATCAGGAGGAGCCTCGGTTGCGAGTTGCCGCGCTGCCTGTCGCCTGTCTCGTCCTGGTCGCTGCCCTCAGCAGCGCCGCCCGCGGCGCGGCTCCGCCGCTACTCGACGCTCAGGACGCCTGGATCCGCGCGACCCCCGGGACAGACGTGGCGGCGGTCTACCTGACACTCCACAACGGCGGCACGCAGCCGGTGACCGTGACTGCCGTGGGCTCGCCGGCCGCGGCCGCCGCGATGATCCACGAGAGCGCGATGGTCAACGGGCAGGCGACCATGCGCGTGCACCAGCCGCTGCGCATCGCTCCCGGCGCGACGGTGCGCCTCGCACCCGGCGGCCTGCACATCATGCTGCAAGGCCTGACGCACCCGCTGGCCGCCGGCGACCAGGTGCCGCTGGTGCTGCTGCTCGATGGCGGCGGCACGATCAGGCTCATGGCGCGCGTGCGCGCGCTCGATGAGAGCTGACGGGCGGCGCCAGCGTGGCCCCGGAGGACACCGCGCTCGACCGCGTCACTCCCTACGACCGTTTCGCCTGGGGCGGTGCGCAGATCGAGGAGTGGCTCGCGAGCGGTGCGCGCCGGCACGAGCTCAGCGATTACTTCGGGCCGCTCGAGCATCGCGCCCTCACGGCGCTCGCGCGCCGCGCCCGCACGGCGCGGGCGACGCCCGGTGGGCTCCACGTCCTCATCGTGCCCGGAATCATGGGCTCGCAGCTCGGGCTCGCGCGTGCCGCGCCGCTACCGGATGACCTCCTGTGGCTCGACCCGATCGACATCCAGCGCGGGCGCCTCGCGGCGCTGCGCCTGCCCGCCGCCGCTGCGCCCCCCGCTGCGCCCGCGGCGACGCCCGTCGTGCCGCTCGGAGTGGTGCTGTTCTCGTACCTGCGGCTGAAGCTTTATCTGCAGGCGCACGGCTTTACGGTCGAGTTCCACGACTACGACTGGCGGCTACCCGTCGCGCACTCGGGACGCAGGCTCGCCGACACGCTGCGCGCCCTGCAGCCCGCGCGCCTGGCGATCGTGGCCCACAGCATGGGAGGGCTCGTGAGCCGCGCCGCGCTCGCACTCGCGGACACCGCGCACGTCGAGCGGCTGGTGCTGCTCGGCACACCCAACTGCGGCTCCTTCGCGGCGGTGCAGGCGCTGCGCGGCACCTATGCCGTGGTGCGCAAGGTCGCGCAGCTGGCACTGCAGGCGACGGCCGAGTCACTCGCCAGCGAAGTCTTCAGCAGCTTCCCGAGCCTCTACGAGCTGCTGCCGTCCGGCGCCATATGCGACAGCGGCCTGGACCTCTTCGATGCAGGCACGTGGCCCGCGGGCGGCCCACGGCCGCAGCCGGCATTGCTGCAGGCGGCACGCGCCCTGCAGCAGCAGCTCGCACCGCCCGATGCACGCCTCGCGATCATCGCCGGCGCGGGCCAGGAGACCGTCACGGCGCTGCGCCGGCGCGGGGCGGAGTTTCTCTACACCATCACCCGCAGCGGAGATGGCACCGTGCCGCTCGAGAGCGCGGTGCTTCCTGGCGTGAGCACTTTCTACGCACGCGTGGCGCACAGCAACCTGACGCGCGATGCAGTCGTGGGCGCGGCGGTCGTCGATCTGCTGCGCGCCGGCCGCACGCGGCGGCTGCCGGCGCGCTGGCAGAGTGCCGCGCGGGCACGCACCCAGGTGAGCGATGCCGAGCTGCGCCGCATGCACGCCGCGAAGGTCGACTGGAGTGCCCTCACCCCGCAGGAGCGGCGGCTGTTTCTCGAGAACCTCAACGAGCCACCGCACCTGCGGCTGCGTGTCGCCGGCCGCACGCGCGGCAGCCGCGCCCGGCGGTCCTAGGCGATCATCCCGCGGGTGCGGCGCTGCCCGCGCATCGGGCGAGCCAGCGCTGCACCCGTTGCGCCGCGTGAGCATCCGGCTGCAGCTGCGCGGTGCTCGGAGGAGTGGTGACCTCGAGCACGATGCCGTTCGGGTCGGAGAAATACAGGGAGTGCTGCGCACCGTGGTCCTCTTCGGTGAAGGGGACGCCGTGCTGCTGCAAGCGCTGCTTCCACTTCTCCTGCTCCGCCGCAGACGCGACGGAGAATGCGTAGTGGCGTACGTCGGAGGGCAGGCCGTCCGGCCGCGGTGGCTGTGCGCCATGGAGCGCGCACAGCGCCAGCAACTGACCGGCACCGGTGCCGAAGAACATCATCAGCCACGGCCTGCCGCCCCAGTCATCACCGGAGAGCGCGTCCACCAGCGGCAGTTGCAGCACCTCGCTGTAGAACTGCAGCGTGCGCGCCGCATCGTAGACGGGCACAGCGAGATGGTCGAAGCGCAGCGGCGTATCGGGCATGCTACAGGAGCGCCGGATCCGTGCCGATGACGCTCGCACCGCCCGACTCGACCACGCGCGCCAACGCCGCCGCGGTCGGCAGCACCTGGGCGGCGTAGAAGGCCGCGGTGCGCACCTTGGCCGCATAGAACTCGCGCTCATTGCCATCGAGGCGGCCTGCGGCGATGGCCGCCGAGCGGGCGAGGAGCCAGCCGCCCGCGACGTATCCACAGAGCTTCAGGTACGGCACCGAGACGGCAAGTGCGCGCTGCGGCTCACTCGCGAGCGACTCCAGGAGCGAGCGCGTGGCACGCGCGAGGAGACCCACGGCCTCGAGGGCCGACTTGCGCACGGTCTCGAGGGTCGCGTCGCTCCCGGCAATGGCGCCGAGGTCGCGCTCCATCTCGGCGAGCAGCGCGCTCATCGCCGCGCCGCGGTCACGTGCGAGCTTGCGGCCGATGAGATCGTTCGACTGGATGCCGGTGGTGCCCTCGTAGATCGTGGTGATGCGTACATCGCGCACGTACTGCGCGGCCCCGGTTTCCTCGATGTAGCCCATGCCACCGTGCACCTGCAGGCCGATGGCCGCGACCTCGTTGCCGCTCTCCGTGCACCAGCCCTTGATGATCGGCGTCAGCAGCTCGCCGCGGGCGCGCGCCGCGGTGCGCACCTGCTCGCTGGCGTCGTATTCGGCGAGGTCGAACTGAAAGGCGCCGTAGAGTGTGAGGGCGCGGGCGGCCTCGGTCTGTGACTTCATCGTCAGCAGCATGCGCCGCACGTCCGGGTGCTGAATGATGGTCACCGGTCCCGGCGCCGTGCGCGGCTTGCCCTGCACGCGCGTGCGCGCCCACTCGAGCGCGCGCTGGTAGGCGCGCTCGCCCACCGCGTAACCCTCGCTCCCCACCGAGAGTCGCGCGCTGTTCATCATGATGAACATGTACTCGAGGCCGCGGCCGGGCTCACCGACCAGATAGGCTACCGCGCCCTCCTTCTCACCGAAGGCGAGCACGCAGGTCGGGCTCGCATGGATGCCGAGCTTTCTCTCGATCGAGAGGCACCGCACCTCGTTGCGCGCACCGAGCGAGCCGTCGGCGCCCACCAGCACCTTCGGCACGATGAACAGCGAGATGCCCTTGACGCCCGGCGGCGCGCCCTCGACGCGCCCGAGCACCATGTGAATGGTGTTGGATGTCAGGTCGTGATCGCCCCAGGTGATGAAGATCTTCTGGCCGAAGAGCCGGTAATGGTCGCCGGCGGCCACCGCGCGCGTACGCACCTGGCCGAGATCGGAGCCCGCCTGGGGCTCGGTGAGAACCATGGTCCCGGTCCACTCCCCGCGCACCATCGGTGGCAGGAAGGTGCGCTTCTGTGCCGGCGAGCCGCACAGCTCGAGCGCGTGCACGGCACCATGGGTGAGCATGGGGCCGAGCTTGAAAGCGAGGTTGGCCGATCCCCAGAACTCCCCCACCGCGCTGTTGAGCACCCGGGGTGTGTGCTGGCCGCCGAATTCCGTCGCGGCGCCGAGCGCCGGCCAGCCGCCTGCGACGAACTGTTGGTAAGCCTCGCGAAAGCCCGGCGCGGTCACCACGCCGTTCTCGGTCCAGCGCGCTCCCTGCACGTCGCCCGGCCGGTTCAACGGCTCGAGCACGTTCTCGGCGAAGCGCGCGGCCTCCTCGAGCACCGACTGCGCGAGCTCGTTGGAATAATCGCCGAGCGCGCCGGAGGCGGCGAGGCGCTGCGCACCGAGCAGCTCCTCGAGCACGAAACGCACTTCACGAACGGGCGCACGGTACATGGCCGAATCCTCTTTAGTTCAGCCGCGCCTCCGGCGCGGCCGGGGCCTCGCGCACGCTCGCTGCGGGCGCACGCCCGGTGAGCAGCGGCGCGAGCGCCGGCACGATGTTGGCCGCCAGGAAGTCGACGAACTGCTGCACGCGCGGATCGGATTCGAGCGCGCGCGGGTACAGCGCGTACAGCTCCGCCGCCGGTGGCACCGCCCACTCGGGCAACACACTCTTCAGACGCGAGGTGGCGAGCCCCTGCCGGCACAGGAATTCCGGCAACAGCCCGATGCCGAGCCCGGCCGCCGCGGCAGCGTGCAGCACCGCCGGGTCATCCACCGCGAGCTTCGGCGCGAGCGGCACCTCGGCGCGCTGGTTGCCGCGCGAGAGCTGCAGGCGAAATTGCGCGGGCTCGGATGGCTCCGGCGTCAGCAGGTCGTGCGCGCGCAGGTCATCGGGCCGCTCCGGCGTGCCGCGCTGCTGCAGGTAGTGCGGCGTCGCGCACAGCAGCGCCGGCGGCGCGCCCAGCGGCCGGCGCAGGATCGATTCATCGCCCGGAGGATGGGTGCGGATGGCGACATCCCAGGAGCCCTGCGCGAGCTGCCCGGCATCGAGCGTCACTTCCAGCGGCGCGTGCGCGAACGACTCGAGAAAGCGTGGCACGAGCGGCGCGAGCAGCACGCGTCCGTAGGTCGGATCGGCGACCACGCGCAGCGGCCGCCCTTCGGGGGACTGGAGCTTGGCGATGGCGACGCGTGCGGCGTCCGACTCCTCGCCCACGCGCCGTGCATGCGGGTAGATGAGCCGCCCGGCGGCGGTGAGCGCGATGCGTCGCGTCGTACGCTCGAGCACCCTCACGCCGAGGGCTCTCTCGAGGTCCGCGACGGCGCGGCTGACTGCGGCCTTGGGAACCCCGAGCGCCCGCGCGGCCGCCGAGAACCCGTGGAGATCCACCACCTTCGCAAGCATCGCCAGCTGGGCGGGCGTCCAGATCAGGTTCATATTGGTCTCAATCCCCCTCGCCAGGAACGATATTGTTTCACTGTCACGGCGCTGCCGCCAGTCTGCGCTAAACTCCGCCTCCCCCGCGAATCACTCCGAAAAGGATGAACCATGAAAGTCTCGATGCACGCGCTGTCGGTAGAGCTCTTCACCAACGCCCTCGGGAACCTCGCGCTCATTCTCGACAAGGCTGCCGCGAACGCCGCACAGCGCAAGTTCGATCCGGCAGTGCTGCTCGCCGCACGTCTCGCGCCCGACATGCTGCCCTTTACCCGCCAGATCCAGATCGCGGGCGACATCGCCAAGAACTCCGTGGCGCGCCTCGCCGGCCAGGAGCCGCCGCGGTTCGAGGACAACGAGACCACGATCGAGCAGTTGCGCGCGCGGCTCGCGCGCACCGTCGACTTCCTGAAAAGCGTGCCCGCGAGCGCACTCGAGGGCTCGGACGAGCGCGACGTGAAGGTGCCGCTGGGCGAGCGCACGATCGAGTTCAGGGGACTCGATTACCTGCAACGCTGGGCGATTCCCAACGTGTTTTTCCACGTGGTCACGGCCTACGACATCCTGCGTCACAACGGCGTGGATCTCGGCAAGCGCGACTTCCTCAACGGCGGGCGCGACTGGTAGACATATGACAAATGGCGACAGGATCTGTCGCCTTTTGAGAAGGGAACGGGAGGGGCATCACGGCGCCGCCGGGCGCCCGCTGCCACTCTGACATTCGGTAGTGGGCCGTGGGTCCGCACCACTCAAGCGTTCCGGGTCGGGGGATTTTCTTGCTGCGATCCAAAGCCTCGGCGGCCCGCCCGCCAGCTCTGAAGCCGGTGCCGGCGGCGCCCGCGACTGCGGTCGTGCCGGATACGGGCCCCGTGACCGTTGAATCACTCGGTGCACAGCTGCGCCAGGTGCTGCCGACGCGGCGCCTGCACTCGGTCTCCCTGTGCGATCACGAAGCGAACGTGCTGTGGCTCAGTGAGGGAGCGCTCGGCCCGGACGAGCACAGCCTCGTGGTCGAGGCGCTCGAGGTACTGATAGCCGACAGCTCGCTCACCATCCACGAGATGGGCACGGAGGATGGCCGACTCGCGATCTTCCTCGCCGTGCGGGCCCCCGGTGCAGAGCTCGTCGGCATTGCGATGATTCTCGCCGACGCGAAGTCACTCGGCGATGAGACGCTCGAGCGCATGTCGGCGGCGCCGGTGCACTCGATCATGATGCGCCTCGGCACGCTGCTGAAGCCGAACGCTGCAGTCGAGCCCGCCGCCCCCAACGGCGCGGAGCCCCCGGCAATTTCCGCGGAGCCCGACGTCGAGGCCGCGCTCGCCGCGGTACCGGCCGCGCAGCTCATGTCGGCCGAGGAGGTCGACCAGATCCTGGAATTCGACATGGCCGAGGAGCAGCCCGCGAAGCCGCTGCCGCCGTTGCGTGACATTCCGGTAGCCCGCCCGGCGCCATCGGTGCGTCTGCCGCCGCCCACCGAAAGCGTGCCCGACGACATGCTGAATCTCGAGCTGCTGGAGGAGCCAGCGCCGGCGCCGGTGGCGAAGCCTGCGGCACGCCCGGCCACCACCCCGGCGGCCGCGCACGCCCATCGTCCTTCTGCCCCGGCCGCGCGCCCAGCGGCACCTGCGCCGCCCGCACCTGCCGCGCCTGCCGCGCGCGCAGCGCCCCCGCCGCGACCTGCGCCCGCGCCGCAAGCCGTGGCCCCGCCCCCCCGCACCGCGCCGCCGGCGAAGCCACCCGTGGCGGCTCGCCCGTCGGCTCCGGCGATACGCGCTGCCGCGAGCGTGAAGCTCGCCGCCGCCGCGGCCAACGGCGCGCGCCCCGCTGCGGCCCCGCATGCCCCGCCTGCGGCGGCGCCGGCTGCGGCAGCGCCCGTGGCAAGCGCGCCGGCCGATGGGAATGTGCAGCTCGAAGTACTGCCCTTCGGCAAGCTGCGCGCCGGCGGCCAGACGCGTCGCTTCCAGGTGATCGCCCGCGCACCGGCCAGCACGCGCGACCCGGCCGCGCATGATTTCCTCGTTCTGCAGCGCCTGATGAGCTGGCTCGCGGCGCATCGCGCCGCCTGGAACTCGCAGCCCACCGGCTTCACGGTCAATCTGTCGATCGCCACGCTCGAGGATGAGCGCTTCGCGCAGAAGCTCGCCGCGGCCCTGCACTCGCACGGCATCGGCGGGGACACCTTCGGCTTCGAGATCGCCGAGGCGCTGTGCACCCAGCGGCGCGCACAGGTCGAGCGTTTCATCAGCCAGTGCGAGAAGGTCGGTGCCTGGATCGTGATCGATGACTTCTCGTTCGATTCTCAGGTGCTCGCCCTGCTGCGCTCGAAGGCAGTGCGCGTGGTGAAGATCGATACCAAGCTCACCTCCTCGGCGCTCAAGGACAAGCTCTGTCAGGCGATGGTGGTCGCCACGGTGCAGGCCGCGAAGGTGCTTGGCATCCACTGCGCGGCGAAGCGGGTCGACTCTCAGGCGGTGCTGCAATGGCTGACCGCCATCGGCTGCGACTTCGCGCAGGGCTCGGTGCTCGGCGCGCAACAGTCTCTCGACTCACTCGCGAGCTCCCCCGACCCGACGGGCCTTTGCCCGGTTCTGCGGGCGACCTGAGGCCGCGCCCGGCGGCTGGCGCCCGCTGGCCTGCGACGAAGCGAGCCGCCGGCGCGTCGCGCCTGTCACGTTAGCTCCCCGGATGCCCTAAGCTTCAATGGGGTTGCCTGCGCCACAGCGCGGCGCGGCAGCCCGCCGCACCCATGAAAATGCCGACGACACTCGAACAGTTCCGCTCCAACCGCAACGTGCTGTTCTGGAGTCTGCACGCCGCCGGCTGGGCGGCCTACGGCCTCACGCAGTACTTCGGCGCGCTGCTGTACGAGAAGCCCTCGAGCTACGCCCGCGTGATCGCGGTCTCGGCGATCGCCGGCTTCGTGCTGTCGATGCCGATGCGCTACATCTACCGGCGGCTGTGGAGCCAGACCCCGCGCGCCCGCATCCTCGGGGTGCTCGCCACCTGCTACGTGACGGCACTCGCACTGCGCATCGTCATCAACCTCTCCTACAAGGCATTCGTCGAGCCGGACTGGCAGGCGCAGACCCTGTTCGAGCTCTTCGGTGGCACGCTCTCGACGACCTACCTGCTGATCTGCTGGAGCGTGCTGTATTTCGGCATCAAGTTCTACGAGTCACAGCGCAAGCAGGAGGAGGCGATGCTGAAGGCCGTGGCGCTCGCCCAGGAAGCGCAGCTGAAGATGCTGCGCTACCAGCTCAACCCGCACTTCCTGTTCAACACGCTCAATGCCATCTCGACCCTGATCCTCGACAACCAGAACAAGAAGGCGAACCACGCGGTCACACGCCTGTCAGAGTTTCTGCGCTATACACTTGACCAGGACCCGATGAAGAAGGTCACTCTGCGTCAGGAGATCGAGGCACTCGATCTGTATCTCGGCACCGAGCGGCTGCGGTTCGGCGAGCGCCTGCACCTCGAATATGCCATCGAGGAGCACGCCCTCGAGGCGCTGGTGCCGAGCCTGCTGCTGCAGCCGCTGCTGGAGAATTCGCTGAAATACGCGGTCTCGGCGCGCGAGGAAGGTGGCAGCGTGCGCATCGAGGGCCGGGCCCGCGACGGGCGGCTCGAGCTCTCGGTGATCGACGACGGTCCGGGCCTGCGTGAAGGCATACCGGCGGGAGAGCGGCGCGGTGTGGGACTGCGCAACACCCGCGAGCGACTCGCCGTGCTGTACGGCGAGAAATGCCGCTTCACGGTACTGAATGCGCAGCCGGGCCTGCGCATCGAGATGGCGCTGCCGCTCGAGATCGCCCCGCCGGGCACCGAGCCCGCGGCGGCACGACCCACCGCCCGCCTGTCCGGCGGAGTGGGCGCATGAAGATACGCACGCTGATCGTCGATGACGAAGTGCTGTCGCGGCGCGGCGTGGAGATACGCCTGCGGGACGAGGCCGACTTTCAGATCGTCGCGCAGTGCGCGAACGGTCGCGAAGCGCTGGCCGCGATCCAGCAGTACAAGCCGGACCTGGTGTTCCTCGACATCCAGATGCCGGGCATGTCGGGGTTCGAGGTGCTCGCGCACCTGCCGCACGAGAGCCTGCCGGTGCTGGTGTTCGTCACGGCCTACGACCAGTACGCCATCCAGGCATTCGAGGCGCGCGCCATCGACTACCTCCTCAAGCCCATCGACGAGGCACGCTTCGCTACGGCGCTGACGCGGGTGCGCGAGCACGTGCGCGCCAAGAGCGCCGCCGACCAGCGCGACCGCCTGCTGCAGGTCATCGCCGAGATCACCGGCTGCGGCGAGCTCGTGCTCCACGAGGTACTCGAGCATGGCTCCAAGGCAATCGGTGAACGCTTCCCCGAGGTGCTGCCCATCCGCCAGGGACGCGAGACCGTACGGCTGCCGATCGCCACCATCCAATGGATCGATGCGGCGGGCGATTACATGTGCATCCATGCCGCGGGCGACACCCATATCCTGCGCGGCACGATGAAGGAGCTCGAGGAGGTCCTGGACCCGAAGCTGTTCCAGCGAGTGCACCGCTCGACCATCGTCAATCTGCGCCTGGTGCGCAGCCTGCGCGCACACATGAACGGCGAATACTTCCTCACCCTCGAGGGCGGCCACGAGCTGAAGCTCTCGCGCACCTACCGCGACAAGGTTGAGTATTTCCTCAACGGCTCGGCGCGCTGAAATTCGCCCGCACGCGCGTGGCGTGATGCAGTTCGCGACTGCAGCTTATGGCGCCGCATTTGTGAACTGCGTCACGAACGCCGAACCGGTGGCCGCGATCTGTGAGCTATCGCGGAGCGGTGTACGGGCCTCCATTGCTTAGATATGTCTACCTATGGAAGCCGCGTCCCGCCCACCGCTGGAGGCGCTGCCCGACCTGCCAGTGGAGGAGCCACTGGAGTCGGGCAAGTCGCGTGCCGCGCCCGCATCCGGCGCCGCCAATGCCGAGAAGGGCAAGGACCCGGCGGCGACCGGGCTGAATTTCATCGACCCGGAGATGTTCCTCGCACCTGGCCAGGCCTCGAGCGCCGTGCCGGTGGTGAGCGCGACGGAGCAGAGCGCCAAGGCGCCGACCGCGGAAATCGAGCTCACGCTGGAAGACCCGGTGGTCGATGACCTGTTGACCGCGCCACCGCCTCCGCCCCCACCGCCGGTGGCTCCGGCGGCCGCCACCTCCGCCGCAGCGAAAGCCGAGTCACCTGCGGAAGCCGCGGCGATGCGCGCTGCCGCGCGCGTCCCGATCGCCAAGACTGCTTCCCTCAGCGCAGCCGCCACCAAGCTCGCGGTCGCGAGCGGCGCGACCCGCCCCGCGGTGCGGCCAACCCCGCCGCCAAAGGCGGAGGCCACGCCGGTGCCGGGCGCGCAATCGATGCCCCGGGGCGACGCCGCCGCGAGATCCGCGGCCTCGTCCGCGAGGGCCGAGACACCGGCCCCGAAGCTCGATGCGCCGAGCCTTGCCAGCTGGGCGAGCGCACGCGCCTCGGCCGCGCCGAAAGTTCGCCCCGCGCCGGCGCCCGCGTCGCCACCTGCGGCGCCTCCGGCTGCGACAGCGCCGGCGCCGAGGGTCACTCCGCCCCGCAGCTCCTCGGCAGGGTCTGCCGCGACCGGCCCGACGGCCGGTGGCACACACTCTCTGAGCGTCGCGCCGGCCGCTATTCCCGACACGAGCGCTGCATCGGCAGTGCCCCCGGGCCCGACGATGGATCGCGACTTCATCGCGCGCAACCAGGTGGTGGAGCGCTACCTCTCGGGCCGGCTGCCGCTCAAGGCCGCCACCGAGTTCGAGCGCTTCTGTCGCAGCCATCCGGAGCTCCTCGATGAGATGGGGCTGCCGGAGCGCGTCAACGCGGGGCTGCGACTGCTCGAGGCGAGCGGCAAGCCCGAGCCCTGGCAGGAGAACGCGCGCCCGGTGTGGCAGAAACCCCAGGTGATGCTCGGCCTGGCGATTGCGGTCGTGCTTCTCGGCCTGGCGCTCGCCGGCGTCGCCGCCGACAGCAGCAGCAAGAGCCATCGCATCGCCGAGCTGCAGAAGCAGAACAGCGAGCGGGCACTCGATCCCGCCACGAGCACGCGCGAGATCCGCCTGCTGCCGAGCCGCTCGGGCGCATCCAACTCCCCGGCCATCACCATCGGCGGCGGAGCCGTGCAGCTCGCGGACCTCAAGATCGACGAGTCGCGCTCGCCCTACCACGCCTTCCGCGTCACCATCGACCGCATCGATCAGGGGCGTGTCGCGGTGATCAGCAATCTCGACAAGGACTCCAACGGTCACCTGCGCATCGCGCTCAACAGCTCAGCGCTCGGCCCGGGCAACTACCAGCTCACGCTCGAGGGGCTCGACTGGCGCGGCCAGCCGCAACCGGACTCCTGGGTAACGATCGGCATCGTGCACTGAGCGCGCTCAGCCGCGCAGCGTGGTGAGCGGCGGCTGATTGATGACGCTGCGCGTGGCCAGCCAGCCACCGGTGGCGACCAGCAACGCCCCACCCGCGAGGCCCTCGAGCCACGGCAGCCACTCGAACACGTAATTGAGCTCGAGCCATTGGGTCGTGAGGTAATACGCCGCCAGCGAGGCGCCGAGCGCCGCCAGCAATCCCGACAGGCTCCCGAGCGTGGCGAACTCCGCGAGCACGCCCTGCACCACGGTGCCGCGGCTCGCGCCGAGCGTGCGCAGCATCGCGCTCTCGTAGCGGCGCTCATCGCGGCTCGACTGCACCGCCGCCAGCAGCACCGTGAGCCCGGCGAACAGGGTAAACACAAACACGCTCTGCACTGCGAGCGCCGCCTTGTCGAGCACCGACCGCACCTGCGCCAGCAGCTCATCGATGTCGAAGATCGAGACGCTCGGAAAACGATGCGCGAGCTGCGCCAGCGAACGTGCCGTACCCGGCGCGAAATAGGCGCTGGTGAGGTAAGTGCCGGCGGTCCCTTCCAGCACCCCCGGCGGGAAGACGATGAAGAAGTTCGGCTGGAAGGTGTCCCACTTCACCTTGCGGATGCTGGCGACCGTGACCTCGCGCGTCTCCCCGGCGATGTCGAAGGTGAGCCGGTCACCGAGTCGCACGCCAAGCGCTTCCTGGAACTCGGTCGCGAGTGAGACCAGTGGCTGTTCGGCATCCGCGGCGCTCCACCAATGTCCGGCGATGATACGGTTGTCGGGCCCGAGCTCGGCGGTCCAGGTGAGGTTCTGCTCGCGGGTGGCGAAGTTGTCTTCACCGTGTGCCGCGCGGCTCTCCTCGACCGGCCGGCCGTTGATGGCGATCAAGCGCCCGCGGATCATGGGCAGCAGGCGCGTGGTGCGCGCGCCCTGCGCCTGCACAAAGCTCATGAACTCCGCGCGCGACTGTGGCGGGATGTTGACGAAGAAGTAGTTCGGCAGGTTCTGTGGCAGCGTGCGCTGCCAGTCGCTGTTGAGATCGGTGCGCAGGATCGACAGCAGCAGCAGCACCATGATGCCGGTGCCGAAGGCGACCAGCTGCACGACGCTCTCCGCGCGGCGCCGGCTGAGATTGGCCACGCCGAAGCGCCACGCCACCCCGACCCGCCCGCGCAGCCGCCCGGCGAGGGCGACCAGCAGGCCGCCGGCGAGGGTCAGCACCAGCACGAACGCG
Organism: Gammaproteobacteria bacterium; assembly: GCA_019235245.1. Lineage (GTDB taxonomy): Bacteria > Pseudomonadota > Gammaproteobacteria > Steroidobacterales > Steroidobacteraceae > 13-2-20CM-66-19. Next base: position 21,803 of record JAFAKO010000280.1, read on the forward strand.
GCGAGCCCCGTGGTGAAGTACAGGAAAGTGCGTCGCTCGGGGACCACCCAGTATATAAGGAGTAGCACCACCGCAACCGCCGGTCCGAAGGCGAGCAACACCAGCGGTGCGGGCGGCCCGACATCGCGCCGCAGGACCCGCAGGGCCGGCACGCGTGACAGCTGCAGGAGCGGCGGCAGCGCGAACCCGGCGAGCAGCGCGATGGCGGTGACGAAGCCGACCGCGAGCGGGGTCGCACTCGCCGCCGGCAGCTCGGTGACACTCAGCAGTCCACGGATGGTACGCAGCAGCCACTCCTGGGCGAGGAAGCCGAGCAGCGCGCCGGCGGCCGCCGCGATCAGCGCCAGCGCCAGCAGCTGCAGAACCGAAAGCGCGAGCGTGAAGCCGCGTGTCGCGCCGAGCGTCTTGAGCAGCGCGACGATGTCGAGATGGCGATTGACGTAGCGGCGCGCCGACATCGCTACCGCAATCGCGCACAACAGCACGCTCACCAGGCTCGCGAGCGCGAGGAAGCGGCCGGCGCGCTGCACGGCATTGCGCACCTGGGGGCTCGCCTCGGTGATGTCACGCAGCCGCTCGCCGCGGCGCTTGTGCGCGCTCAGCCAGCCCTTGAGCTCATCGATGCGCGCGCGATCGGCGGCGAACAGCCCGCTGTAGCTGACGCGGCTACCCGGCTGGATCAGCTGCGTGGCCGGCAGATCCGCGGCATTCATGAGCAGGTTCGGAGCGAGCTCGGCGAAGGTTCCACCCTGGTCCGGTCGCGATATGAGCACCCGGCTGACACGGAATTCCGCCGCGCCGATCGCCAGGCGCGAGCCGACGCGTGCGCCGAGCGCCGCGAGCAGCTTCGAGTCCGGCCACACCTCACCGGCTGCGGGGATCCCGGCTGCCGGGCTGCCGCGCCCGAAAGCCTCATCCGCCACCAGCACCCGGCCACGCAGCGGATAGCCGGGCGTCACCGCCGCGATGTTGGTGAGCTGGCTGGCATCGCCCAGGAACACCACCGACAGCAGGTTGGTGGTGTGCGCCGTGGAGATCCCGCGCCGCGCCGCTTCGCGGAAGTATTCCTCATCGAGCGGTTGCGGCGAGCCGAGGCGCAGATCCGCGGCCAACACCGCAACCGCCTGCAGGGCGACCGCAGCGTTGATGCGGCTCACGAGGAAGCCCACCCCGGTGAGCGCACCCACGGCTACCGTGAGTGCGAGCAGCAGCACCCCGAGCTCGCCCGAGCGCCACTCGCGCGCCAGCATGCGCAATGCCAGCCGCAGTGGGCTCACAGGGCGCGCCCCGCCTCCATGCGTACCACGCGCCCGCAGCGCGCGGCCAGCTCCCGGTCATGCGTCACCAGGACCAGGGTCGTGTGCGCATGCGCGTTGAGCTCGAACAGGAGCTCGCCGACCCGTGCGCCGGTCGCGGTGTCGAGATTGCCGGTGGGCTCATCGGCGAACAGCACCGCCGGCCGGGTGACGAACGCGCGGGCAATCGCCACGCGCTGCTGCTCACCGCCGGAGAGCTGGCGCGGATAGTGGCCGGTGCGGCGTGCGAGCCCGACGCCCGCGAGCGTCTCGGCGGCCGCACGCCGCGCATCGCTGCGGCCCGCCAACTCCAGCGGCAGCATCACGTTCTCGAGCGCGGTGAGCGCCGGGATCAGATGGAACGACTGGAACACGAACCCGACCCGCTGCGCCCGCAGCCGCGCCCGGCCGTCTTCATCGAGCAGCGTCAGATCCTGACCCTCGAGCAGCACACGACCGTGCGTCGGCAGATCGAGCCCGGCCAGCAGAGCGAGCAAAGTCGACTTGCCCGCTCCGGAGGGACCGCTCACCGCCACCGACTCGCCCGCGTCGATGGTGAGTGAGACAGCGTCGACGATGGTCAGGGAACCTTCGGGGCTGCTAACCTGCTTGGAGAGGTTTTCAGCCTTGAGAACTTGGCTGCGGGTCGCCGGCGCCTGGGCACTTGGCGTTGGGTTGGTGTTCATCGCGCTCCAGAACGCGGTGGCCTCGGCCCGTACGATCCTTGTGTTCGGCGACAGCCTGAGCGCCGCCTACGGAATCCGGCCGGAGCAGGGTTGGGTTACGCTGCTTACGCAGCGGCTGCAGACCCAAGGGTACGGGTACGAGGTTGTCAACGCCAGCGTCAGCGGCGAGACCAGCAGCGGCGGACTCGAGCGACTGCCGCGGGCGCTGCAGCTGCACACTCCGGCAATCGTGATCCTCGAGCTCGGCGCCAACGACGGACTGCGCGGGCTGCCGGTGGCTGCGATGCGCGCGAACCTCGCGCGGATGGTGCAGCTGTCGCAGGCAGCGGGGGCACGCGTGCTGCTGGTCGGCATCCGCATGCCACCCAACTACGGCCCACGGTACAGCGAGGAGTTGGCGGGCGTATATCCCGATCTCGCGCAGCAATATCATCTGCCGCTCGTGCCGTTCCTGCTGCAGAAGGTGGCACTCGACCCCGCGCTCATGCAGCAGGACGGGCTGCACCCGAACGCTGCCGCCGAGCCGATCGTTCTCGATACACTCTGGCCGTACCTCGAGCCGCTGCTGAAGAACAAACCGCGCACTGGGGGACACTGATGGACAGAATCTGGCTCAAGTCGTACCCGCCGGGAGTGCCCGCGGACATCGATCCGACCCGGCTGCGCTCGCTGAAGGAACTGTTCGAGAAGACCTGCGCCGAGCACGCCGAGCGCGTCGCCTACGTGCAGATGGACGCACAGCTCACCTATCGCCAGCTGGATGAGCTCAGCCGCGCCTGCGCCAGCTGGCTGCAACGGGCCGGTTTCGCCAAGGGCGAGCGCTTCGCCATCATGCTGCCGAACACGCTGCAGTACCCGGTGGCACTGTTCGGCGCACTACGCGCCGGGCTCGTGGTGGTAAACGTCAACCCGCTGTACACCGCGCCGGAGCTGGAGCATCAGCTCACCGACTCCGGTGCGACCGGCATACTGGTGCTGGAGAATTTCGCGCATGTGTTGGAGAAGGTGCTGCCACGCACGGCGCTGAAGCAGGTGCTGGTGACCGGCGTCGGCGACCTGCTCGGGTTTCCGAAATCGGCCATCGTGAACTTCCTGGTACGGCGGGTACGCAAGCAGGTACCGGCGTGGCACATCCCGCAGGCGACCGACTTCACTGTCGCTCTGGTGCAGGGGAAGAAGCTGCCGCTCGCGCCGGTCGAGGTCGGTCCCGAGGACCTCGCCTTCCTGCAATACACCGGCGGCACGACCGGTGTGGCAAAGGGCGCCATGCTGT
>JAFAKO010000041.1 GCA_019235245.1 Gammaproteobacteria bacterium
AGCGACAGCGCGATCGCAACCTCGGCCTGTCAGATGCGAGCGGGCCCGCGCTGCCTGCGGGCAACGCGGGCCTCGCTCTCCTGTCAGATCCGGCTAACGGCGCCGTCGGGCGCGCGCCAGCTGCATGCCGAGCAGGCCCAGGCCGAGCAGGCCGAGGGTCGCGGGCTCGGGCACGCTGCCGCCCCCGCCACTCGAGGGAGCCTTGAGCCCGAAGCCGGTGAAGCTGAGTGTTTGGCCGTTGAGATCCACCGTGAAGTTATTCGGGTCGATGAGCGCGCTGGTGGGAGCGTTCGTGTACAGCACGTAGCCATCGGTTGCCGGAAACCCAAGAATCGTGGTGTGTCCGAGGCTGGCGAAGGTTACGGAGTCACCGGTGCCGCCGCTGCGTGTCGCGGTGCCGGCACTTCCAGCCGCGCAACCCGCAAACGCAGATCCGAAAATCGGGCCACAGGCTTCGACCGAGGTCGAGTAACCGCTGAGCGCGGAGAGCATTGCAGAGGTAACCGAGGAGGCCTGCGCGCCGCCGAATATGAACGCCAGCGCGACATCATTCGCGCCATAGGGATTCAGGGCAGTCGTACCCGCCGCCTCAATGAATCCGCCGGAGCTCAGGAGAATCGACTCGCCGGTGCTTTGCAAAGCGCCGAGGCTGGTCCCGGTCGAGCAGGCTGCGCCGCTGAAGTAGCCGCACTTGGCGTTGATCAGGGTGGTCGTGGTCGGGGTGCGGCCGTCGTATATCGGAACGCCGCCGGTTCCGCCCGGTCCCAATTGGAGAGGAGCACCGACCGCCGGACCGGCGGCCAGACTTGCCAGGAGTGTCGCAGCCGCGACTCCGGCTGGAATGCGCACACGAGAAATCATAACGAGGCACCTCCCAGGGGCCGAGGAATTGCGTCGCCTTGAAAGCTCTTCGGCGTACCGCGTGGCGACATGTCGCGGTGCATACCGCGATTCGTAGGTTATGTGATGCAGGTTTCGTGCCCGCGAAGGGAAAGCCCGTACTTTCAGCGGCTAACGAACCGGGGAACGCACGTGTAAAAAAGATTACGTAAAGTCGGCCGACACTGCCCGGGGGCAGGAAACGGGTGTGCAAAGCCGCACGCCAGGCATCCGCGGCTGGCGTCCCCGCGGTGCGGCGCGGCATGATCGCGCCCCGCAAACGCCTGAGGAGGTCCGCATCAAACGCCCGACCCGCCGCCACTGGAGCTCCCGACGTGATGAGAAGCAGCGCCGTCTCGCGCGCACCGCCGTCCACGTTGAGGGCAAGCTCGTGCGGCGCGACTCGATGGTCGCCGTCCTCGAGGCGCTGCTGCAGCCGGGGGATCGTGTGGTGCTCGAGGGCGACAACCAGAAGCAGGCCGATTTCCTGTCACGCTCGCTGGCTGAGGTCGATGCGGCGCGTGTGCACGACCTGCATCTGCTCATCCCGAGCATCACGCGGCCCGAGCACCTCATGCTGTTCGAGCGCGGCATCGCACGGCGCGTGGACTTCTGCTTCGCCGGGCCACAGAGCGTGCGCGTCGCGCAACTGCTGGAGGCGGGCAAGCTCGAGATCGGCTCGATCGACACCTACATCGAGCTGTACGCCCGCATGCTCGTCGACCTGCGCCCGCAGGTGGCGCTGGTGTGCGCCGAGCAGGCCGATCGCGCCGGCAACCTCTACACGGGCGCCAACACCGAGGACAGCCCGACCATCATCGAAGCGACCGCGTTCGCGCAGGGCGTGGTGCTCGCGCAGGTGAACGAGGTGGTCGATGAGCTGCCGCGCGTGGACATTCCCGGCTCCTGGGTCGATCTGATCGTGGCGGCCGACCGGCCGTTTGCGCTCGAGGCGCTGTTCACACGCGACCCCGCCCGCATCAGTGACGAGCAGGTGCTGATGGGGATGCAGGTGATCCGTGGTATTTACGAGCTTCACGGTGTCGCCTCGCTCAACCACGGCATCGGCTACGCGACCGCCGCGATCGAGCTGCTGCTGCCGACTTACGCCGAATCGCGCGGACTCAAGGGGCGCATCTGCCGCAACTGGGTGTTGAACCCCCACCCGACGCTCATTCCCGCCATCGAGAGCGGCTGGGTCGAGAGCATCCACTGCTTCGGGAGCGAGGCGGGCATGGAGGAGTACGTGCGCGCCCGCCCGGACGTGTTCTTCGTCGGTAGCGACGGCAGCCTGCGCTCGAACCGCACCCTGGCGCAGCTCGCCGGGCAATACGCGGTGGATCTTTTCATCGGCTCGACGCTGCAGATGGATGCGGACGCCAACTCGTCCACCGTCACGCTCGGCCGCCTCGCCGGGTTCGGCGGGGCACCCAACATGGGGCACGATCCCCGCGGTCGCCGTCACGCGAGCCCGGCGTGGCTCAGCCTCATCAGCGCCACTGCCCCGGTGGCGCGCGGGCGCAAGCTCGTGGTGCAGCTCATCGAGACGACCCGCAACGGGGTGCCGGCGCTGGTCGAATCGCTCGATGCGGTGACGGTCGGCAAGCGCAGCGGCATGCCGATCGCCCCGGTGATGATCTACGGCGATGACGTGAGTCACGTGGTGAGCGAGCAGGGCATCGCCTACCTGTATCGCGCGGAGGGGAGCGAGGAGCGGCGCGCGGCGCTTGCCGCCATCGCCGGCGACACGCCGGTCGGGCGTCGCGCCGATCCGCAGCGCACCTCGGGGCTGCGGGCCCGCGGCATCGTCGCCTTCCCCGCGGACCTCGGCGTCGATCGTGGCGCGGCGTGCCGTGCGCTGCTCGCGGCACAGAGCATCGATGAGCTCATCGAATGGTCGGGCGGGCTCTACCAGCCGCCCGAGCACGTGCGGCGGGGCTGAGCGCGCGGGCTCCCGCTCAGGCCGGTGTCGCGGGCCGTGCGGGCGGCTGCGCGCGGCGTAGGCGCAGCGCCTCGAGCTCACCGACGATACCGCGGCGGAAGGAGAGCACGCAGGCGACGAAAATC
>JAFAKO010000326.1 GCA_019235245.1 Gammaproteobacteria bacterium
GCGGCTGCCGGAGGAGCTCGAGGACCTGGAATCGATCCTCTCCGACACGTACTTCTGCAACTTCTCCGTGTTCCAGTCGCTGCCCGACAGCTGGGCGATCGACCAGCTGTTCCCGATCATGCCGATTCACCGCCTCGAGGAGCGCCCGACGCGCACGGCGGTGCTGGCCGACATCACCTGCGACTCCGACGGCAAGATCGATCACTTCGTGTCCCCGCGGGATGTGAAGCGCACGCTCGAGCTGCACGAGCTGCGGGGCGAGGAAAAGTACTACCTGGCCGCCTTTCTGGTCGGGGCTTACCAGGAGACGCTCGGCGATCTGCACAACCTGTTCGGCGATACCCACGTCGTGCACGTGCGGCTGCACGATGAGGGCGGCTGGTGGATCGAGGAGATCGTCAAGGGCGACACGGCCAACAAGGTGCTCGAGTACATGGAGTACGACGTGGCCGAGCTATATCCGGCGCTGGCGCGCGACTGCGAGCGTGCGATCCGCGACGGGCGCATGACGCTCGCCGAGAGCCAGGCGCTCAAGCGCTTCTACGAGAGCGAGCTCAACGGCTACGCCTACCTGGAGCCGGCCGGCACCTGAGCGCGCGCGCGCCGCAGGGGCGCCACTTTCGTCAGTTACGCCTCGCAAGCCGGCAGGAGCTGCGCAAGGCGCTCGAGCTCGAGCCGGACAATCCGGGGGCTCTCGATGCCTCGATCTCCGTCGCGCGCGCGCCACCTGCCACCTCGAGGAGACCGAGCGTCCCGCGCGGCAGCTCATCGAGCACGATTCCCCGAGAGCATGCGCTACCGTCGCCGCCCTGAGCCCGGCTCCCGACTTATGTAAGAGAGTGAGCCCGCGCGTGCGGTCGTGTCGGATTGGTCTGGTTTGCGTAGCGGAAAAGCCGGGAGTAGCATGTTTCTCGCGTTCGTATCCGCCGTGGATTGAGTGCGCTTTGACTGTGTTGACTCCATTTCCGCCCGCCCCGCGCCCTCCAAACCGCGCGCGAACGCAGGTGCAGGCCGCCGGCCCAAGCGCTGCGCATTGACTGAAAACTGTCCGATCGTGTGCCTTGAAGCCTTGACCTGTTTGATCGATCACGCGGTACATGCGACCGACGCGTGCGGCTCGCCGCTGTCCGCCTATTGAAGAGAGACTGACGGATGACGACGATTTACGTTGGCAACCTCCCCTTCAGCGTCACCGAGCAGGACGTGAAGGCCCTGTTCGAGCGCCATGGCAAAGTAGAGTCGGTGAAGCTCATCAACGATCGCGAGACCGGCAAGCCGCGCGGCTTCGGTTTCGTCGACATGCCCCAGGCCGAGGCGCAGAGCGCGATCCAGGCGCTGAACGGCTTCCAGATGGCCGGCCGTCCGCTGCGCGTCAACGAAGCGCAGGAACGCCCGCAGCGTCCGCGCCAGGGAGGCGGTCCGTTCCGCCGCTGACAACGAAGGCACAGGTCTGCGGAAAAGGAAACCCCGCGCCCCACGCGGGGTTTTTTTATGCGGTGCATGCGGTAATGTTCACGCGGAAGCCAGCGATGTCAGCCGACCCCAGGAGCACTTTGACGGCGAGCGCCAGCGGCAGGATCCTGGCGGTGCTCGCCTGTGCGCTGCTGGCCGCGGCCTGCACCGCGAGCAGCTCGCGCCAGAGCACCGCCGATGCCCTCACCGTCATTCTCGCCGGGGACCAGCGCCCGGCCGAGGAGCGGGCGCGCGATGTCTACCGCCATCCGAAGGACACGCTGCTGTTCTTCGGCATCCGCCCGGAAATGAAGGTGCTGGAAGTGTGGCCGGAGCCGGGCTGGTACACCGCCGTCATCGCCCCGCTGCTGCGCGACAAGGGTAAGTACTACGCGGGCGTCATCGCGGAGGATCCGTCCAGCAAGTACATCACGCACCGCCTGGAGGAGTACCACGCCCGGCTGGCCGAGCGTGCGGATCTCTACGACCGCGTTGCGGTGGTCACTTTCCCACTCGCCGGCGGCGATGTGCTGCCACCCGGCTCGGTCGACATGGTCGTCACCTTCCGCAACATCCACAACTGGATGGCCCGCGATCAGGCCGCGCAGGCTTTCGCCACCATGTACCGCGCGCTCAAGCCCGGAGGCGTGCTCGGGGTGGTCGAGCATCGCGGCAATCCGGCGGTGCCGCAGGATCCGAAGGCCAAGAGTGGCTACGTGAACGAGGACTACGCCATCCACCTGATCGAGCAACAGGGGTTCCGCCTGGTAGCCAAATCAGAAGTGAACGACAACCCCCGGGACACCAAGGACTACGAGCAGGGCGTGTGGACGCTGCCGCCCACCTATCGCCTCGGGGCGAAGGATCACGACAAGTACGCCGCGATCGGCGAGAGCGATCGCTTCACCCTGCGCTTCGTGAAGCCGAAACCCTGAGCTCGCAACGCGTGCGGCGCACGCCGCACGCCATCACCACATCTCGCGCAGGCGCGCGCCGACATCCAGCGTGACGGTCGAGCTGCTGTCCTGCAGCGCATCGCTCGCGCCCGGTGCCGAGTGGAACGTGACCGGGTCCAGGGTCTTCAGCACGCGCTCGGTCATGAAGCGGCTGCGGCCGCCATAGACGTGCGCATCGCCCGTGCGCGCCTGCTTGGTGAGGTGGAACTTCAGCGGCACCATCACCGCCAGCTCGTTCTGCGCGCGTGTCAGCGCCACGTACAGCAGCCGCCGCTCCTCCTCGATCAGCTCGGGCTTGCCGGTGGAGAACTCGGAGGGGAAGCTGCCATCGACGACGTTGAGCACGTACACGCTGTCCCACTCCATGCCCTTGGCGGAGTGGATGGTGGAGAGCACCAGGTAGTCATCATCGAGCGTCGGCCGTCCTGACAGGTCGCTCGTGGCGTGGGGCGGATCGAGCGTGAGCTCGGTGACGAAGCGCTCGCGCGAGGGAAATTGTCCGGACAGCAGCTCGAGCTGCTCGAGGTCGCCCTGGCGCGTGTGGTGCTGCTCGTACAGACGCTCGAAGTAGCGCTGGTACCACTCGCGCACCATGCTCAGCTGCCCGGCCCACGGGCGCTGCGGATCCGCCAGCGAGTGCATGAGCTCGGTGAGGCGCCGCCAGTCGATCTCCGGCGTCTGCTGCGGCGGGGCGAAGGTCTTGAGAGCGGCGAACGAGTGCCCGGCGCGCTCGAGATGCTCGATGGCGGCGCGCGCGTGCACCGGCCCGATCCCGGGCAGCAGCTGCAGCGTGCGAAAGGCCGCGAGCGTATTGCGTGGGTTGTCCGCCCAGCGCAGCACCCCGAGCAGGTCCTTGATGTGCGCCGCCTCGAGGAATTTCAGGCCGCCGTACTTGACGAACGGCACCTTGCGCTTGGTGAGCTCCACTTCCAGGATGTCGCTGTGGCTGCCGCTGCGGAACAGCACCACCTGGCGCTTGAGCGGCACGCTCGCCTCGCGCTTCTTCAACACCTCGGTGCAGATGAATTCCGCCTGGGTCTGCAGGTCGTCCACCGTGACCACACGACCCCGCGCCCCCTCGCCGCGTATCGACAGCAGGTACTTGCGGTGCTGGCGCGGGGCCTCGGCCATCACGGCGTTGGCGACATCCAGCACCTGCTGGGTCGAGCGGTAGTTCTGCGCCAGGGTGACCACCTCAGCGGGCGGCGTGAAGCGCTCGGGGAAACCGAGGATGTTCTCGACCGCCGCGGCACGGAAGGAGTAGATCGCCTGGGCATCGTCGCCGACCACGGTGAGACCGGCGCCATCGGGCTTCATGGCGTAGAGGATCTCGGCCTGCAGCCGGTTGGTATCCTGGAATTCATCGACCAGCACGTGATCGAAGTGCGCGCCGATGTGCTGCGCGAGGCGCGGCTCGGCCATCATGCCGTGCCAGTACAGCAGCAGGTCGTCGTAGTCGAGCAGATTGGCGTGCTGCTTCTGCTCGACATAGGCACGATAGAGTTGGGCGAGCTCCCCTCCCCACTGCGCGCACCAGGGGTAGTGCCGCTCGAGGACCTCGGCGAGCGAGCTGCGCGTGTTGACCCGGTTGGAGTAGATGCCGAGACAGGTGTCCTTGCGCGGGAAGCGCTGCTCGCGCTCGGCGAAGCCGAGCTCCTCGCGCAGGCTGTCCATCAGGTCGGCGGCATCGGAGCGGTCGATGACGCTGAAATGCGGATCGAGCTGCAGGTGCGCGGCGTAGTGGCGCAGCAGCCGGTTGCCGACCGAGTGGAAGGTGCCCGCCCAGCTGAGGCGCTGCGCGATGCTCTGGGTGGCACCACCGAGGGTATCGTTGAGAGCCTTGCGCGTGATCTCGTGCGCACGCCGGCGCATCTCCTGCGCGGCGCGCCGGGTGAAGGTCAGCATCAGGATGCGCGCCGGGTCGACACCGTTGATCACCAGGTGCGCCACGCGGTGCGCGAGCGTATCGGTCTTGCCGGTGCCGGCGCCGGCAACGATCAGCAGCGGCCCGGCGCGGTAGCCCTTCTCGGGCAGCGCCTCGCCGTGAGTCACGGCCTTGCGCTGCGGTCCGTTGAGGCGGTCGAGATGCGACGTCGTGGGCATGGGGCGTACAGCTGGCAACTATACCCTTTCGTACACGAGCGCTGACACCAGCGGCTAGGATGCACGTCATGAAACCTGACAAACAGACCCTGCAGTTCGCCGGCCGCGTCGTGCGGGTCACGACTGACGAGGTGCTGCTGCCGAACGGGCACCGGACGGTGTTGGAGGTAGTGCATCACCCGGGCGGCGCGGCGGCCGTTGCACTGGATGAGGGCGGGCGGGTCTGCCTGCTGCGGCAGTACCGCTACGTGGCGGGCGGCTGGCTATGGGAGCTGCCGGCAGGCAAGCTCGAGCCCGACGAGCCGCCGCTCGCCACTGCGCAACGCGAGCTGATCGAGGAGGCTGGCGTGAGCGCGCGGCACTGGGAAAGCCTCGGTGTCTGCCTGAGCTCGCCCGGCGTGTTCACCGAACGGCTGCACCTGTTCCTCGCGCAGGGCCTGGTACCGGCGCAGGCGGCGCAGGAGCGCGCCGAGGTCATCGAGATCCACTGGGTGCCGTTCCAGGAGGCGTGCCGCTGGGCGCTCGAAGGCGAGATCTCCGACTGCAAGAGCGCACTCGGTCTGCTGCGGGCGAGTGCCCGCCTCCGGACGAACGGCAAGCCCTGGGGCGCCGTTTCGTGACCGGGGTCCCGGAATCGAGACCGGCCGCGCGGGTACCCTGCGAGGTGGGGAAGCAGGTCCCGGTGACGGGTTGGGACATAATCTGTGAGCGAGAATCGCAAGAGATTCCAGAAAGAGCAGGCAACACCGCCGGCAGAGCGGCGCCGCGTCGGCACGGTCGTGCACGATGACCGTGGCAACGCTTCGGTGGAGTGGAGTGCCGCGCCCGAGGACCACGAGCGCCAGGTGCTCGAGCTGCTGGGCGATGACGGCCTCACCCTCAAGAGCGAGGA
>JAFAKO010000053.1 GCA_019235245.1 Gammaproteobacteria bacterium
CGGGAGCCCGCGTCCACGTCCGCAGCTATGACGATCTTCGGCTGGATGATCTTCGCGCTCTGGCTGGCGCTCATCGCGTACTGGGGGCTGGCTGCCACAGGCCTGCGGCGCACCGTCGGTGGCCGCTGGGTCTGGTGGCGCGAGATCGCAGTACGCCTGGCCTTCTTCGCCCTGGTCGTGGCGGCTATCCAGGTGGCGATCATGTGTCACCCCCTGCCGGGGGCGGGACTCTACGCGGGCAACACCAGCCTGGCGACGGGTGTCGCGGGCTTCGCGCTCTGCGCGGCCGGCATCGCGCTTGCGATTTCAGGTCGGGCCTGCCTCGAGCGGAGCCGGGCCGCGGCTTCTGCGCAGGGGGATCCCGGGCTGATCACGACCGGCCCGTACGCGCTGGTTCGCCATCCGATCTATAGCGGGCTGCTCCTTGCCCTAATCGGTTCGGCGATCGGTCAGAGCGTCTTGTGGCTACTGCCACTCGTTGTGTATGCACCCCGGTTCATCTCGAGTGCGCACCACGAGGAGCAGCTCCTCAGCGAGCAGTTTCCGGAACGTTACCCGGCGTACAGGAAACGAACCCGAATGCTGCTGCCGTACCTGTGGTGAACGCGCCCGCGGCAATCGGTGCGCTAAAGCATTGAATGCGACACCGGATCCCCGGCGGCCGCCTCACGCCACCGTCTGCAACGACCGATCAAGCGCCTCCAGCAACAGGTCCGCGTGCTGCGGCTGGAAAGTGAGTGGCGAACGGATCTTCAGTACATCCCCGTTTCGGCCGGTTGACCCCACCAGCACCGCCCGGTCGCGCATCGCATTCACCACCCGGGCTGTCTCCGCCGAGCCGCTCAGTCCGCTCTGGTCGTTGGCGCCGAGCTCGACGCCGAGGAACAGCCCGGCGCCGCGTACCTCGCGAATGGCGCGGTGGCGTTCGGCGAGCGCACGCAGCCCGCGTTGCAGGTACTCACCCGTGCGGCGTGCGTTGTCGATGAGATTCTCATTGCGGATCACCTGCAGCACGGCAAGCGCTGCGGCGCAGGACACGCTGTTCCCGCCGTAGGTGTTGAAATAATGCCTGTGCTTCGCGAACTGCTCGAAGACGCTCGCGCGCGCTGCGACTGCGGCCACTGGATGTCCGTTGCCCATCGGTTTGCCCATGGTGACCAAATCCGGGGTCACGCCATGGCGTTGGAAGCCCCACATCGCGTCGCCCAGGCGGCCGAACCCCGGTTGCACCTCATCGGCGATGAAAAGTCCGCCCGCGGCGCGCACGTGCCGCACCGCATCGGCGAGGAACCCGCGAGGCTCGGCGAACACGCCATCACTGGCGAAGATCGTGTCGACGAGCAACGCGGCGAGCCGCACGCCGTCGGCTTGCATGCGCCCGAGGCACTCGCGGACGCGCTCGGCAAAAGCCGCGCGATCTTCCCGGCTGCGCGGCCCCGGTACCGTGTACACGCCGGGGCCGAGTGGGCCGCCGTCCTCGGGCGACATGCCGGCCAGGACGTCGGTCACGCCGTGGTAGGCAAAATCGGTGACGATGAATCCGGTTCCACCCGTCACCGCCTTGCACACACGTACCGCGAGATCGTTCGCCTCGCTGCCGGTGCAGGTGAAGATCAGCCGCCCGATCTCCTCCGGCATCGTGGCCAGGAGCTCCTCGGCGAGTTGCAGCGGCTCTTCCGCGAGATAGCGCGTGTGGGTGTTCAAGGTGCGCGCCTGGCGTGTCAAGGCGTCGACCACATACGCATGGCAGTGTCCTACCACCGGTACATTGTTATAGGCATCGAGATAGGCGCGGCCGTGCTGGTCGTACATCCACACTCCGTCGGCCCGTACGATCTGCAGCGGCTGACGGTAGAACAGCCTGTAGGTAGGCGCGAGCAGCCGCGCACGACGTGCGAGGGTCTCCGCGCCATCGCCGTTGTCCGCAGCCGTCACAGGCGGATCTCCTCGAGCGCGAGACCCGCGGCTATCTCGAGCCGCGCGCGCATGAAATGCGGATCCAGCGCGGCGTAGTGGTCATTCGCGGGGTTGTGGTGCACGTGCCACTCGTGCACCACCACGTTCATGAGCAGCCGCGCCGCCGCCAGGGTGCCTAACGCTGCCAACTCCCGCGCTTCTAGCGGCAGGTATTCATGATAAGCGATGGCGACCTCGCGGATGCATTCACGCGCGCTTGCCGGGTCCGCGCATTCCT
>JAFAKO010000061.1 GCA_019235245.1 Gammaproteobacteria bacterium
ACGGCCGCGAGCCCGCGCCGGCGGCGGAGGGCGGCGGGGTCGCGGCGCGCTTTCAGGCGCGCATCGACGCCGAAGAGAAGATCGAGCCCAAGGACTGGATGCCGGAGGCTTACCGGCAGACGCTGATCCGCCAGATCTCACAGCATGCGCACTCCGAGATCGTCGGCATGCTGCCCGAGGGGAACTGGATAACACGTGCCCCGACGCTCAAGCGCAAAGCCGTGTTGATCGCAAAAGTGCAGGACGAGGGCGGCCATGGCATGTACCTCTACAGCGCCGCCGAGACGCTCGGCATCTCGCGGGCGCAGATGCTCGAGCAGCTGCTGTCGGGCGCGGCCAAGTACTCGAGCATCTTCAACTATCCGACGCTCACCTGGGCGGACGTCGGTGCCATCGGCTGGCTGGTGGATGGCGCGGCCATCATGAATCAGATCCCGATCTGCCGCTGCTCCTACGGTCCGTACGCGCGCGCGATGGTGCGCATCTGCAAGGAGGAGAGCTTTCACCAGCGCCAGGGCTTCGAGATCATGCTGACGCTCACGCACGGCACGCACGCGCAGCGCGCCATGGCGCAGGACGCCCTGAACCGCTGGTGGTGGCCGTCGCTCATGATGTTCGGCCCGAGCGACGCCGACTCGCGGCACACCGCGCAGTCGATGCGCTGGAAGATCAAGCGCTTCAGCAACGACGAGCTGCGGCAGAAATTCATCGACATCACCGTGCCGCAGGCGCATTTTCTCGGCCTGACCATCCCGGACCAGCAGCTGCATTGGGACGAGGCAAGCCAGCACTACCAGGTGGGCCCGATCGACTGGAGCGAGTTCTACGCGGTGCTCAAGGGCAACGGGCCGTGCAATCGCGAGCGGCTCGCCGCCCGCCAGCGGGCGCACGAGGCGGGCCGCTGGGTACGCGAGGCGGCGGTGGCGCACGCGCAACGCCTGCGCGAGCGGGAGCTGGCGGCACGGAGTGCGGGAGAGGCGGCATGAGCGAGAACGACTGGCCGCTGTTCGAGGTGTTCATACGCTCGCGTGCCGGGCTCGAGCACAAGCACGCCGGCAGTCTGCACGCCGCCGATGCGCGCATGGCCATCGAGCACGCGCGCGATGTCTACACGCGCCGCCAGGAAGGGGTGAGCCTGTGGGTGGTACGTTCCGCCGACATCGTCGCCTCCGATCCGGAGGAGGCCGATGCGCTCTTCGAGCCCGCGCGCGACAAGGTCTACCGGCACCCGACCTTCTACGCGATCCCCGATGAGGTGAAGAACCTGTGAGCGCCACGGCGCCAGCGGCGGGCGAGCGCACCGGCCCGGAGCGCGCGGCGCACTGTCGCTACGTGCTGCGCCTCGCCGACACCTCGCTCGTCCTCGGGCAGCGCCTCGCGGAGTGGATCGGCCACGCGCCGGCGCTCGAGGAGGACCTGGGGCTCGCCAACCTCTCGCTCGACCTCATCGGTCAGGCACGGCTGCTGCTCACCTATGCCGGTGAGCTCGAGGGGGCCGGCCGGGACGAGGATGCGCTCGCCTTCCTGCGCGATGCGCCGGAGTTCATGAACCTCACGCTCGCCGAGCAGCCGAACGGTGACTTCGCACACACCATCGTGCGGCAGTGGCTCATCGACACCTGGCAGCTCGAGATCTACGCGACGCTCGAGCATTCGAGCGACGTGCGCCTCGGCGCGATCGCGGCGAAGGCGATCCGCGAGACCCGCTACCACCAGCGCTTCAGCAGCGGCTGGCTGGTACGCCTCGGCGATGGCACCCCCGAGAGCCATGAGCGGACGCAGCGCGCCCTCGATGAGCTGTGGCGCTTCACACCCGAGCTGTTCACGCCCGATGAGATCGATGAGCACATGAGCGCCGTCGGTATCGCGCCGGCGCTGCCGCAGCTCGCGCCGCGCTGGTCGGCGCGTGTGGGGGAGGATCTGCGCGCGGCAACACTGACGCCGCCGGCGACGCCGCCCTATCCCTGGCACGGCAAGCGCGGCGTCCACAGCGAGCACCTCGGGCATCTGCTCGCGGAGATGCAGCACCTGCAGCGTACCTATCCCGGCGCGCGCTGGTGAGCGGCGCCCCGGGACGCGCATGGCTGCAGAACGGCAGGTGTGGGAGCTGCTCGCCGCGGTGGCGGATCCAGAGATTCCGGTCCTGAGCATCGTCGACCTGGGCATCGTCCGGGAGGTGCGCGAGGAGGCCGGGGGGCGGTTGCGCGTGAGCATCACGCCGACTTATTCCGGCTGCCCGGCTACCGATGTGATCCGCACCCTCGTGCGGCGCGCGCTCGATGCCGGCGGCTTCGCCGATGCGGCGCTCGAGGAGGTGCTGTCACCGCCCTGGTCGAGCGCCTGGCTCAGCGCCGCCGGCCGCGAGAAGCTGCGGGCATTCGGCATCGCACCGCCCGAGGAGCCCGTCACGGGCCTGCGCCAGCTCACTGCGGCGCCGCCGGTCAGCTGCCCGCGCTGCGCGAGCCGGGAGACGATCCGTGTGAGCGAGTTCGGCTCGACACCCTGCAAGGCGCACTACCGCTGCGACGCCTGCGGCGAGCCGTTCGATTATTTCAAGTGCCTCTGAGATGCTGAAGTTCCATCCACTGAAGGTCGTGCAGATCGCGCCGGATGCCGAGGACGCGATCGCCATTGCGCTCGAGGTGCCCGCCGGGCTGCGCCCGGAGTACCAGGGCGCCGCCGGCCAGCACGTGGTGGTGCGGCTGTCGCTCGATGGCGAGGACACCCGCCGCACCTACTCGCTGGTGAATGCGCCGGGAGAGTGGCCGCTGCGCATCGTGCCGCGCGTCCATGCCCACGGGCGCGTATCGCGCTACCTGGCGGAGCAGCTGCGGCCGGGGGATGAGCTCGAGGTGCTGCCGCCCAATGGCAGCTTCACGCCGCGCGACGCGGCGGCCGCGAGCGGCACCTGCGTCGCGTTCGCCGCCGGCTGCGGGATCACCCCGGTGCTCGCGGTGATCCGTACACTGCTGGCGCACGCGGGCCCGCGCATCATTCTGTTCTACGGCAACACCTCGAGCGGACGCACCATGTGCCTGGAGGAGCTGCTCGCGCTGAAAGACCGGTACCTCGAGCGGCTGTCACTCCACTTCCTCATGAGCCGCGAGCCGCAGGAGCTCGAGCTGTACAACGGCCGCATCGACGCAGCGCGCGTGCGGCAGTTCGCCGCCAGGCTGTTCGATCCGCTCGCGGTGAGCGAGTACTTCCTCTGCGGCCCCGGGGACATGATCGAGCAGGTCGGGGCGACGCTGCGCGAGCTGGGGGTCGACGCGGCGCGCGTGCACGCCGAGCACTTCACGCTGGCGACCACCGAGGCAGCGCAGGCCCCGGAGCCGGCGCCGGCGGCAGAGGCGACCGCGCCGGCGGAGGCGCCCGCGCCGACGGGCGCTCCGGCCGCCGGCACTGCGGAAGTCGTGGTACGCATGGACGGCCGCCGGCGCTCCTTCACGATGCAGATGGACGGGGAGACGGTGCTCGATGCCGCCGCGCGCGCCGGCATAGAGCTGCCGTTCTCGTGCCGCGCGGGCGTGTGCTCCACCTGCCGCACCAAGGTGATCCGCGGCGAGGTGGCGATGGCGCAGAATTACGCGCTCGAGGACTGGGAGCTCGAGCAGGGCTACGTGCTCGCGTGCCAGTCGAGCGTGAAGAGCCCGGTGCTGGAGCTCGATTACGACGAAAAGTGACCTGCACGGCACGATACCGTGGCGGCGATGACGGAGCCCTCAGTGAGCTACACCAACATACTGTTCGACGTCAGCGACGGCATAGCCCGGCTGACTCTCAACCGGCCCGAGCGCCTCAACAGCTTCAACACCGCCATGCATGCCGAGGTGCGCGCTGCGCTCGCGACACTGCGCACGGACGCCGCGGCGCGCGTTCTGGTGCTCACCGGCGCAGGACGCGGCTTCTGCGCCGGGCAGGATCTGAATGACCGCGCAGTGGCGCCCGGTGGTGCCGCCCCGGACCTGGCCGAGTCGATCGAGCGGAACTACAAACCGCTCATCCTGGCGCTGCGCGAGCTGCCACTCCCGGTGATCGCCGCAGTGAACGGGGTCGCCGCCGGCGCCGGCGCCAATATCGCACTCGCCTGCGACCTGGTGGTCGCGGCGCGCTCGGCGAGCTTCGTGCAGGCCTTCGCCCGGCTCGGTCTCATTCCGGACTCCGGCGGCACGTGGCTGCTGCCGCGCCTCGCCGGCACCGCCCGGGCGCTCGGACTCGCATTGCTCGGGGAGAAGCTGCCGGCGGAAAAGGCGGAGCAGTGGGGACTGATCTGGCGCTGTGTCGAGGATGCGGAGCTCGAGGCGGTGGTGGCGAGCCTGGCGCAGCAGTTCGCTGCCGCGCCGACCCGCGGGCTCGCGCGCACCAAGCAGGCCATCTACGAGGGCCTGAACCGCACGCTGCGCGAGCAGCTCGACATCGAGCGCGACTACCAGGGCGAGCTCGGCCGCAGCGCGGATTACGCCGAGGGCGTAGCGGCATTCAGCGAGAAGCGCGTGCCGCGCTTCACCGGCCGCTGAGCGCGTGAGCGTATGAGTGGCAGCGACACCGACGGGACGGCGGGCGCCGCGCAGCAGCTGGCGGAGAAGGCGGCGGCGGCGCTGTTGGCGCGCGATCGCGCGAGTCAGGCGCTCGGCATGCGGCTGGCGGGCGTACGCCCCGGGTGGGCGAAGGTGGTGATGCGCGTGCGCGCCGACATGGTGAACGGGCACGGGCTGTGCCACGGGGGCGTGGTGTTCGCGCTCGGTGACAGCGCCTTCGCCTTCGCCTGCAACTCGCACAACGAGTCGACCGTTGCGGCGGCGGCCGCGATCGACTTCCTCGCCGGCGCGCGCGAGGGGGACGAGCTCACCGCGGAGGCGAGCGAGCTGTGGCGCTCGCGCCGCAACGGCATTTATGAGATCAACGTCTCCAACCAGCGCGGTGAGCGCATTGCGCTGCTGCGCGGACGATCCTGGCGCATCGATGGCCAGGTGGTCGGCAAGGAGTGAGCACCATGCAGCTGCAGAGTTACGTGGCCGGACAGTGGCGCGCGGGCGGTGGACCGGGGGTGGCGCTGCGCGATGCCACCACGGGTGAGGTGATCGCGCACGCCACGGCCGACGGCCTCGACACCGGGCTCATGCTGCGCTACGCCCGCGAGGCGGGCGGACCGGAGCTGCGCCGCCTCACCTTTCACGAGCGCGCGGCGCTGCTCAAATCACTTGCCCGCATGCTGAGCGAGCACAAGGACGAGTTCTACGCGCTCTCCTATGCCACCGGCGCCACCAAGGCGGACTCCTGGATCGATATCGATGGCGGGATCAGCACGCTGTTCGTGTATGCGAGCAAGGGCACCCGCGAGCTGCCGAACAGCCGGGTGTACGTCGAGGGCGGCCTCGAGGCCCTGTCGAAGAGCGGCAGCTTCGTCGGCCAGCACCTGTGCGTGCCGCTCGAGGGGGCGGCCGTGCACATCAACGCCTTCAATTTCCCGGTGTGGGGCATGCTGGAGAAGCTCGCGCCGGCGCTGCTCGCCGGCGTGCCGGCGATCGTCAAGCCGGCCACGCAGACCAGTTACCTCACCGCGCAGGTGTTCCGCCGCATCGTCGACTCCGGCATCCTGCCGGCCGGTGCGGTCCAGCTCCTGTGCGGCGCGGCGGGTGACCTGTTCGATCACCTTACCTGTCAGGATGTCGTCTGCTTCACCGGCTCGGCATCGACCGCCCTGACGCTGCGCCAGCATCCACGTGTGCTCGGCGACGCGGTGCGCTTCACTGCAGAAACCGACTCCCTGAACTCCTCCATCCTCGGGCCCGACGCTGGCGCGGGCAGCCCGGAGCTCGAGCTCTTCGTCCGCGAGGTGGTCCGTGAGATGACGGTCAAGGCGGGGCAGAAGTGCACGGCCATCCGCCGGGCGCTGGTGCCGGCCGCGCTCGCCGGGGAGGTGGCGGAGGCGCTGCGCGGTGCACTGGCGCAGATCGTCGTCGGCGACCCGCGTCTCGAGAAGGTGCGCATGGGTCCGGTCGCCTCGCTCAAGCAGCGCCACGAGGTGCTCGAGCAGCTCACCCGGCTCGAGCGCGAGGCGCAGCTCCTCTGCGGCGGGGCCAGGCAGGCGCAACCGCTCGGCGCGGACGCCGACCGCGGCGCGTTCATCGCGCCGACGCTGCTCTTCTGCCGCGATGGGCAGGCGGCCCGTGCGGTCCATTCCGTGGAGGCTTTCGGCCCGGTGTGCACGCTCATTCCCTACACCGGCATCGACGAGGCGATCGCGCTCGCACGCCGCGGTGGCGGCAGCCTCGTGAGCTCCATCTTCAGCGCCGACGACGAGCTCGCGGCGCGCCTGGTCCTCGGGCTCGCCCCTTATCACGGCCGGGTCCTGGTGGTGAATCGTCACTGTGCGCGCGAGTCCACCGGGCACGGCTCACCGCTGCCGCATCTGGTGCACGGTGGCCCCGGAAGAGCGGGGGGTGGGGAGGAGATGGGCGGGATCCGCGGAGTGCTGCACTACCTGCAGCGCACCGCCGTGCAGGGTACGCCCGACCTCATCACCGCCGCGGGCGGCCGCTGGGTGAGGGGGGCGCGCGAGCGCGATCCCGGTGTGCATCCCTTCCGCAAGCCCTTCGGCGCTCTCGCGATCGGTGACACGTTCCACTCGGGGGAGCGCGAGGTCACGCTGGAGGACATCGAGCGTTTCGCGGCGCTCTCGGGCGATCATTTCTATGCGCATATGGATGAAGCCGCCGCGGCGCGCAATCCGCTCTTCGGCGGGCGCGTGGCGCACGGCTACTTCCTGGTGTCCGCCGCGGCGGGGCTGTTCGTCGATCCGGACTTCGGCCCGGTGCTCGCGAACTACGGCATCGACAACCTGCGCTTCGTGAAGCCGGTGAAGCCCGGCGATCGCATCCGGGTGCGGCTCACCTGCAAGGAGAAATCGCTGCGCGCGGGGGCCGGCTACGGTGAGGTGCGCTGGGACACCGCGATCACCAACCAGGCCGGCGAGGCGGTTGCCGGCTACGACGTGCTCACGATGGTGAGCGAGAGCTCGACGCCCGAGGCCCCGGCGGCTGCCTGAGCGAGGCGCCGCTCACGGCAGCGCGTCCGCGCCGCGGCGATTGGTGCTGAGGTCGGGGAAGGCGCGCAGGACGCCCGTCACGGTGAGGCGAAACTCGAGTGCGGCCTCGCCGCCCTCGACGCCCTTGGTGGTGAGCCGTACCACGTAGTCCGCCGGCCGCGTGTAGGCGTGCGCCGCGCGCGGCCCCTGTGCGCTCGTGCCATCGCCGAAGTCCCAGCGGTAATCGACGATCGGCGCGTCTTCGTTCACGGCGCGCGCCGCGACCCGGACGGTCTCGCCCGTGCCGGCTGTGGCCGGCACCTGCGCCGCGGCGCGCGGCGCGCTCTGCGGAACCTGCCGGTCGATCAGCTTGAGCACCGTCACGGACTGCGGTGCCTCGCCCACCAGCTGGAGGGTACCGGCGGTCACCGGTGGGCCATCTCCGGCGTGCAGGACGTCGAGTGCCTGCCAGGCATGGTCGGCAGGAAGACCGAGGTCGGCGAGACTCACCGTGCGCGAGCGCGCAGTGCTCGTCCAGTTGAACACCGTCAGGATCGACTGCCTGGCGGACTCCTTCAGGAAAAAGACGCTCGGCTGCTCATCCTCGGGCCGGTAGGTGAGCAGGTCGACCGGAGTCGACGCGCGACCGAGCTTCGCCATGTTGAGCAGGTCCTGGTTCTCGACCAGTGCCAGGCGATCGCGCTGCGAGCCGAGCGTCGGCAGGTCATCGCCGATCTCGTACATACCGCCCGAGACGGCGGCGAGCGCAATGGATGCCTCGGCCGCCGCGAGCGGCAGCACGGGCTTGAGCTCGGGGTCGTCCGCGAACTGCTGTGGACAGAGGTTGAAGGCATCCGGATCGTTCACGAAGAAGTTGCGATGCATGTAGAAGCGCGCGGCGATGCCGGCCGCCGCCTCGCGGGTCGCCTCAAAGCTGTGACCGGTGTCCTGCGAGATGCGACCGGTGTCGACCAGCCCGACCGCATTCAGCATGGGGCTGCCGTCCTTGTCGAGGATGACGTCCTCACCGACCGCCTCACGTACGATCTGCAGGCCGATGCGCTGCGCCTCCAGCGCCGTGGTGTTGGGTCGGTAGCGGTAGCCCTCGATGGCCGTGGTATCCATGAAGTCGAGCTTGATGAAGCGCACGTTCCACTCGCGCACCATGCTGCGGTAGGTCTGACGCAGGTATTCCTGCGCGGCGGGGTTGGTGGTGTCGAGGCTGTAGATGGGGTCGGTGTGCTGGCCGCGGTCGCCGAAGACCTCGCCGCTGACGATCGGCTCCCCACGTGCATTCTTCACCAGCCAGTCGGTGTGATGCTGGTACACCCACGCACGACGCGTGACTTCGAACACGCCGGTCCAGACACCGAAGGTCAGTCCATCGGCGGTGACCCGCTGTCCGACCGCCCGCATTCCGTCGGGAAACTGCACCGCGTTGCTGGTCGTGTACTCGCCACGCGCGTACTGGTACCCCTCGTCCACCTGGAAATAGCGGTAGCCGAGCGCCTCGAGGTGTTGCGCCAGCCAGTCGGCGTTGGCGAGCGTCTCGCCCTGGTTGATGGCAGCGTAAAACGCCGTCCAGCTCCACCAGCCGATCGGGGTCGCGGCGCTCACGCGCGCCCCGTGCAGCGCCCGCACCGCTTCTCCGTAGCTCGCGAGCTGTCCGCGATAGTCGGTGCCGGCGGCGAGCAGCAGCGGCTCACCCGCCATCTCGGCGCCCGGGGCGAGCGGCAGGCTGAGGATGACCTGATCCGCAGCGGGCGAGTTCTTCAGGTCGAAGTCGCGCTGGATCTCCGTGGTGCCGGTGGAGTCGACGCTGAAGGCCGCGATCCGCGCCGCCGCGCCCGCCTGCGCCTGCAGATGCAGCAGGGTCAGGAAGCGCTCGGAGCTCAGCGCGCCGACGAAGAAGCTGCGCCCGCTCTCGCGGTTGTAGATGAGCTGACTGCCGACGCCGCGATGCATCGCGGCCGGCGCGGCGCCCAGATCGTAGATCTTCAGCGCCGGCCAGTCCTCGCTGAAACTGTCGGACAGCACGCGATCGGCGGCCGCGGGTCCGTGCAGGTCGAGGATGTCCGGGCCGAGCGCCTCGAGCGCGCGCAGCGCCTGGACGTGCAGCTCCCTCGCCGTCGTGTTGCGCACGCTCACCTGGAGGGTGGCGTAGGAGTGCTGCGGATACAGGCGCAGCCGGTAGATGAGGTCGGGGCGGTCGGGGAGGCCGCTGCAGGTGACGGTCCACTCGCTGCCGGAGCCGAGCGCGTCGCTGAAGGTCGCGCGCTTTTCCGCGTGCCGCGGGTAGTCACTCGAGCGCAGCCACTGCGAATCGATCTCGGCCGCACTGCGCGCCTGCAGTATGACCGGGCTGTCATGAAGACCGACCGACCATTCACCGCGCTGCGCGTCGACGCGCAGCGTGAGCTGCGCGTGCCCTTGCGGTTGCGCGGCGCGGCTCGCGGTAGAGAGCAGCAGCGTTCCGAGCAGCAGGACACCGACAAAGCCCGCATGGACGCGGCGTGAGGTGGAGATTCGCATGTGCATGACCCGCTGCAGCAGCGCAGCCTGCGCGGCTGACTTCCTGGGGCGAGTGGAATTTGCGCGTGCGCCCCGGCCGTGTCAATCGGCTTCGGTGTCGACTATATTTCTGTCGGGGCGCTTACCAAGCACGTGCGCGCGGTGGATCTTTCGATGCGGCTAGATTTCCTGGGCGGTTAGTCCACAGCTGGCTGGCCCCCCGGGGCCGGGCATCATTAGCACGTTAGCCTGATAGTTAGTCTTCTGACTAACTATCCGCGAATCGTGCCTTGAACGCTGCCCCGGTCGGGCACCCCGACGCGTCGTGCAAGTGCAAGATCCTACGGACTTCAGCTGCCGCGCGCGAGTGTGAAGGCGTGGCCACGGGTCGATACGGCCTTGACGAGCGTCCAGACCGCGTTGCCGGGCCGCAGATCGAGTGCCCGCCGTGCATCGTCAGTGATGCGCGCGAGCACGATCGACCCGCCGACATCGACGCGCACCAGCACCGATCCCGCCTCGTCGGCGGCGATCGCGATGACGGTGCCCCGAAGCGCATTACGCACCGAGAGGCCCTGCACCGGCTGGGTCGCGAGAATCACATCGCGCGCGAGCAGCTGCAGCCGTACCCGCGCACCGGGCTCTACATCGCGCAGGCTCACCTGCAGCGTCCCGCTGCCGACCGCGAGCTCGGCGCCGCCGGTCGCAGGATTCACCCGGGTCACCAGTCCCTCGATCACGGCGCCGGCGAGATCGGGACCGACGACGCTCTGCAGCTCCGGGTAGAGGCTCATCTCCTCGACGGCGCCCTCCGCCAGCACCTGCCCGCTTTCCAGCAGCACCAGGTGCGTCGCGAGGCGCAGCACCTCATCGAACTGGTGGCTCACGAACACCATCGGGATCGACAGCCGGTCGCGCAGCGCGACGAGATAGGGCAGCACCTCCTCGCGGCGCGATACATCGACCGAAGCGAGCGGCTCATCGAGCAGCAGCAGGCGCGGCTGCGAGAGCAGTGCCCGGCCGAGCGCGACGCGCTGGCGCTCACCGCCGGAGAGCTGCCACGGCCTGCGTTGCAGCAGGCCCGCGAGGCCGAGCAGCGTCACGACCTCGTCGTATGCGATGAGCGTCGGCACGTGCCGCCGGCGCCGCTCGCCGTAGCGCAGGTTGCCCGCGACGGACAGGTGCGGGAACAGGCGGGCGTCCTGAAACACGTAGCCGACGCGCCGCCGCTCCACCGGCACCGCGATGCCGCGGCGGACGTCGGTGAGCAGCTCCCCATCGAGGCTCACCGCGCCCGTATCCGCCGCGAGCAGTCCCGAGATCAGATTGACGAGCGTGCTCTTGCCGCTGCCGGAGCGTCCGAAGAGTGCGATGACCCCCGGGGTCGGGGCGCTGAAGGTGGCATCGAGGCGGAACGCCCCGAGCTGCTTGAGCACCGAGACCTCCAGCATCTCAGCCGCCGAGGCGGCGTCGCACACGCCGCACGAGCAGCTCCGCCGCCAGCAGACCCAGCAGGCCGAGCGCGAAGGACAGTATGGCAAGTCGCAGCGCGAGCGCGTCGCCCCCCGGGGACTGCATGGCGGTGTACAGGGCAAGTGGCAGGGTGCGCGTCACGCCCGGCACGTTGGCAGCGAAGGTGATCACCGCACCGAATTCGCCGAGCCCGGCGGCGAACGCGGTGACGGCGCCCGCAAGAATGCCCGGCAGCATCAGCGGCAGCGTGATCGAGAGGAAGCGGTCGAGCGGTGCAGCGCCGAGCGTGCGCGCCGCGTCCTCCAGCCCCCGGTCGACGTTCTCCAGCGCCAGACGGATGGCGCGCACCATCAGCGGGAAGGTCATGACCGCGGTCGCGAGTGCCGCTCCGGCAGTGGTGAAGGCCAGCTGGATGCCAAAGTGATCGCGCAGCCACGACCCGAGCGGCGCACGCGCGCCAAAGAGCAGCAGCAGCACGTAACCCACCGCCACCGGCGGCAGCACCAGCGGCAGGTGCACGAAGGCATCGAGCAGCAGACGACCGGGGAAGCGCGCGCGCGTCAGCACCCAGGCCGTAAGCACTGCCAGCGGCAGGCTGAAGCCTACGCTGCGTACGGCGACCTCGAGGCTGAGGCGCAGTGCCTCCAGCTCGGCTGGCCCTGGCGAACCGGTCATCGGGGGGAGCTCGCGGAGTTGTTGTTGCTCCGCGCGACTCTCTCACACGAGGGCCGCCGTCGACCAGAGCGGGTCCGGAATCCTCAGGCGACCAGTGCGGACCTGATCGCGATCGGTGCGCGCCCGGCGGGGATGTGCGCGTATTGCGCCAGGCCCTTCTGCTCGAGCCACTCGCGGTTGAACAGGCGTGACTGGTATTTCGCGCCGCCATCGCAGAGCACGGTGACGATCACGTGCCCCGGTCCGAGCTCGCGCGCGACGCGCAGCGCCGCGGCGACGTTGATGCCGGAAGTCGAGCCGAGGAACAGGCCTTCCTCGTACAGCAGCCGGTAGACACAGCGCACCGTGTCGGGGTCTTCGATGAGCACCGCGGCATCGACAGGCACGCCCTCGAGATTGGCCGTCACCCGGCCGATGCCGATGCCTTCGGTGATCGAGCCGCTGCCGCTCGAGGCGAGCGCGCCACGGGTGATGTAAGCGTACAGGCTGCTGCCGGGCGGATCGGCGAGCACGCAGCGGATCGCACGGCGCCGCGACTTGAGGAATTCCGTGACACCGGCGAGGGTGCCGCCGGTACCGGTGGCGGCGACGAACGCATCGATGCGCCCATTGGTCTGGGTCCAGATCTCCGGGCCCGTGGTGCGCAGGTGAATCTCGCGATTCGCCGTGTTGTCGAACTGGTTCGACCAGATGGCGCCGGGCAGCGCAGCGGCCAGGCGCTTGGCGACGTGCTGGTACTGGTTCGGATTGCTGTAGGGCACGACCGGCACCTTGTGTACCTCGGCACCGAGCATCTCGAGCAACCGGTATTTCTCCGGGGACTGGTTGTCCGGCATGACGATGACGCAGCGATAGCCGCGCGCGTTGCAGACGTGCGCGAGCCCGATACCGGTGTTGCCCGCGGTCCCTTCGACGACCGTGCCGCCGGCTTGCAGCTCACCACGCTCCTCGGCATCGGCGATGATGGCGGCCGCGGCGCGGTCCTTCACCGAGCCGCCCGGGTTCATGAATTCCGCCTTGCCGAGAATCTCGCATCCGGTCTCGTCACTCAGCCGCTGCAGGCGAATGAGCGGCGTGTTGCCGATCGCCCCGATGAAGCCGCTTACGGCGCTCATGCCAGCGCCCGGGCCGCAATCTCCGCCGGCCTCGCGGTCTGCGGCGCGGGGACACCGAGGGCAGGCGGCGCGGCAGCAATCCCCGCGGTCTCCGCG
>JAFAKO010000157.1 GCA_019235245.1 Gammaproteobacteria bacterium
CGATCGCCCGGGCAGCATCGGCGCGACCGTGATGCGTAACGTGCTGCACGGCGGCTTCCGCGGCCCGGTGTGGCCGGTCAACCTGCGTCACGGCGAGGTTGCCGGCGTGCGCGCGTGCGCGACACCGGCTGAGCTTACGGCGCCTCCGGATCTCGCCGTGATCTGTACCCCGGCGGCAACGATCCCCGCTCTCATCGGCGAGCTCGGCGCACGTGGCGCGCGGGCCGCAGTGGTATTGAGCGCCGGCCTCGAGGCGCCCGCCCCCGGAGGCGGCACGCTCGCCGCCGCCATGCTGGAAGCGGCCCGCCCTCACGCGCTGCGCATTCTCGGACCCAACTGCATCGGGCTCATCGTGCCCGGCGTCGGACTGAACGCGAGCTTCGCGCACGTTGGAGCGCGCGCCGGCGGCATCGCCTTCGTGGCGCAGTCCGGCGCGCTGATCAGCGCCATGCTCGACTGGGCACGCGGTGCCGGTGTGGGGTTCTCGCACTGCATCTCGCTCGGCAACGCCTCCGACGTCGACTTCGGCGACCTGCTCGATTACCTCGGGCGCGACCCGCGCACCCGCGCGATCCTGCTGTACATCGAGTCGGTGTGCGGTGCGCGCAAGTTCATGTCCGCCGCGCGCGCCGCGGCGCGCAACAAGCCGGTGATCGCCGTCAAGGCCGGCCGCACCGGGGAGGCGGCGCGGGCCGCGACCTCGCACAGCGGCGCGTTGGCAGGTGCAGACGCGGTCTACGAGGCGGCCCTGCGGCGTGCCGGGGTGCTGCGCGTCGCGACGACACGCCAGCTGTTCGATGCGGCGCAGATTCTCTCGCAGTACCGCAACTACGTGGGTTCCCGTCTCGCGATCCTGAGTAATGGCGGGGGCCCCGCGGTGATGGCGACCGATGCGCTCATCGAGGGCGGGGGACAGCTGGCACCCCTTGCGCCGCAGACGCTCGAGGCGCTCGAGCGGCTGCTGCCGCGCGGCTGGTCGCGCGCCAATCCGGTCGATATCGTCGGGGACGCTCCGCCGGAGCGCTATGTCGGTGCGCTGCGCGCGCTGCTCGCGGACCCGCAGGTCGATGCGCTGCTCCTCGTGCACGCACCGACTGCGGTGGCGCCGACCGCGGAGGTGGCGCGCGTGTGCACACCGCTCCTCGGGGAGGCAACGCGGCCGGCGTTCGCCTGCTGGCTCGGCGCCGAAGGCGTGCAGCTTGCGGGAGCGGCCGGGCCGCGGGCGGTACCGGGGTACGCGACGCCGGAGGAAGCCGTGGAGGCGTACCTGCAGGTGATGCGCTACCACCAGGTGCAGTCGCTCCTGATGCAAACACCAACGGCTGCGCCCGAAGGCCCCGCACCCGACACGGAAGCGGCGAAAGCGATCATCGCCACCGCTCTCGGTGAGGGCCGCACGATGCTCACCGAGCCCGAATCGAAGGCGCTGCTCGCCGCGTATCACATTCCGGTGGTCGAGACCCGCATCGCCCGCGCGGTCAGTGCGCTCGGGGCGCTCGCCGACGACATCGGCTATCCGGTCGCACTCAAGATCCTTTCCCCGGACATCAGCCACAAGTCCGATGTCGGGGGCGTCGCGCTCAATATCGGCAACTCCGCCGAGCTCACGCAGGCCGCGACAGCGATGCTGCAGCGCTGCCGGCAGCTGCGCCCGCAGGCGCGCATCGAGGGATTCACCGTGCAGCGCATGATCCGTCGTGGCGGCGCGCACGAGCTGCTCGCGGGCATCGCGGTCGACCCGACCTTCGGTCCGGTCGTGCTGTTTGGCCGCGGCGGCACCGCGGTGGAGGTGATCGGCGACCGCGCGCTCGCGCTGCCGCCGCTCGATTCCGTGCTGACCCGCGAGCTCATTGCACGCACCCGCGTATCGCGGTTGCTCGGTGGGGCGCGCGGCCTCGCGGCCGTCGCGCTGCCGGCGCTCGAGCAGGCGCTGATGCGCCTCGCGCAGCTCGCCTGCGATGTGGCCGAGATCGCCGAGCTCGACATCAATCCGCTGCTTGCGGATGGGGAGGGGGTGATTGCGCTCGATGCGCGGGTGCGCCTCGCTGCGAGTACCACGGGTGCCGTGGCGCGCCTCGCGATCCGACCCTATCCGGCCGAGCTCGAAGAGAGGGTCGAACACCGCGGGCGATCGCTGCTGCTGCGGCCGATCCGCCCCGAGGACACTCCGAAGCACCGGCAGTTTCTCGCGCAGGTGACACCGCGCGACCTGTACATGCGCTTCTTCACGGGCGTGCGCGAGCTGCCGGAGGCGGATCTCGCGCACCTCACGCAGATCGACTACGACCGCGACATGGCGTTCGTGGCGGTGGGGCGCGCTGCCACCGGCGCGGAGGAGATCCTCGGGGTCGCGCGCGCCTGCTCCGATCCCGACAACCACGCGGCAGAATTCGCGGTGCTGGTGCGCTCGGACCTCAAAGGAGCAGGCCTCGGGACGCTGCTCATGCGCAAGCTCATCCGCTACTGCCGGGAGCGCGGCACCCGTGAGCTCTGCGGTGATGTCATGGCCGACAACGCCGTGATGCTGCAGCTCGCGAGGACACTCGGCTTCACGGTGCGTGGCAGCGAGCAGAACATCGAGCGGGTCGCACTCGACCTGCAGCTCCGGCAGTGACGATCACTCGGTTGGAGTAGCGTTGCCCGGTCGATGGGATGCAAGGCTGGCGCGAACTGGCACGCCAGCCTTGCATCGAAGACGGCAGATTTTACTGATCGGGCGTGTCCGGGGTACCGATAAATTCACCGACGGTATTGCCGTTAACGTCCGAGACTCCGCAGACCACCTGGCGGAAGTTGTTGATGCCCTCGCAGGCGACACTGTTCCCGGGCGCATTGCCACCGGGCGGGAAGAGTAGTACGAAGCCGCGGGAGTCACTACCCACGAACCCGAGGCCGGTGTTCGTGAAACCGACGACGTACCCGGCGTCGTTGATACCGCGCGCGGCCGTGTTAGCGGCTTCGATCCTGACCTGGGCGAGGAAGGGTGCCAGCTGCTGCGTACCCTTGATGAGCGTTCCTTGCTGCCAGATGAAACCGTATCGCCCCGTGCCATCGGGCAACCGGCCGTCGCCGGTGATGCGTCCGGCGGCGTTCATGCCCTGGGTCACCGAAAAGCCTGTGCCGGACCCGGGGGGGGTCGCATCGGTGAAGGTGCCCGTCGCGGGGTTGTAAACGAAGCCGGCAAACGTGGTGAGGTCGTCGGTGTAGCTATATCCCGTGATCAGCCCCGAGTTCGCAATGGCGCGGGCCTCCGTGTTGTTCCAGCCCGGCCGTGAGAAGAATGTGTACTTCGAGCCGACGAGAATGAATCCCTGCTCATGAGTTGGATCTGTCGGAGGATAGACACCGCCGACGACGGTGCCGCTGTTATTGATGCCCCACACCAGGGTGAATTTGTAGCCTGCTGGAAGCGCGGGCAGCGGCGTGAAGACTCCATTGCGATAGATACCGGCCTTGCTGCCGTCTGGACTCTGTACAGCCACCTGACCCTTGTCGTTGATGCCGCCGGCTTGCACTGGACCTATGCCAGGAACGACGATCTCTGCCCAGGAGTAGGCCGTGGCGTTCGCCGAGCCGATCGCGAAGACAAGTACCAACGCGCTGCTGATGCTGACGCGCCGGCCGAACGACATGTTCATGCTGTTCCCCCTTTGTTGGATTTCAAACGGGTCTTTTTGAGTTCTAGGAATTTAACGACGCCGTCCGATTTTTAACACGCAGCGCGCGAGAGTTACAGCCCAGCTCCCGACACGTCCTGACCAAGCGCCCGAACCCTCCGGCAGCTTCTTATGCCGCATTGCAGCGGTTTGTTGTGATATGTAAAACTCAACGCGGGCCACGCGGGTCTGCCTTCAATCGAGCGGCAGGGCCCGAACTCGGCCGCTCGACGGCGATACCGTTTCTAGACGACGTCTGGAGCGTGTATGACTTCCATGAGAATTTTTTGCTCCTGTGCGTTGCTCG
>JAFAKO010000361.1 GCA_019235245.1 Gammaproteobacteria bacterium
GTTCGTGCTGGAGGTGATGAACGCCGACGGCACCGACGTGCACCAGATCAGCTTCAACCAGAGCCACGACCGCGATGCCACGGTGCTCGCCAACGGCCGCGTGGTGTGGACGCGCTGGGACAACGCCAGCGGGCACGACGCCATGTCCCTGTACTCGGCCAACCCCGATGGCACCGACCTCGAGCTTTACTACGGCGCCAACAGCCACATGACCGGCACCAACAACACGGTGGTGGAGTTCGTGCATCCGCACCAGATGCTCGATGGCCGCATCCTCGCGATCATGCGCCAGTACACCGGCGTCGATGACGGCGGCGACCTGGTGATCATCGACGGACAGCACTATGTCGAGAACAGCCAGCCGCTGCTCGCCAACCCGACGCTCACCGGCCCGGCGCAGAGCGCGGCGACCACCAACGATGTGATCACCATCCCCGGGCCCTCCCCGGGCGGCCGCTTCATCTCGGCTGCGCCGCTCCTCGATGGCACCGGCCGCATCCTCGTCAGCTGGAGCCAGTGCCGCCTGCTCGACACGACGCAGACACCGCCCGCGATCGTGCCGTGCACCTCGACCAACCTGGCGCAGCCGAACGCCCAGGTGGCACTGCCGCTGTACAGCGCCTGGCTGTTCGACCCGACCCAGGGCACCATCCTGCCGATCATGCCGCCGATCGAAGGCACCATGGTGACCGACGTGGCGCTCGCGCAGCCGCGGCCGCCGCCGGCGGTCATTCCCGACAAGGTGCCGGGCGTGGGACTGGACGAGAACCTGCTGAACGCCGGCGTCGGCGTCGTAGATATAAGGAGTGTCTACGACATCGACGGCATCGACACCGCGGTGCCGAACATCGCCGCGGTCGCCGACCCGGTGCAGACACCCCCTGACAAGCGCCTGGCGCGCTTCGTGCGCCTGGAGAAGGCGGTGTCGATCCCCGACAAGAAGGTGGTGAATCTCTCCAATGCCGCCTTCGGGGCGAGCAACTACATGATGGAGATCCTCGGCTACGCCCCGATCGAGCCCGACGGCTCGGTGCGCATCGAGGTACCGGGCGATGTGGCGTTCCGCGTGAGCGTGCTCGATGCCAACGCGCGGCGCATCACACCGCCGCAGGGAGTCTGGCTGCAGGTGGTGCCGGGGGAGGTGGTCAACTGCAACGGCTGCCACCTGCCGCAGCAGGGGCTGCAGACGCCGAAGTCGCACGGCCGCCAGGGCGTATTCGCCTCGGTGTGGGCCGGCGCCACGGTGAGCGGCGCGCCCTTCCCGCACACCATCGCCGCCGGCGCCGGTGCCTTCCTCCCGCAGGCCGGCGAAACCATGGCGCAGGCGCGCATGCGCGTCAGCTGTCTCAACGACATGCCGCCCTGCAAGCAGATGGTGCCGGGCGTGGACGTGCTGTACACCGATGTCTGGACCGACCCGGCGCAGGCGACCCCGGGCACGCCGATCAATCTGCGCTACGACGACCCGACGCAGTTCTTCACCGCCTTCCCGACGAGCGCGCTGTGCGTCACGCAGTGGGCGGCGACCTGCCGCATCGTCATCAACTACCCCGAGCACCTCCAGCCGCTGTGGGACCTGGCGCGGCCGAACCCGCCGGTAGCCGGCGTCAACAACACCTGCACCCAGGGTGGCTGCCACAATCCCAAGGACGCGGCGGGCAAGCCGCAGACGCCGGCGGGCAATCTCGATCTCACCAAGAGCGCCTCGCAGGCGGTGCCGCAGGAGTTCACCTCGTATCAGCAGCTGCTGTTCCCGCGGCCAACCGTTATCATGGGGCCCAATGGCCCCATACCAGGACCACCCGATCCGCCGGTCATGAATGCCGGCAGCGCGAACGGCGGCGCCTCGGCGCAGTTCTTCGCCTGTCTCACTACCGGTGCGGGCTGCATGGCGCCCTCGCACGCGGGCTTCATGAGCGCCGATGAGCTGCGCCTCGTGTCCGAGTGGCTGGACATCGGGGCGCAGTACTTCAACAATCCGTTCGATCCGGCGGTGCCGGTCAATTGAGCAAGGGACGGAATTGATCGCGCGTGCGCGGCATCTGGCGCTCGCGGGCCTCCTGCTGCTGGCATCGCTGTGCGCCCCCGCGCTGAGTGCCGCGAGTGAGTACCTGCAGCTGTTCGTCACCGAGCCGTACCTCGAGCTGCACACCGGGCCGGGACGCGGCTACCCGGTGTTCCACGTGGTACCGCGCGATGCCAGCGTCGATGTGCTGTTCCGGCGCACCGACTGGTTCAAGGTGCGCACCGAGCGCGGCGTCGAAGGCTGGGCGAGCCAGACGGACATGCTGAAGACGGTGCTGGCCGATGGCTCCCCGTTCCGCTTCCCGCTCGGCGATCGCGCCGGTTTCACCGCGCACCGCTGGGAGATGGGCATCTTCGCCGGCGAGTACGGCGCCGCGACGCTGGTGTCCGGCTATGCCGCGCTGTCGTTCAACTCGCAGTTGCAGCTCGAGGGCGCGGTCGGCAACTTCCTCGGCAAGTTCAGCAACGGCGTCACCGGCGATATCGGCCTCGCGCACATCGTCCTGCCCGAGGCACGCCTCTCGCCCTTCCTGACGCTCGGCGTAGGACTGGTGCACACCGAGCCCAAGGCGACCCTGGTGCAGCCTGCCAACCGCACCGAGCAGACCGCCTACGTCGGTGGCGGGCTGCGCTATTACCTCACGCGGCGCTTCTTCCTGCGCGCCGAGTACAAGGCGCATTGGATTTTCACGAAGCGTAACGAAAACGAGGAAGCAGACGAATGGAAACTGGGCTTCGCATTCTTCTACTGACGGCGCTGCTGGCCACGCTTCCCGGCTGCGCCTCGATGCGCAACTGGTTCCATCACGGCAGCCAGCCGAAGGCCGCGCAGAATGCCACCGCCCAGTCCCCGGATGAGGCCCCGCCGAGGGTGGTGGAGCCGGAGGTGACGCGCCGCGAGATCAAGGTGCCTAAGATCCGCAGCTCCAACGTCGAGCTCGGGCTGTACTACGGCGAGCTCTCGATCGAGGATTTCGGCGCGCACCCGGTGACGGGCGTGACCGTCGCCTACCACATCACCGAGGACTTCTTCTTCCAGGCGGAGGCCGGGCGCGCCGAGGCCGGCCGCACCAGTTTCGAGGTCCTGGGCGGCAACGTGCAGCTGCTTACCGAGTCTGAGAGGCGCTTCACGTACTACGACCTCTCACTCGGCTACAACTTCCTGCCGGGCGAGGCCTTTCTCGGTCGTGGCACCGCCATGACGAGCGCGTTTTACCTCCTCGGCGGTTTCGGCGGCACCGATTTCGCCGGAGACACGAAGTTTACGGTGAACTTTGGTGCCGGCTATCGGGTCGTGCCGATCGACTGGATGGCCGTGCACGTCACGG
Organism: Gammaproteobacteria bacterium; assembly: GCA_019235245.1. Lineage (GTDB taxonomy): Bacteria > Pseudomonadota > Gammaproteobacteria > Steroidobacterales > Steroidobacteraceae > 13-2-20CM-66-19. Next base: position 3,354 of record JAFAKO010000361.1, read on the forward strand.
TGCAGGACCGCGTGTTCCAGAGCTCCCTGCTCGGCACCACCAAGCTCACCAACAACCTCGAGGCGCGTCTCGGAGTGACCGTATTCTTCTAGAGGGACGCATCATGAGGAAAGAAGTCGCAGTCATCATCGCCGTGCTCGGCCTGTCGCTGCCGGCGCTCGCCGGCACCCCCACCGGCCCGGCACCGGCATTCACGCTCGCCTCGCGCGGCGGCCAGGACGTTAGCCTGGCGCAGTACAAGGGCCAGGTCGTGATGATCAATTTCTGGGCGAGCTGGTGCGGCCCGTGCCGCCAGGAAATGCCCTTGCTCGAGAGCATCTACAAAAAGTACAACAGGATGGGATTCACGATGCTCGGAGTGAACGTGGAGCCGGACTCGAACGCGGCGAACGAGTGGCTCAAGGCGACGCCGGTGAGCTTCCCGATCCTCTACGATCGCGACAGCAAGGTGAGTAAGCTCTACGACGTCGCCGGCATGCCTTCTACGGTGATCATCGATCGCAGCGGTAAGCTGCGCGTGCTGCACCGGGGTTACAAGCCGGGCGACGAGAACGAGTATCTTGACAGCATCCGGAGCCTCATCCGCGAGTGAGGCAGTCCGGGCTTGGGGAAGCGAGCATGAGCAGCAGGCAAACTAGGCTGACACGCGCCGTGATGACGGCTGCAGCGCTGCTGGCGCTGGCGGGCTGCACGGCGCCCACCCCCTGGGTGAAGCCCTATGAGCGCGAGCACTTCGCCGACCCCATCATGTCCTTCAACCGCGACCCGATCTCGAGCACCTACCTCGACCATGCGCTCGAGACCCGCGAGGGTGCGCACGGCGGGACCGGCGCGGTCGGCGGCGGCTGCGGATGCAATTGAGCGCGGCGCGCGGGCAGCGCGCGGTCGAGGAGCGGGTGCTCAGTCCGTTCCGGCGGACGCTGCTCGCGCTGTGCATCATCGCCGCCCCGGCGCTCGGCGGCGTGCTGCCCGAGGATCGCGCCGACGTGATGTGGCACAACTACAACGGCGGCGACATCACGGTCGAAGGCCCGGCGGTGCTGGTGCAGAAGAAGGCCGGCGACAGCCTGTCGTTCTCGGCCGGCTACTACGAGGACATGATCTCGAGCGCCTCGATCGACGTGAAGCTCTCGGCGAGCCCCTACCACGAGGTGCGCAAGCAGGAGAACGTCGGCGTCGAGTACCTGCACGGTAAGACCACCTACAGCATGGGCTACATCCACAGCAAGGAGCCGGACTACATCGCCAATACGACCTTCTACTCGATCAGCCAGGACATGTTCGGCGATCTCACCACGGTCACCATCGGCTACCGCCGCGCCTGGGACCAGATCTTCCGCGACATCAAGCAGCCCGACGGCACCATCATCAACGACCCGACCTTCCACGAGCGGGCCGATCACCGCGGCTACTCGCTCTCGATCAGCCAGATCCTGACGCGCAACCTGATCGCCGACTTCAATTACGAGCTGCTCACGGATCAGGGTTACCTCGCCAACCCCTACCGCAAGATCCGCTACCTCTCGCCGGGACAGGGCGAGGGCTTCACGCTCGCCGACCAGGTGTACCCGAACACGCGCACCAGCAATGCCGCCTCAGTCCAGCTCAAGGAGTACCTGCCGTGGCACGCCTCGGTCGCCGGCTCGTACCGCTTCTTCCGCGACACCTGGGGCGTCGTGGCGCACACCGTCGAGGCCGATTACACCTACCCCTGGGGGCACTGGACGTTCGATGGCATGGTGCGCTGGTACACGCAGACGCACGCCGATTTCTACAGCGATCTGTTCCCCTACGCGAACTACCAGAACTTCATGGCGCGCGACCGCGAGCTCGCCACCTTCACCGACTGGACCTTCGGTGCCGCCGCCTCCTACCAGTTCCACGTGCCGGGCGCGCCGTGGATCAGCAAGAGCACCGCGAACGCGCGCTTCGATCACCTGCTCATCGACTACAAGGACTTCCGCAACGCCCTGCTGGCGAGCGAATACGGCGCGGGCAACGAGCCGCTCTATAAGCTGAACGCCAACATCTTCCAGATCTTCGTCTCCATCTGGTTCTGAGAAGCTCGCGCGCGCGGACCGCGAGTGAGTTAAGCTTCGCGCCAGCTCGACATGGCACATTCACCGCTGTCGGCAAGCGCCGACAGTCATCGAATGGAGGGGACGTCTCACCATGCACATGCGCACCTCAGTCCTTACGCTGCTCGCTTCACTCACACTCATCGCGGCGACCGCCGCCCACGCCCAGGCGCGGGAGGAAGGCCGTCTGCTCTACGCCGGGCAGGTCCTCACGGACATCCGCGGCGAACGTGACAAAGGGATTCCCGATCGACTGCTCGAGCGAGCCTACGGGATCGCAGTGTTTCCGGATCTGACCAAGGTGGCCTTCTTCGCCGGCGGCCGCCGCGGGCACGGCGTACTCGTCGTGCGCGACAAGAACGGCCGCTTCACCAATCCGGTGTTCGTCACCATGACCGGTGGCAGCTTCGGCTGGCAGTGGGGCGTCGCGCTCACCGACATCGTGCTGGTGTTCACGACGCCCAAGGGCATCGAGGGCATCAACGGCGGCAAGGTGACCCTCGGCGCCGATGCCTCGGTGGCCGCGGGCCCGGTGGGCCGGCAGGCCTCCGCCGCCACCGACGCCGGCTTCAAGTCCGAGGTCTACTCCTACTCGCGCAGCAAGGGCGTGTTCGCCGGCCTCGCGCTCGATGGTACGGTCATGACCATCGACGATGGCGCCAATGCGGCCTTCTACAAGAAGCCGGGGGTGACCGCGGGCGACATCATCGCCGGCAACGTCACCACCGACGATGACTCGGCACGGCGCTTCCTGGCGGCGGTCGCGACCAGCACCACGGCGGCGGCGCCGCAGCGCTCGGCGTCCGCGGCGGGTGCCAGCCCGCCGGCGACCGCTTCGGCGACCGCGACGCCTTCTGCGGTGACCGGTGTCGCGCCTGCCGGTCATGCGGCATCGGGCACAGCACAGAGCTTCCCGCTCTCCGATCCGCAGCCGGGACAGGAACCCAAGTAGCCGCTGACGGCCCGGCGCGGCTCAGACCGCCGCGCCGGCCGCCGGCACGCCGCCCGCCCTCGGGAGCTTGCGGCGGAACTCGCGCATCAGCAGCGTGAAGCTGGTGATGGCCTGCAGGGTCACGGTCGTGACCGACAGAATCCACACCTGCATGAGAAAGAAGTGCGGCTGCCGCGACAGCCATACCGCCGGCAGCACGAAGGTCAGCAGACGTGATGCGGAGCTCAGCAGCGACGGCCAGGTATTGCCGAGCGCCTGGAACAGTCCCGAGCACGTGAAGATCAGGCCGGTCGCGAGGAAGTTCCACGAGATGACGCGCAGGTAAGGCGCGCCCACCGCCACCACATCCGGTGCGCGCGTGAACAGCTGGATGAACCACTCCGGGTGCCACTGGCAGAGCAGCGTGAGGAGCAGCATGAGCGCGCAGCTGTAGAGCGCCGCCGTGCGGAAACACTCACGCACGCGCTCGAGCCGGCCGGCGCCAAAATTCTGGCCCGCCACCGGGGTCACGGCGAAGGCGATCGCCATCACCGGCAGGAAGAACGCCTGCATGACGCGTCCGCCGATGCCGAATCCTGCCTGCGCCGCGGGGCCGAACGAGCGGATGACCAGGTAGATCACTCCGAGTATCACGAAAATCATCAGGAACTCGCCGCCGGCGGGCAGGCCGATATTGAGAATCCGCGCGATCAGCCCCCAGCGCGGGCGCCACTCGCGCGGGTGCAGCGCCACGTAGTGCTCGAGCCGCACGAAGTACAGCCACAGCAACACCACGCCGAACCCCACCGCGATGCTGCTGGCGAGCCCCGCGCCCGCGGTCCCGAGCGGATGGTGCGTGCCCCAGCCCATGATGAGGATCGGGGTGAGCACCGCATTCAGGATCACCGTCAGCATCTGCACGAGCATCGTGGGCCGCACGATGCCGGTGCCGCGCAGCGCCGAGCCCATGGCCACGAGCGCAAACTGCAGCGCAAGACCCGGGGTGTACCAGTAGAGGTAGGCGGCACCGGCCGCCGCCGACGCCGCATCCGCCGCCATCCAGCGCACGTACGCGCCGCCCGCCAGGAAGCCCCACAGGAGCGTGAGCACGCCGCAGAGCGCCGAGAGCAGCACCGACTGGTTGAACACCAGGTTCGCTTCCGCCTGGTCCTTGCGCCCGGCGGCCTGCGCGACCAGCGCGACCGTGCCCACCCCGAGCATCTGGGTGAGCGCCAGGATCACGAAGCTTACGGTGCCGGCGGTGCTCACCCCGGCGATCGCGGCATCTCCGAGGCGCGACACGAAGTACAGATCGATGAGGAAGTACAGCGTCTGAAACAGCATGCCGATGGCAATCGGTATGGCCATCGCCACCAGCAGCCGGCCGATCGGGCCCTGTGTAAGGTCTTTCATGGAAGCTCCGCCCGCCGGCATGTTCGCTCGCATGCACGGCCCTTGCCGGGAAAGTTAGGTAATTGCCTAAGTATCACGGCACCGTCGATTGTGACCGCCGCCTATGACACTTTCCGCCACTTGCGCCAGTCGCGCTCCACCACCTGCACCATGCGACCCGCGGCGCGCGCGAGCCAGTTGCGCTTCTGCTTCTTGAGGTGGGCGAGGATCCGCGGCACTTGCGCGGCGCTGCCGAGGTGCACGTTGCCGGTTTCCCATCCCATCATCCACAGAAGGCGATCCTCCTCGCGGTTGCGGGGCAGGCTTGCGAGCTCGATACGGCTGCTGTCGGGTGCCAGGCGCCTGAGAAGCCAGCGGCCATGGAGCTTCAGGAAGGGATCGGGAACGCGCACCGCACGGCGGATGATCTCGTCGTAACGCGGCGGCCGCAGCCGTTCGCCCTGCGCCCATAGCCAGGCAGAGGGCGCCAGCGGCTTCGCCTCGCGCGCGATCATACCGCCGCGCCAGTCCGCCAGCGCCACGAGGCGCACGCGGCCGAGGCTGCCGGCTCCGGCCTGCCGCTGGACGAAACGCGGCGCGAGCCCCGGCGGCAGCGCCGCCTTCAGCTGCCGCCGCACCTCGGCGTGGCGTCCGACGGCATCGGGCAGCGACTCCAGGCGCTGCCAGAAGGGACGCTGATCCTTGAGCCGGGCGATCGCCAGATCACGCAGCCAGCGGTACCGCTCGGCCAGCACCGCGGCGCCGCCCCCGTGGCTCAGGGACTGCGCATAGCCTTCGAGGATCGCAGTGCACGCACCGCGCACCGGGAGTGACAGCCGGCTCTCCTCGATAGCGAGCAGGGTGCTCGCCGCGAGCCGCACGAGGTCCTGCGTGTAGGGCAGCGTCAGCGCCTCGTCGAAGTCGTTGACCCCCCAGATGAGACGCCCCTCCGCGTCGCGCCAGGTGCCGAAGTTCTCGATGTGAAGATCGCCGACCGCAAGCACCGCGGGAGCGGCCGCGAGCGAGCGGCATTCGCCGGGCCACAGCTCGGCCCAGCGGTAAAAAGTCGCGCGCATGAAGGAGAATGCATCCGCCGTCATCAGCCGGTGCTTCTGCGCAATATCGGGGCGCACCAGCGGGACGCTCTTCGCCAGCCAGGCCTCGTATCGACGAGTCGTTTCGCGCACACCCATACAACACACCTTAGAGCAGTGCGCGCAGTATCGCCATGTCAGGGCGCTGTTGGAGGGCTGACGGCCAGCTGCTGCCATGCATCCTCGAAGGCGGGCCACCAGCGGCTCAGGTGGTGATAGCTGTGAGTGATACCGGGCAGGGCAATGAAATGAGCGCCCGGCCGCGCCGCGGCGAAATCGCGCGACTCGCTCGCCGGGCACACCGTGTCCGCGGCTGCGTGCAGCGCAAACCACGGCGCGGGGAGCGGCGCCTCCCCTGGCAACAGGCGCGCGCCCTCGCCCCGCGGCACCGAGCGCACGCCGGGCGTCGCGCACAGGGGCTTGCGCAGGTCGAGGTCGGCGCAGAACGAGAGTGTCAGCGCGCCGGTGAAGCTCCCGGGCGAGGAGGCCTCGAGCGCGATGAAGGCGAGGGTCGCGCCCGCCGAATGTCCGATCAGCACCGCCCCGGAGTCTGCGAGCCCATAGCGCTGCCGCAGGTCGCGCACAAGCTCCTCGAGATCGGCGCCCGGGGCGACACAGCTCCCGCCGTCGTGCTCGTAGGTCGCGAACAGGTCGCGGACGTCGATACCGGCGACCAGCGTCCCCTCGGCGGCCAGGCGGGAGGCGATCGCATCGAGGGGCGAGCCCCAGCCGCCATCGCCCGAGAGGAGCAGCGCGAGGTGCTGCGCCGGAAGTGGCGGGCGATAGATGCGCAGCGCCTCGTAGCGCCCATAGCTCACTCGCTCGGTGACGCCGCTCCCGGTCGCCGTGCACGCGCACAGCTGCAGCGCGCCGAGCGCCACGGCGATCGCCAGCGCGCGCGGGACGGGGGCCGTCAGAACTTCTGCGCAAACCTCAGGGCCACGGTCCGCGGCTGCGTCGGAACCACGTAGTTGTTGATCGGGCTGCACGAGCCGCACTGCGTGAAACGGAACAGCTGGCCACGCTCATCGAAGATGTTGGTGAGGAACAGATCGAGCGAGTAGGAGCTGCGGGCGATTCCGAACGCCAGGTCGAGCGTACCGAACGCCGGCATCTCGCCGATCGCCTCGCGCTGCACGGTGCGCAGCTCCGACTGCTGGGCGCTCTGATAAACGAAAGCACCCTGCCCGTACGCCTGCCAGTCCCCCACCGGGAAATCGTAGCGCGCGAGCAGATTGCCCTTCACCTTCGAGGTATACGGCAGTTGCTGCCCCGAAGGCGCCTCCGGTGGATTCGGCACCGCGGCGGAGGGGCAGTCGGTGATCGGGCTGCCGTCAGGGTTGATGGCGCCGCAGTAGTTCTCGGTGAGCTTCGGGTCGAGCAGGGTGAGCCCTGCGCCGAGCGTGAAGCCATGCGCCACCGCCCACTGCAGCTCCTGCTCGAGGCCGGTCACGCGTGCCGCCCCGGCGTTGGCAATACGCGTGAGGCCGTTGGCACCCAGGAAGGAGAACTGGAAGTTGTCCCAGTCCTCGCGAAACACCGCACCGTTGTAGCGGAGGTGGTTGTCGAGCCAGCTGGTCTTCCAGCCGATCTCGTAGTTCTTGAGGAAGTCGGCCTGGTAGGGCGGCAGATTGCCGACGCGATTGACGCCGCCGGGCCGGTAGCCCTTCGAGTACGTCGCATAGATGAGCCGTTCGGGATCGAACTTGTAGGTGAGGGTGAACTTGGGCGTGTTGCCGGTCCCCTCGGTGCTCTTGTTGAAGCTCAGACACGGCGCGCCCTGGAACTGATAGGTGAAATCGCACACCCCCGCCTCGCCGAGGCCACTCGCGGCACCGAGCGGATTGTTGATGCCGTAGCCGCGGAAGCCCTCGAGCGAGTTGTCGTACCTGAAGTGCCGCACCCCGGCGAGCAGCGACAGCTTCGAGGTGATGTCGAAGGTCGCCTCGCCGAACGCGGCGTAATCGCGGTCGACGCGCTGCTGCTTGGTGAGCCACCAGGTGTCGGTCCAGCCCGTGACCCAGAGCGAGCAGTTCGGGGCGAAAGTGCACTGCGGACCGGCGAGACCCGCGATCTGATAGTCCTGCTCGATATTGTGCATCTGACGCTGGTAGAAACCGCCGACGATGAAGCGGAAGCGCCAGTCCTGCGGTGACTGCAGCCGCAGCTCCTGGCTGTTCTTCTCGTAGCCATCGCGGCCCGCGATCATCTGCGTCGGATTGATGGGCTGGCCCTGGTTACCGACGATCGGCGCGGTGTAGCTCGGGGTGTACAGGTCGTACGCGAGTGAGTAGTCCGAATAGTCGGTGTGCGTCGCGTCGTGGCGCTTGAGGTACGCGCCGGCGTAGGTCAGATCGAAGTTGCTGATCTTGCCCTCGATGGTGAGCGCGGTATCGACGAAGTGGTCTTCGAGGCTGTCGGGCGAGAAGTGCGAGAGCTCGAGGTCACCGACGGTCGGCGAATAGGCATTGAAGCCGTTCGCCTTGGTGCTCTGTGCCATGACGAACGGCGTGACCGTCCAGTTGTCATCGAGGTTGATCTTGAGCGCCGCCCGGCCACCCCAGATGGTGGTGTCGTTGAAGTTATTCTTGGCAACGGCAGCGTTGTCGATCGTGACCGCGGGCGGATTGGGAAACGTCCGGGTCGCGAACAGGTTGTCGATGTAGCCGCCGTCGTGCTCGTACCAGCCGACCAGGCGCACCGCCGCGGACGAGCCGATCGGAAGGTTCACGAACCCCTGGGCAAGCCCGCCCGGCTGACCGTGGTCGACGTAGTTGCCTTCCACCTGGTACTCGGCCTTGAAGGCACTCGGATCGGGCTTGTTGGTGATGATGCGCAGCGTGCCCGCCTCCGAGCTCGCCCCGTACAGCGTGCCTTGCGGCCCGGCGAGCGCCTCGACACGCTCGATGTCGTAGAGATGCACGTCCATCGCACCCTGGATGGTCGTGATCGGCTGCTCGTCGAGGTACGTGCCGACGGTCGGCGTGGAGGCCGAGTGATTCTGGCCGGCGTCTGCCGTGACGCCGCGCATGGTCACCTGACCGAAGCCCGGACCGTTGGCACCGCCGCCGGAACCGCTCTTCTCGATGGTGACGCTCGGGAGGAACTTGACGTAGTCGTCCTGGCTGTGGATGTTGAGGTTCTGGAGCTGCTCGGTGCCGATCGCGGTGATACTGAGGGGGACATCCTGGAGGCTCTCGGAGCGCTTGGTCGCGGTCACCACCACTTCCTGCAGACCGCCGCTCGCGCTCTGCTCCTGCGCGTAAGCCGGGTGGATCGCCGCGGCAATCGCCGAGGCGATCGGCACCATGCGCACCGCGCGCATTGCAGTCGACTTCGATTGAGTCCTTCTCAGCTTTCGCGATCGGCTACGTGTCATCGGTCTCCCCCCAAGTGTAGTTGCTCGAACGCAACAAGTGTCAATGTTGCTGCGCGAGTGTAACCGGTCGCGGGAGATTTCAGAACTGTGGCACCTCCGGGTACGTCGCGAGCACGGCTCCGACTGCCGACTTGAGCGGTTCGAGCCAGGGCTCGAAGTGCCGCCAATGATCGAGCGCGTCGCGGAAAATGGGCTTCCGAACCTGTTCCGAGCTCGGCGTGCGCACCGCGCGCTCGTTCTCGTAGAAGCGCAGACAGCTCGCCTCGAACGGCAGCCCGCAGTATTCCAGCAGTCGCCTGACCTGCCCCTCCGTATCCTCGATCAGCCTCTCGTAGAAGACCCGGTGCACGCGCCCGGGAAGTGCGTTGTCAAAATGCGACATCAGGGCCACGTAGTCGCGATAGTAGCGGCCGAGGTCGCCGAGGTCATAGGCGAACTGCTGCCCGCGCGCGAAATTCTGCTTGAAGACGGAGAAGCAGCAGGCAAGGGGGTGGCGGCGCGCGTCGATAATCCGCGCGTTCGGCAGGATCAGCTGGATGAGTCCGAGGTGCGCGAAGTTGTTGGGCATTTTGTCGATGAAGAACGCCCGCCGCGTCCGGCGCTGAACACGCGTCTCCGCGAGGTAGCGCTCGCCGAGCGCACGACACTCCGCGGCGTCTAGGTCCGCGAGGAGTGCCGGATACGGTGAGGCCCCGTAGCGCCCGCCCCGCTCGGCGGCCAGCTGGCCCACGAGCGACATGATGTTCGGCAGCTCCATGGTGCCCTCGACCGCCGAGTGGCTCGCCAGGATCTGCTCGAGCAGCGTCGAACCCGCCCGCGGCATGCCGACGATGAATATCGGGTCGGGGGCGTCGGTGCCGTAGCCACGGCGTGCCGCGAAGAACTCGCGCGTCAGGATCTCGCGCGAGCGCTCGAGGCGCCCGGTGGTGCGGTCGGGATCGTAGTGGGAGCTCAGGCGGCGCAGGTGATTCGCTTCAGCGTAGTGCCCGAAGGACTCCTCGTACCTCGCCTCGTCCTCGAGCGCCTTGCCGAGCGCGAAATGCAGTTGCGCCCGATCGTCCGCCGGCAGCTGCGGGCGGGCGAGCTGGGTGCGCATCGCCTCGATGTCCGCGGTCGT
>JAFAKO010000260.1 GCA_019235245.1 Gammaproteobacteria bacterium
CGCCCGTGATCAAGCTCGCGGCATCCATCGCAGTTGGATTGCAATACAATGTCCGCTGGCATTGGCCATTGGCCAACCTTGCGAGGCGATGAGCGTGGCGACGCGCAAGCTGGCGGTGTATCGCTCGAAGCGGGATTTCACCAAGACGCGCGAGCCAAGCGGGCGGCGGCGGGTCGCGCGCGCCGGGGGTCTGCGATTTGTGATCCAGAAGCATGCCGCCCGGCGCCTCCACTATGATCTGCGCCTCGAGCTCGATGGGGTATTCAAGTCCTGGGCAGTCACCCGCGGACCATCGCTCGATCCGCGCGTGAAACGCCTCGCCGTCGAAGTGGAGGATCATCCCCTCGATTACGGTGACTTCGAGGGCACGATCCCGCAGGGGCAGTACGGAGGCGGCACGGTCCAGCTCTGGGACCGGGGCTATTGGCGACCGGAAGGCTCGCGCTCCGCCGCAGAGATGCTGAAGAGCGGCCGTCTGCGCTTCGAGCTCGAAGGTGAGCGGCTCCATGGCGGCTGGATACTGGTGCGCATGCGCAACGACCGCTCGGGGGGGCGCCGCCAGAACTGGCTCCTCATAAAACATCACGACGCTTTCGAGCGCGCCGCCGAGGGAGATGGCGCGCCGAACGAGGATCGTTCGGTAGCCTCAGGTCGCACCATGGCCGAGATCACCGCCGGCAGCGGCCGCCGGCCGCGCCCGTTCATGCTGAAACGCGGCAAGTACCGCGCGGATGCGGTGTGGAGCTCAAATCGCGAGGGAGACGAGACGACCAAAGCCAGCGGTGTTCGTGCTCCGCGCAAGCCGCGCGCGCAGCCATTGAGGCGCAACGCGAGATCCTCCGAGTCACCGCTGGTGATGGGGGTCAGCGTCTCAAACCCCGGAAAGCCACTCTGGCCAGCCACCGCGAACGGCGGCGAAGCCATCACCAAGCTCGACCTCGCGCGCTACTTCGAGACAGTGGGCGAGTGGATGATCGGGCACATCCGTGGCCGACCCTGCTCCATCATCCGTGCTCCGGACGGCATCGACGGACAGCGGTTCTTCCAGCGCCATGCCATGCCTGGCAGCTCGAGTCTCATAAAACTGGTGAAGGTCGCGGGCGACTCCAAGCCGTATCTCCAGGTCGATCGCATCGAAGGTCTGGCCGCTCTGGCCCAGGTCGCGGCGCTGGAACTGCACCCGTGGAACTGCACGCCTGGCGATCCGGAAGTACCCGGACGTCTCGTTTTCGATCTCGATCCGGCGCCTGACGTGGCATTCGATGCTGTCGTCGCGGCTGCGATCGAGCTGCGCGAACGGCTGGAGAAGCTTGGGCTCGTCGCGTTCTGCAAAACGACCGGAGGTAAAGGTCTGCACGTGGTGACGCCTTTCGCGATCTCCCGCGCCGACAGAATAGGCTGGCCCGAGGCCAAGGACATCGCCCGCGCGATCTGCGTACAGATGGCTGCCGACAGCCCGCAGAGGTATCTCGTGACCATGGCAAAGAAGGCGCGCACCGGGCGCATATTCCTCGACTATCTGCGCAACGACCGGATGGCCACGGCGGTGGCACCGCTATCGCCCCGGGCGCGGCCCGGCGCTCCGGTATCGATGCCGCTCAGCTGGACTCAGCTGAAGAAGGGGTTCGATCCGCAGCGCTACACACTGCGCAGCGTGCCGGCATTGCTCGCCAGATCGAAAGCCTGGCAGGACTACTGCGACAGCGAGCGACCGCTGCGCGAGGCCCTCAAGCGCCTGGTGAGCCGCACCGACGCTGCCTGATTACCTCAACTCCGGCGGGCAGCCGGCAACTCCTCGCCTGAGCCGCTGTACGCGGGAGGCGTGTAACAATTGAGCGTGCGCAGCAAGCCGCGACCGGTGTTGGTAATCTGGTGCCGGTCGCGACGCTCGATGAGTAACAACACGCCCGCTCGCAGGCGAATGCGCCGCTCGTTCACCAACGCCATGCCGGTGCCGCTCACAACGTAGAGCCACTGATCGGCACCGCGGTGCCGGTTCTGGCGGTCGCCCTCACTGCCGCCGGGCTCGATCACCATCTCCGCCATCTGAGCGCGCCGGTTGCTGAACGCAACGCGGAATCCCCTGCCAAAGCGCAACCGGGCATGTTTCATCGTCGCTGCTCCAGCAGGGCTACGTTGCGCCAGGGCAGTGCTGCGCGCTGGGTTTGCCGCGCAGCCCGGACGCGGGTGAACTCCGCGCCGAAATAGAAGATCATCGCGAAGTAGTACACCCACAGGACCACCACGACGAGCGAGCCGGCGGCGCCGTAGGCGGAACCGACCGCAGCCTTTCCGAGGTACAGCGCTAGCAGCAACTTGCCGACCGTGAAGAGCACCGCGGTGGCAAGAGCACCCTGCCACACGTCTCTCCAGCGCACCCTGACATCGGGTACGTAGCGGTGAATGGCGCCTATCAGCAGAAAGACTCCGCCAAATGAGATGATCGCATCGAGCGCCGCCAAAACCGCGTGCGGCAGCGACAGATGGTCGCTCAGATAGCGGCCGAAGGCCGCCAGCGCCGCGCTGAACAGCAGCGATACAACCAGGAGAAAACCGAAGCCGAGCACCAGCGCGAAGGAAACCAGTCTGGACTTCACCAGCGCCCACAACCCTGATCCCGCGGGCGCCTGCGCCTCCCATATCTTGTTGAGTCCCGACTGCAGCTCGCCGAATACACCCGAGGCGCCGAACAGGAGAACGGCGATGCCGATAGCCGATGCGACGCCAGCGTGGGAGGTGTCGCCGTGCTCGATGATCGTCTCGATGGTACGGGCGCCATCGAGCCCCATCACGCTGCGCACTTCATGAATGACCGCGTTCTGTGCCGCAGTACGCCCGAAGGCCAGGGAGGTCATGCCGATGGACAGTATGATCAACGGAGCGAGCGACAGCAGACTGTAAAGCGACAGTGACGCGGCCAGTCGCGGGCCCTCGTGGTCCAGCCAGTCGTGGAAGGTTTGCTTCAGCTCCTGGCAGTAGCGGTTCCATCTCAGCATCAGCGGAGCGTCGAGCCGCCCGGACCAGGCTGCTTGGTCCGCTCCACGTGCGCCGTGAACCTGCCCACCGAAGCGCTGAGGGCCGCGGCGAGCGCCGCTTCGCCACTCACCAGTGACTCCCAGTCGAGCTCCAAACCCTTGCGTTTGCCCTTCGGCGTCAGCTTGAGTGTCAACGGTGTGAGGGTCACGATGTAGGAGCGGTCGCGGATGCGCACTTCGCGCTTGAGTGTCTTGTCGAGCAAGGTGGTCATGCAAGTGAGACCTTCGATGGCGCCATTGGTTTTAATGAGCAGCCACTCGCCTCGCTGAGCAGCTGCGGCGCGGCCGTGAGCGCGACCTTCGGGGCCCGCGCGGCCAGTGCATCGGGTATCACGGCTACGCTTGCTTGTTGGCAGATGGCGGGCCATCGTGATCGGGTGACCGACGCCAACCAACAGGCCATTCGCGCATTCTTTGCCGGGCTCGACGAAGAGGCGCACGATCTCGCCGAGCGTCTCGCGCATGGCGACGATGAGAGTGTCTGGGCGTGGTTCGAGAGGCGGTACCCGAAGGCGACCAAGCGCGCCGCCAAGGATCGTCACTGGCGCGAGTTCGTCCGCGCGATCCGCGAGTTCTACGGAGACGAGAGCCCACTTCAGTAACCGGTGCCCGGGCTGATTAAGAGCTCGATCCGCCTGCGGGCTTCGGAAGCCTCCTACGCGCGCATAAGCGGGTCCTCTACCAACAGTCGGTGCCAGCCGACTCACTTGCGCAGTGCGCCGCGCTACGGTGCATTCTCCATTGCAGACAGGGGAATCTCATGCGGCGCGTCACAATGCTTCCCACGTCAGCCGCGGTATGCGCGCTCCTCGGCGGATGTGCGACTCAGGGACCGCAACCGACCGAGCAGCTTGCCCGGGCACGCACAGTCATCGAGCAGGCCGACAAGGCGCAGGCTCAGCGCTATGCTGCGGCCGACCTGCAGCGCGCACGCGATGAGCTGAGCGCGGCGGAGCTGGCAAACAACAAGGGCGACTTCGGGGTCGCCCGCCGCTATGCCGAGTCGGCGGCCGCGGACGCGGACGTCGCCGCGGCGCGTGCTTCGGCCGGCGAGGCTCTCCAGGCGGCGAACGAGGTCAAGCAGAGCAACCGTGCGCTCCAGCAGGAGAGCGAGCGTGCCGCTGCTTCCGGGGCGCCGCCGCCGCGCTCCGATCTCCAGAGTTATCCGCCCGCGTCGCCCGGCCCGGCCGCGCCGCCCCCACCCGAGGCCTCCCCGCCCGAGCCGCAGCCACGGCCGCAGTGAGCCGAGAGGAAGTCATTTATGAGGAACATCGTTGCAGTTGGTCTCATCGCAGTCACGGCCGCCGGCTGCGTGAGCACGCCCCGGCACAGTGACCAGCTCGATGAGGCGCGCGCGCAGGTGCAGGCGCTCTCGCAGGAGCCCCTCGCACAGCAGGCCGCTGCAGATGACCTGCGTGCGGCGCAGGGGCGTTTGCAGGAAGCGGAAGCTGCGCTCGAGCACGGGGAGCCCTTGGCGAGCGTCGATCATTCTGCTTATCTCGCGGAGCGCCATGCCGAGGCGGGGGAAGCGCGTGTGCGGGCGGCATCCGCACGTGAGGACCTGGCGCGCGCCCAGGACGAGCGCAACCAGATTCTCCTGAGCAGCCGCGCGCACGAAGCGGAGGTCCAGGCGCGCGAGGCCCGCTCCGCCAGGGAGCAGCTCGCTCAGACCCAGGAAGAGCTCGCGGCGCTGAAGGCGAGACAAACCGACCGAGGGATGGTGCTCACACTGGGCGCGGATGTGCTGTTCGATACCGGCTCGGCGGCTTTGAAACCCGGTGCCGACCTGTCTCTCGACCGTCTGGCCACCTATCTGCGCTCCCATCCCGAGACCCGGATACTCGTAGAGGGCAACACGGACAGTCGTGGCTCGGATGAGTACAACGATGCGCTGTCGGAACGCCGCGCTCAGTCGGTAGCGAACGCGCTCACGACGCGCGGTGTCTCTGCCGATGCCATCCGCACCATCGGGCGCGGCAAGGCTTATCCGGTAGCAAGCAACGACACGGACGCGGGACGGCAGCAGAACCGGCGCGTGGACATCGTGTTCTCCGATGCCAGCGGGCGTTTTGCCCAGGGTGACACGGAGCCGGCGACCCGCTGAGCGGCTCCTTGGAACGGATTGTTGGGCGGGTTGCAACTGGAGAGATAAACGTATGGGTGAACGTGACACATCAGTCGTCTCGCGCCGGCAGGCCGTGGCGATGATGGGGATGGGTATGGCCATGAGTGCAGCAGGACGAGCACAGGGAGCGGCTTCTTCGGGTGCGAGCCAGATGAGCCAGAGTGGCGGCGGGCAGCCGCAGGAGCCGACGCTGCAGAATCCGCGGTCCAAGTACCCCGAACCCCCTTTCAGAAAGCAGACGCAGGCGTGGCCCGGCCTCGCCAGCCGCATGGATCCGAAGCCCGATCACGGCGAGACGAGCTACAAGGGCTCGGGCCGTCTCGCGGGACGCAAGGCACTCATCACCGGTGGTGACTCCGGCATGGGCCGAGCCGCGGCGATTGCGTACGCCCGCGAAGGCGCCGACGTCGCGATCAATTACCTGCCTGCGGAGGAGCCCGACGCCCGCGAAGTCATCCAGCTGATCAAGGATGCGGGCCGCGTCGGCGTGGCGATACCGGGCGATCTGCGCGAGGAGGCGTTCTGCCAGAGATTGGTGAACGAAGCCGTCCAGAAACTCGGTGGCCTGGATATCGTCGTGTGCAACGCCGGACGTCAGCAATCCAAACCCTCGATCGCGGACCTCTCGACCGAGGATTTCGACGCGACCATGAAGACCAACATCTATGCGCCCTTCTGGATCATCAAGGCCGCGTTACCGCACCTCAAGCCGGGCGCCACCATCATTGGCACCACTTCCGAGCAGGCGTACGACCCGTCCGCCGATCTCTATGACTATGCGCAAACCAAGGCCGCGACGATGAATTACGTGAAGTCGCTCGCAAAGCAGCTCGGTCCGCGGGGCATACGCGTGAACGGCGTGGCGCCCGGACCGATCTGGACACCGCTGCAGATCAGCGGCGGCGCGCCGGAGACGAAATACGAGAACTTCGGCAGTACCTCGGTCTTCGGGCGGCCCGGGCAACCCGCCGAGCTCGCATCGATCTACGTACAGCTCGCCGCCGACGATGCGAGCTTCGCGACCGGCAATATCTACGGTGCGGGAGGAGGGCAGGGGCAGCCCTGATCGCCTCCTCAGGCGATCAGGTCACGGTAGGCATGCCAGGTCGCGTAGCCGAGCAACGGCGCCACGATCACCATGCCCGCAAGCAGAGTAACGAAGCCGAACGCCGTCACGGCAACGATGAGCCCTGCCCAAACGACCATCGCCGGGGAATTGGCAGCGGTCACGCGGAGGCTCGCACGCACGGCTTCAGACGCGCGGGCGTGCCGGGCGATGATGAGCGGTACGGAAACCACCGACACACTAAAAACGATGGCTGCGAGCACACCGCCGCAGAGGACATAGCCCAACATCTGGCCGGCAGTGAGCACGTCCGCTCCGCCCCACAGGGCCACTGCCAGGCTCGGGACGGAGCTGCTCAACATCGACTCGAGCAAAACTGCCGAAAGAACGAACCACAGCAGGGCGATCAGCCCGAGGATGGCACCGAAGTGCAGCAGCCCGTCGGGATTGCGGGGGAGGGCTTGCAGGGATTCGTCGAAGCCAAGGGGCTCGCGCGCCTCACGCCGCCGCGCCAGCTCGCACAACCCGGTCGTCATGAGGGGCCCGACCAGCAGATACCCGGTCACGGCCGCCGCCGTGAGGTACATGTGCGTGCTGCCGAGTGCAAGCAGCACCCCACCGAGGACGGCAATGAGCGCGCCGTGGGCGAGACCCGGCCAACCGATCCGCTTCACATCGTCCCAACCACGACGCAGCCATTCGAGCGGCCGACTGGCCGGGACACGGCGGATTTCGACATGCAGAGCCTCGACCCTGCCGATGCTAACGGAGGTGGTCATGGACGTCCTCCTCGCCGCAAAGCGGCGACGCGCGGATGTGGCGGCCTCGAGTGTACGCCTGCGCGGGGCGCATGGGGATGGTGGCCGCGCCGTCCGCGCCGGTACACTGACCGCGGGCCCCCGTAGCTCAGTGGATAGAGCGACCGCCTCCTAAGCGGTAGGTCGTCGGTTCAACTCCGGCCGGGGGCGCCAACTCGAACCAACACGATCAAGCACTTGCCTTCGTCCCCGTTGCGGGGGCGGGCTGTTCTTGCAACGGACTAGCAACGGGCGGCTGGCCGCCCTCGATAACACGCAGCTTCGGCTGCTCACCGAACACGCGAGCGGTGACACGTTCCGCCACGCTCGCCATCCCTGAGTGGAGTGAGTGGGCGTAAGCGATGTCCACGAGCTGTGACCGGGAATGCCCCATTGCCCTGGCGACGTTGAACGCAGACTCGCCGGACACCCGACCCAGGCTCGCGAAGGTATGGCGTAGGCTGTACAGGTCGAGCTGCCGAACGCCGGCCCGTTTGACCAGCTTCAACCACACGTC
>JAFAKO010000366.1 GCA_019235245.1 Gammaproteobacteria bacterium
CAGTGATCTTGCGGGACAGGTCGCCGCTTGCGATGGCGGTCGAGACTTCGGCGATGTTGCGCACCTGGCCGGTGAGGTTGCCGGCCATGGAGTTGACGCTGTCGGTGAGGTCCTTCCAGGTACCGGCGACCCCGGGCACCAGCGCCTGGCCGCCGAGCTTGCCCTCGGTGCCGACCTCGCGCGCCACGCGGGTCACCTCCGCCGCGAAGCCGTTGAGCTGATCGACCATCGTGTTGATGGTGTTCTTGAGCTCGAGAATTTCGCCCTTGACGTCGACGGTGATCTTGCGGGACAGGTCGCCGCGCGCGACGGCGGTGGTCACCTCGGCGATGTTGCGCACCTGGCCGGTGAGGTTGGTCGCCATGGCGTTCACCGAGTCGGTGAGATCCTTCCAGGTGCCGGCCACCCCCGAGACGATCGCCTGGCCGCCGAGCTTGCCCTCGGTGCCGACCTCGCGCGCCACGCGGGTCACTTCGGAGGCGAACGAGCGCAGCTGGTCGACCATGCGGTTGATCGCTTCCTTCAGCTGCAGGATCTCGCCGCGCACATCGACGGTGATCTTGCGCGACAGGTCGCCGTTGGCGACGGCGATGGTGACCTCGGAGATGTTGCGGACCTGAGCCGTCAGGTTGCTCGCCATCGAGTTGACGCTGTCGGTGAGGTCCTTCCAGGTGCCGGCAACGCCGGGCACCGCCGCCTGGCCGCCGAGCTTGCCCTCGGTGCCGACCTCGCGCGCCACGCGGGTGACCTCGGAGGTGAAGGCGCTCATCTGCTCGATGACCGCATTCACGACCGTAGCCGAGCGCAGGAACTCGCCCTTCAGCGGACGACCGTCCACCTGCAGGCTCATGGTCTGCTGCAGGTCGCCCTTGGCAACCGCTGAGATGGTGCGTGTCACCTGGGTGGTGGGCCACAGCAGATCGTCGATGAGCGTGTTCACCGAGCGCTCCATCGCGCCCCAGGCCCCGGAGCGCCGATCGATCGCCATGCGGTGGCGGGTCTGTCCGTCCTTGCCGACGATCTGCCCGGCGCGCTCGAGCTCGTGCGCCAGACGCTCGTTGGAGGTGACGATCTCGTTGAAGGTATCGGCGATCTTGCCGGCGAGCCCGGTTTGATCGCTCGGCAGGCGTACGGAGAAATCGCCGTCGCGGACCGCCTGCAGCGCGCGCAGCAGCTTACGCTGGTCGAGTGTAGCGTCCGCGCGCGGCTCGCGTCCGTTGGCAGAGCGGGCCTGGCGCGCAGCTTCAGGTGATTGCATCGGCGGAGACTCCGTGAGTGGGCGGGCGTAGCTGGAG
This sequence comes from Gammaproteobacteria bacterium, assembly GCA_019235245.1. Lineage (GTDB taxonomy): Bacteria > Pseudomonadota > Gammaproteobacteria > Steroidobacterales > Steroidobacteraceae > 13-2-20CM-66-19. Next base: position 1,296 of record JAFAKO010000366.1, read on the forward strand.
TGTCGGCGGGAGCTCAAGCGCACATCCGCGACGGGCCGAACGCCAAACGACCGGCTCGCCGGCGCAGAGCGCCGGGATACGTGCGGCGGGCACGAACCGGTTGTCGGTCATCCTCGATTCCCCCCAGGGCCGGCGGCGCCGTCGTCGTGGGCAAGAGTGACGATGGCGCGCGCACATTAACGCGAGCGCGCGCGCGGCAATGTCAGTTGGGGCGGGCAGGCCCCGTAGGAGAGGGACTACACTGGTACCGGGCTTCCCTGAGGTTCGTCATGGCCATTCCTGGAAGTAGCGCCGCAATCGCGCCGCGAAGTGCCGCGGCTTCTCGGCGTACAGCGGCAGGCCCACCTCGAGCGCCCGCTCGCGGAGCTTGCGGCGCTTGCTGGCGATGACCTTTTGCAGCGCGCCACCTGCGCCGCGGCCGATCTCCCTGCCGTGGCGCTGAGCCAGATCGCTCAGCACCGCCAGGTCGTGCTCATCTCCGAGATGGTCGGAGAGCTCGTGCAGTTTGCGGGACAGCGCTGCGATCGTTGCATGCTGCACGGGCGCAATGACTTCCAGCTGGCTGCGGAGGTACTTGGCGCGCTTGCGCCACTCGTGCAGGGTCGCACCATCGTCGCGGCGTGCGCTGGCTCGCGCGCAGCGGCGGCCCTGGCGGTAGGTTGTGCGCAGCGCCTTGCGCACCGGCTTCCAGCCGCTGGCCGGGGCGCGCCAGTTGTCGAGCGCCCCGAGCGCAGTGCGCACCGCGCCGGCGGATTTGCGCAGGCCCCCGCGCGCGAGCTCGTTGCGGGTACGGCTCGCATCGCGCCGCAGACGGCTTGCGAGCGCGGCGAGGCCGAGGCGCTCGCGCGCACCTTTCGCTTGCTGCGCGAGCTCGCCGAGGGTGCTCACCAGCACCGTGGCATCCCGCGCTGCACTCAACGAGCGCGCCGCATCGCGCAGCGCGCGGTTCTCATGCCGATACCCGGCCTCACTCAGCAGCGGTCGCAGCAGTCGCAGCGTTGCCCGTGCCGCTTTCAGTCGCTTGCGCGCCTCGTGGATCTCCTTATCGCTCGCTCCCCGGCCCGGCATCTCCGCAAGTGCGGTCTCGAGCTGGCACCGCAGAACCTGGCGCATGCCGCGGGCGCCGCTCGTGTTGCCGGTGAGCGCCACGCGGTCGGTCAAGGAGAATGTCGCGCGGAGCGCGTGGCGTGTGCCTGCAGCCCCCGCTCGAAAGTGCGCATGGCATCGTCCGCGCCGCCACGGCCGCGAATGTTGAACTCCCGTCCCTGGAAAGCGTTGTAGGACCGGAAGAAGTGCTCGATGGCCCGCAGCTCACCTTCCTGGAGATCGCTCAGATCGGCCAGTGCGGCGGGATTGACCGGAGTGTCGACGACGCCCAGCAGGCGATCGTTACCGATGGTCTCGCCGCCCTCACGCTGATCGGCGTGCAGCACGCCGATCAGCCGCACCGTCACCAGGCATCCCGGGAAGCTGGCCGGCAGCTGCAGCACGAGTACATCGAGCGCATCGCCATCCTCGGCTCTCGTCCCCGGGATCCAGCCGAACGGGTAGGGAAAGGCGCTGCCGCGTGGCAGTATGCGCGACACCCGCAGACAGTCGAGTTGCTCGTCGTACTTGAACTTGGTGCGGCTGCCGGCCGGGGTGTCGATCACGACGTTGATGCGTCCGCTGCCACTCGCGCGCGAAGGAATGTCCCGGGCCATGCTCGCTGCGCAGCCGCCGCTAGTGGGCGAGCGCAAAGAGCAGCGTCTCGCCCGTGCCCTGCGCCGTGCGCGCCTCAGCACGCACGGCGATGTACTGATGTCCATCGGCGCCGCGGTAGCTCAGCGGCTCATCCAGGCGCCGGCCGGGCGCGCGGTGCGTCCACAGAACGCGGCCGGTGCGCGCATCGAGCGCCTTGAACCATCCGTCATCGGTGCCGTAGAAGACCAGGCCGCCGGCGGTCACGAGTGTGCCCGAGGAGATCGGCGGTGCCTCGCGCACGCTCCACAGCACATGGCGGTCGATGGGATCCCAGGCACGCAGCTCGCTGGGCGCACCCACCGTCGCCGCAGCGCCGAGCAGATAGCTGACAACCTGGCGGGCGGGCAGCGCGCGTGCCTGCGGGTGCTCCAGACGCATGAGCTCCAGAGTGTCTGTCCACTCATCGACGCGCGGACGTGTGGATACATTCGAGGCGGTCGCTACCTCGAGCTGCGGATCCTGGCGCGCCACCGCCGCAGCGCGCGCCACGAGGGGCAGCAGGCCGCCGACGTTGGCGGGGGTAATTTCGGTGAGCTCGGAGAATCGGGTGGCGGCCGCGGCGGGACGAGCGCCGGACACGCCGGGCGTTGCGTTGGACACCGTGTGCCCCGGCATGCTCGGGGCGACCAGCAGCAACGCCGGCAGCAGTGGCCGCAGCCACCTCAGGCATGCATGGAAATCGCCGGGTGCCAAAGCCACGCTCCTTGCAGCCGCACCGCCGGGCGGCGCCGCTGCGCGCTCAGATGCGTCCCATCAGCAGCAGCACGACCAGCACGACCACGAGGACGCCGACGGTGCCACTCGGGTAATAGCCCCAGCCTGCGCTGTAGGGCCAGGTGGGCAGGGCACCGATCAGTATCAACAACAGCACGATCAGCAGAATCGTCAGCATGCTGCCTCTCCGTTCGCCTAATGACTCTTCTTGCGCGCGGGCACCTTGGCGCCGGCGCGCCGCGCCTCCGACAGTCCGATAGCGATGGCCTGCTTGCGGCTCTTGACTCTGCGGCCGGAGCGGCCGCTCTTGAGCTTGCCGCGCTTCATCTCGTGCATCGCCCGGCGAACCTTGTTGCCGCTGGCGCGGCCGTACCTGCGCGTGGCCATTGTTTGTCCTGTTGGTGTGCGTAGCGGTAGTCCCGCCGTCCTTGGGCATGAGCCTAACTCGCAGGCTCTGCAGCGGCTGTAGGTGCGCAGTTGCAGGTGTTGTCGGGCGGGCGCGCCGTCCAGCTGACAGCCGCGACTGACATGCGGTGGCCGGCGGGGAAACCAACCGGGGCGCTGCGATGATACAGTCAGCGTCGCTGTGACCTGCATGGAGCTTTTATGGCGCATGGCGCGTCAGTCGCAGTGTTCATTGCCCAGTTGCTGGTGTTGCTCGCCGGCGGGCGGCTGTTGGGTGAGCTCATGCAGCGCATCGGTCAGCCGCCGGTGATCGGTCAGATCCTCGCCGGCGTGCTGCTGGGCCCGTCGGTGCTCGGTGCGCTCGCTCCCGGGCTGTGGCAGCTGATCTTTCCGCCCATCCCACCGCAGCAGGCCATGCTCGATGCCGTGGCACAGCTCGGCATACTGCTGTTGCTGCTCATCACCGGCATGGAGACCGATCTGTCGGTGTTCCGCGACGCGCGCCGCGCCGCGGTCAGCGTCTCCCTGAGCGGAGTGATAGTGCCCTTCCTGTGCGGCCTGCTGCTCGGGGCGCTGTTGCCCGATACGCTGCTACCGCAGCCGCAGCGGCGGCTGATCACCACGCTGTTTCTCGGTACGGCGTTATCGATCTCCTCCGTGAAAATCGTGGCGCTGGTGGTGCGCGACTTGGGATTCCTGCGGCGCACGGTCGGTCAGGTGATTCTCGCCGCCTCGATCCTCGATGACACCATCGGCTGGATAGTGATCTCGGTGATCTTCGGACTGGCCCTGCACGGTGTCATCGACCTCGCCGCCGTGCTGCACAGTGTGCTCGGTGCCGCGCTGTTCCTGGTGCTCAGCCTGACCTTCGGCCGCCGCCTGGTTTTCAACCTGCTGCGCTGGTCGAACGACACGCTGACCAGCGAGATGGCCAACATCACCACCATCCTGGTTATCACCGCGTTGCTCGCACTGCTCACCAACGCGCTCGGCGTCCACTACGTACTCGGTGCGTTCGTCGCCGGGCTGCTGCTCGGGCAGTCGCCGATGCTCACGCGACAGCTCGGCGCCCAGCTGCGCGGTTTGATCATCGGGCTGTTCATGCCGGTGTTCTTCACGCTCGTCGGCCTGAGCATCGATGTGAGCTCGCTCGGGCACGGGCGCTTTCTCGGCCTCACGCTCGCGCTCATCGCGCTGGCGAGCGTCGGCAAATTCGCTGGGGCCTTCCTCGGCGGACGTTTCGGCGGGCTGACCGCCCGCGAATCGTTCGCGGTCGGCTGCGGCATGAACGCGCGCGGCTCGACCGAGGTGATCGTCGCTTCCCTCGGACTGCAGCTCGGCGCGCTCAACCTGCAGCTGTTCACGGCGATCGTGGCGATGGCGGTGGTGACGACGCTGGTCATGCCACCGATGCTGCGCTTCGCTTTTGCCCGTCTGCCGATGACCGCCGAGGAGCGCGCGCGACTCGAGCGCGAGGAGCTCGAGTCGCGCGGTCTGCTGCCGCGCATCGACCGCATGCTGGTGGCGGTCGATGCGAGTCCGAGCGGGCGCTTCGCCTCGCACCTCGCCGGGTTGCTGGCGGCACTGCGGCGCACCCCGACCACCATCCTGCAGCTGCGGGCAGCAGCGGGCGGGAGCGACGCGGCGCGCGCTGCGGCGCGGGCCGATGAGCTCGTGCAGGCCGCCGCAGCCGAGGCCGCGGACGCCACCGGCACCGCACGCACGGCCTCAGCCGCCGGCGCGCCGCTCGCCGTCACGGTGCGCAGCGGCACGGCCGACAGCGCGCCGACGGCCGTCGCCGCCGAAGCCGAGAAGGGCTACGGGCTGCTGCTGATCGGCTGCGAGCCGGCCGCGGTCGGCGATGGATTCACGCCGCAGATCACCCGCACGGTGGGCAGCTTTCCCGGCGCCTTCGCCATCGCCGTGGCGCGCGGCGACCAGAGCCGTTTGGGCGCGGGTCCGCTGCGCGTGCTGGTCACGGTGAGCGGCACGGGCACCTCACGCCAGGGCGCAGAAGTCGCTATTGCGCTGGCAGAGGCATCGCGTGGCTCGGTCACCGCGCTGCATGTCGGTGCACGCGCACGGGCGCCGCTATGGCCGCTGCGTTTCGGGGAGGTATTCGTGCCACGCGGCTACGCGGACGCGGTGTTGCGCGAGATCATGGATATGGGCGAGCACTATGGTGTCGAGGTCCGTGGCGCCATCCGTCACTCCGGCGGCGTCGGGCAGGCCGTGCTGCGCGAGCTGGCGCGCGCCCCGCACGACCTGCTGGTGATGGGAGTGAGTCCGCGGCCGGGGCACGAGCTGTTCCTCGGCGAGCTCGCGGCCGAGATGCTGGCACGGGCACACAGCTCGCTGCTGTTCGTGTGCGGTGAGCCGGCGCGCGCGGGCGTGTCCCAGTCCTGAGCGGTCAGAAAAATCTCACAAACGCTGGGCGTGGGCTGCACCTTACGTAGCGCTTCGCTGCGCGGTAAAAAAGAGGCAGGGATATCAATACCGCAGGATGCTCGAATGAAGATCGCACAGATCGCTCCGCTCTATGAGGCCGTGCCGCCGAAGCTCTATGGCGGCACCGAGATGGTCGTTGGCCACCTGTGTGATGCACTGGTCGATCTCGGTCATGAAGTTACACTGTTCGCTTCCGGCGATTCCACCACGGAAGCGCGACTCGTGCCCATGCGCGATCAGTCCCTGCGGCTGGATGCCGTGCCGCTCAAGTCCGACGTCGCGGCGCATCTCGCCATGCTGCACGAGCTGCGCGAGGTCTGTCAGCGCTTCGATGTCCTGCACTTCCACACGGAGCTGCTGCACCTGCCGATGTTCGAGCACGTCGCCCACCGCAGCGTGACGACCGTGCACTCGCGCACCGATCTGAAGGATCTGCCGGGTGCCTATGCGCGCTGGCCGCACTATGGCCTGGTATCGATCTCACGCCAGCAGCGCAATCCGCTGCCCGATGCAAACTGGCTGGAGACGGTTCATCACGGCATATCTCCGGCGCGCTACTGGTGCAGCGAGCGCCCGGACGGGCGCTACCTGGCATTCCTCGGGCGCATTGCGCCGGAGAAAGGACCCGACGTCGCGATCCGCGTCGCGCGCCGCGCGGGCATTCCGCTGCGCATCGCGGCCAAGGTGGACGCGGCGGACCGGGTGTATTTCGAGACGGTGATCGAGCCGCTGCTCGATGACCCGTTGATCGAGTTCATCGGCGAGATCGGCGCGGAGCACAAGCCGGAGTTTCTTGCCAATGCGCTGGCGTTGCTGTTCCCCATCCGCTGGCCGGAGCCCTTCGGCCTCGTCATGATCGAGGCCATGGCCTGCGGTACTCCGGTCATTGCCTGGGAGGGTGGCTCGGTTCCCGAGGTCATCGAGCCGGGCCGCACCGGCTTCATCGTGCGCTCCGAGCGCGAAGCGCTCGCGGCGATCGAGCAGGTCGGGCAGCTCGACCGCGGCGCAGTGCGTGCGGCCTTCGAGCGGCGCTTCACCGCGCGTCACATGGCGGAAGCGTATCTCGATGTCTACGAGACGCTGCTGGCAGCACCGCGCACGGTCGGTGGCGGCCGTCATGGTGAAAGGGCCAGCTATGGCAGACGAATCGGGCAATGACCGCGCGCTGGCACGATTCACGCTCAAGGATGCCAACGTCTTCCTGCTGGCAGACGCATTCGGCGACATCGAGGCCCCCGACAGCGGACTGTTCTGGGACGACACCCGCATGCTCTCGCGGTGGCAGCTGCAGG
>JAFAKO010000395.1 GCA_019235245.1 Gammaproteobacteria bacterium
CGTGCGGCCGCGCCACGGGCGCCCGCCGCACCGGGGAGAGGGCAGTGGATTTCCTCTACAGCGCGAAGACCAGCGAGTGCCTGAAGCGCCTCGGCGCGTTCATGGACGAGCATATCTACCCGAACGAGGAGCGCTTCGAGGCGCAGCACCGCGCCGGTGACCGCTGGGAGGAGCCGCCGCTCCTGGAAGATCTCAAGAAAAAGGCCCGCGCCGCCGGCCTCTGGAATCTCTTCCTGCCCGACTCGCCCCACGGTGCCGGGCTCAGCAATCTCGAGTACGCCCCGCTGTGTGAGCTCATGGGGCGGGTGCCCTGGTCCGCCGAGGTGTTCAACTGCTCCGCGCCCGATACCGGCAACATGGAGACCCTCGAGCGCTACGGCACCCCGGAGCAAAAGAAACAATGGCTCGAGCCGCTGCTCGATGGCCGCATCCGCTCGGCATTCGCCATGACCGAGCCGGCGGTCGCCTCCAGCGACGCCACCAACATCGAGAGCTCCATCGTGCGCGACGGCGAGGTCTACCTTATTAATGGGCGCAAATGGTGGACTTCTGGCGCCGGCAGTGCCCGCTGCCGGCTCTTCATCTTCATGGGCAAGACCGATCCCGCGGCGCCGAAATACCTGCAGCAGTCCATGATCCTCGTGCCGCGGGAGACACCCGGGATCACCGTGCTGCGTCACCTGCCGGTATTCGGCTTCGACGATGCCCCGCACGGTCACATGGAGATCGAGTTCCGCGACGTGCGCGTGCCGCGCGCCAATCTGCTGCTGGGCGAGGGGCGCGGCTTCGAGATCGCGCAGGGGCGCCTGGGGCCTGGGAGGATTCACCACGCGATGCGCCTCATCGGTGTGGCGGAACGGGCTCTCGAGCGGATGTGTCGCCGCGTGCAGGGCCGGGTCGCCTTCGGCCGGCCGATCGCCGAGCAGTCGGTGACGCTCGAGCGCATCGCCGAGTCGCGCATCCGCATCGACCAGGCGCGGCTGCTGGTCTACAAGGCCGCGTGGCTGATGGATACGGTCGGCAACAAGGCGGCGCGCGCCGAGATCGCCGCGATCAAGATCGCGGCCGCCGACACCGCGTGCCAGGTGCTCGACTGGGCCATCCAGGCGCACGGCGCCGCGGGATTGTCCGAGGACTTCCAGCTCGCGCGCGCGTACGCGCATGCACGCTCCATCCGGCTCGCCGATGGACCGGATGAGGTGCACCGCAATCAGATCGGCCGCATCGAGCTGCGCAAGTACGAGGGCAGCGCGCCCGCATGAGTGAGGCGGAGTTCTCCGGTACGATGCCGGTGAGTGAGCGCCAGCGGCTCGATGAGGCGAGCCTGGCGCGCTGGCTGGAGCGCAACCTTCCGGGCTTCGCCGGGCTCTCCCGCATCGAGCAGTTCCGCGGCGGGCAGTCCAATCCCACCTTCCTCCTCACCGCGGCCGATGGCGTGCGCTACGTGCTGCGCCGCAAGCCCGCCGGGACGCTGCTGCCCTCGGCCCACGCTGTCGATCGCGAGTTTCGGGTGATCAGCGCGCTGCAGGGGAGCGCAGTGCCGGTGGCACGCCCGCTGTGCCTGTGTGTCGATGAGAGCGTCATCGGCACCGTGTTCTACCTCATGGAGTTCGTGCCGGGTCGCAATTTCTGGGATGCGACGCTGCCTGGAATGACGGCGCAGGAGCGGGCCGCGCTCTATGACGAGATGAACCGCGTGATCGTCGCGCTCCACCGCTTCGACTACCGTGCCGCGGGGCTCGGCGACTACGGCAAGCCCGGCAACTACTTCGCGCGGCAGATCGCGCGCTGGAGCTCGCAGTACCGCGCGTCGGAGACCGAGCGCATCGAGGCGATGGAGAAGCTCCTGCGGTGGCTCCCCGCCAACCTGCCCGCCGGGGACGAGACCGCCCTGGTGCACGGCGACTACCGCCTCGACAACCTGATCTTCGACCCGGGGTCTGCGCGCATGCTCGCGGTCGTCGACTGGGAGCTCTCGACGCTCGGCGCGCCGCTCGCGGACTTCTCCTACCACGTGATGCTCTGGCGCATCCCGGCGGGCGAGGCGGGTGGGCTCCGGGGCCTCGACCTCCCGCCGCTCGGAATACCCACCGAGGCGGACTACGTGGCGCGCTACTGTGCGCGCACCGGCCGCACCGGCATCGAGCCGCGGGTATGGGAATTCTGCATGGCGTACAACCTCTTCCGCATCGCCTGCATCCGCCAGGGGATCCTGAAGCGCGTGCTCGAAGGCACCGCCGCGAGCCGCCACGCGCGCGAGGCGGGCTCTAGGGCGCGCGCCACCGCGGAGCTCGCCTGGCGGCAGGTGGAGGAGCGTCTCGGAGGCTGATCGCCCACGCCAACTACCTGTTTAATAAGGTTGGCGCAGCTTTCCGGCATTGCGCCGGCGGGGTCATTTCAGTATCCTGCGCGCCCCCTTTTCCAG
>JAFAKO010000192.1 GCA_019235245.1 Gammaproteobacteria bacterium
CGGGCTGCTGTAGATGGGCGCATTTTCGAGGGTCTGTTGAGGGATTTGCTGGCGCAGTGCCTGCGCGGCGTGCTGCGTCTCGCGCGCCTCCACGGCCACCTCGCGACGGCCATAGCAGATGCCCGTGGCTCGCTGCGGTCTCGCATGCCGGATGAGGTAGATGATCATTCGCAGGACTCAAGCCGCATGAGGCGGGGAGCGCAGCACCGCGAGCGCCACCACGAGGAAGGCGAGCTCGGCGAGCTGTTGGGTCGCCCCGAGACAATCGCCCGTGTAGCCGCCGATGCGCGCACGGAAGTACGCCGCGCATCCGGCGGCGAGGATCGCGGCGGCGACGACGCCGGCGACCAGCGCGCGAGCCTCGGGGCGGCTCAAGCCGGTAATGCTCGCGACGATTGCCACCAGGACAGCTCCGAGCAGAGCCGCTAGCAGCCATTCCGGGCCGGACAGCCCGGCATCGAAGGGCAGCGACTTCGCGCCCTCATCCGCACGCGCGTAACGCAACCGCCAGACGAGCCCGAGCGCGCACCAGCGACTCACCACGTGCGCGCCGACGATGAGGAGCGGCAGCGAGTACGCCGGCAGATCGACGATGGCCGCCCATTTGAGTCCCAGCATCATGAAGATGCCCATCGCACCGAAGGCGCCGATGCGCGAATCCTTCATGATCTCGAGCGTCCGCGCCGCAGTGGTGCCTCCGCCGAAGCCATCGCAGGCATCGGCGAATCCATCCTCGTGGAACGCCCCGGTCAGCAGCAGCGACGCCGCAAGCATCAGGCCCACGGCGACCGTCGCCGGCAGCCACTGGATGGCGATCCACCAGACCGCGACGTTGGCGAGTCCGACCACCCCCCCTACCAGCGGGAAGTAGCGCAGCGAACGAGGCAGCCACTGCGGCTCGAAGTCCGCGACGCGCGGCGTCGGCAGCCGTGTCAGAAACTGCGCCGCAACCACGAACAAGGTGACCTGCCGGGGAGCGCTCATTGAATCAGCTCGCCTTCTCGCTGACCCCCGCGCCCTCGAAGGTCGCCATCTCGGTGAAGAGCGCAGCCGCGGCGCGCACCGCCGAGAGCGCCACCGCGGCTCCCGTTCCCTCGCCGAGGCGCATACCGAGATCGAGTAGTGGCGTCACCTCGAGACGTTTGAGGAGCGCGGCGTGCGCACGCTCCGCCGAGCAGTGACCGAAGACGCAATAATCGAGCAGCCGTCGGTCGAGTCGCGCGCCGATGGCGGCCGCCACGGTTACCGTGAAACCGTCGACCATGATGAGCATCCGGCGCGCGGCGGCCGCGAGCATTGCACCCACCAGCATCGCGATCTCGTAGCCCCCGAACTCCTGGAGAAGCTGCAGGGTATCGATGGAGCCGACTCGCTTCGACGCGGCCTCCAGGGTGGCGCGCTTCCTCTCCACGCCGGCATCATCGAGGCCCGTACCACGCCCGACGCACTCCGCGAGCGGCAGGCCGGTGAGGCGGTGCATGAGAAGCGCCGATGAAGCCGTGTTGCCGATGCCCATCTCGCCCAGCACCACGGTGTTCGTGGCCTCGGCCGCCACTCGCGCGATGACCTCTTTGCCGCGCGCGAGTGCATCCCGGCATTCGCCCGCGGACATCGCGGCTTCGAAACCGAAATCACGCGTGCCGCGCCGTACTTTGGCGTTGATGAGGCGTGCATGCGTGCCGCAGTCATCGTCGACACCCGCGTCCACGATCCAGAGCTCCATTCCCTGGAGGCGCGCCAGCACACTGATCGCGGCCCCGCCGGCCAGGAAGTTCTTCACCATCTGACCGGTGACCGCGCGCGGATAGGCGCTGACACCGCGGTCCGCGACCCCGTGATCGCCCGCGAAAACGATGGCCACCGGATCGTGGATCTTCGGGCTCAGCGTGCCTTGAATAGCGCACAGGTGAACCGCGAGCGGCTCGAGGCGCCCCAGGGCCCCGAGGGGCTTCGTGAGGATGTCGACGCGACGCGCAGCGGCGAGCCGTGTCGCCTCATCGAGCGGGGGTATCGGGTCGAAGGTCATGGAAGTCTCCAGCCGTGCACCGGTCGATGTCTGCACGAGCGTGGAGGAGATGGGTCGAAACGGGGCGCTGAGCCGGCATTCCGCCCGTGGTCGCCCGCCGCAACCCGTGCCTTCACGTCCCAGGTCGGTCTACGGGCTCGTGAGTGGTACAACGCCACCGAACCGCCTTCCCGCGCAGTCTCCGCGCAGTGGCCTCGTGGTTCGGCTCGACTCACCTACCGTTGCGGGGGCAGCGCCGGATTCGACTCCCGCAGAAGTCTTACCGGTCTTCCCGTTTCACCTGAACGCGCGGGCAGTGTGCCGCCATTGCCTGCGGGGGGTCAAATCGGGCGCGAAACCATGCGATGATCGCTGCATGAGCGACTTCAGCGAAGTCGAGATCAACGCCGTTTATCGCGCCATCTCCGAGCGGCGCGACATGCGGCACTTCCTTCCCGACCCGATCGATGAGGCCCTGCTGGCGCGACTCCTCGGCGCCGCGCACCTCGCCCCGAGCGTCGGCTTCATGCAACCGTGGCGCTTCCTGCGGATACGGGACTCCAGCCTGCGCCGCTCGATTCACTCGCTGGTGGAGGCCGAGCGGGTTTCCACGGCACGGGCACTCGGCGAGCGCGAGCAGGAGTTCATGCGGTTGAAAGTTGAAGGCGTGCTCGAATGCGGCGAGTTGCTGGTCGTGGCGCTCATGGCGGGGCGCGAAGCCCACGTCTTCGGACGCCGCACGCTCCCGGAGATGGATCTCGCCTCTGCGGCCTGCGCGATACAGAACCTGTGGCTCGCCGCACGAGCGGAAGGGATCGGCATGGGCTGGGTGTCGATGTTCGAGCCGGAGGCGCTGCGCGAGCTACTGAAGCTGCCGCAGGGCTCGCGCCCGATAGCCGTCCTTTGTCTCGGGCACGTCACTGCCTTCTATCCGCGCCCCATGCTGGAGGAACAGAACTGGGCACGGCGCTGCGATTTGCGCTCGGTGGTCGCCGAGTGTTGGAGCGACCCGCAGGACGCTGGCGCGAGCCCGCCCGGTCAAGGTTGACTCACCGCTTGCGTTGAGGCACCTTTCCGGCGCGCGACGAGTTCCCCTCACGGGGATTAAAACGGGAACTCGGGTTGAAAGCCCGGGCTGCCCCCGCAACTGTAAGCGGACTGTTGGGCGTCAAAGACCACTGGATCGGAAATCCGGGAAGGTGACGCCGGGATCGAAAGCCGCGAGCCAGGAGACCTGCTTGTCGTGGTCGCCCAATCGAGC
>JAFAKO010000274.1 GCA_019235245.1 Gammaproteobacteria bacterium
CAGCCGCGATTGCACGGGGTGGCCCACAGGCACGGTGCGCGGCTGCGCATGGCCTCGGCGCACAGCTTCTGCGCCGTCGGGTTGCCGGGGTGGAGCCGCGCGGGATTGCGCTGGTGATCGAGCGCGCGGGTGAGCACCGCGCGGTGCCCGGGGATGAGCGGTATGCCGAGCCGGGCGGCGCGCTGCCGGACCAGATGATCGCTCAGCAGCGGAGCGGGTGGCGGCAGCAGGCATCCCGGTGGGGAGTTGGGCGTGTTCTCCAGCCCCTCGTTGCTGCCGTACACACCGACGAGCAACTCCACCTTGTCGTAGTACGGCGCCAGATCCTCGTAAGTGATCGGCCAGTCGAACCCGAGGCCATCGCGGCTGCGCGGCTTGAAGTCATACGGACCGTTGCGCAGGGCGATGCGTCCCCAGTGGCTGGTACGGCCGCCGAGCATGCGGCAGCGCCACCACCAGAAGCTTCCCGCCGGGTCCTCGGTCGCGCGCACGTAGGGCTCGCCCGGTACCTGCCAGCCACCATCGACCGTCGCGTCGTAGAAGCCGAACATCTTGTCCGGTGTGTCCACGCCCACGAGCGGTGCCATGTCCGGGGTCTGGAACATGGGAGTCTCGCTCTCGGCGACGTACTTGCGGCCGGCTTCCAGCATCAGCACCTTCGCACCGTCCAGGCACAGCGTGTAGGCCGACTGTCCACCGGCGGCGCCGGACCCCACCACGATCACGTCGTAGCTGGCCTGCTGTTGGTCGGGCGTCACGAACGGCATGGCTTACGACCGGTAGGACTCGCGACCGAAGCCCTGCACCGCGATGCCCTGGGCGGGCAGCACCTCGTGCTGCAGGGCGTACATGGCGGCGGCCGCCTCATCGATCGCGCGGGTGAACGCGAGCGAGGCGCTGAGGATGGGCGCGAGGCGCGAGCGGTCCTGGATACGTGCCTTGGGATACTCGTGCTCCACCACCAGGAAGGTCCGCTGCGGCTCGATGCGCAGCAGCTCGCGTGCCGCCAGCTGGTGGTCGAGCCAGTCGACGCTGCGATTCTGCAGATAGGCGAGCGGATCGTGGCGCGCGGTGCCGGGCAGCTCGTGCTCGCTGAAGACCGTCTGCTTCTTCCAGGCGTTCTGCTGTGCCGCCGGGTCGGTGCGCAGCCGGTCGCCGTCGCGGTCGCCGCGCTCGATCGTCTGGCCACCGTAGCCCCAGGCGGAGATGCCGCGCGCATCGATCACCTGCCCCTTGACGTGAAATCCGCCGATGAGGAAGTCGTAGCCGGTATCCCTGAGGTATTGGAATACCGAGCGACTGTCCTGCCCCATGAGGATGGCGTGCGAGGGGTCGTAGTGGATGCGGAACTGGTCTCCCACCCCGTGCCGCTCACAGATGCGATGCAGCGCAATCCACGGCCCGGGCGCATAGGCGATGTTGTTGTGCCAGCTGTCGGTGGCATTCCAGCCCGGCATCGGGCACTGCTCCACACGAAAGGTGAGACCGCGCGCCCTGGCCTCGCGCAGCAGTGGCACGAACACCTCCTCGAACATGCCGAGGTTCGCGTCCATGCCGATTTGCGGGTTGCGGCCGACGAAGCCGGTCACCGCATCGGTGCCGAGCAGCACTGCGGCGTCGAACACCCGCAGCATGAGGGCGTGCTTCCTGCGGCGCGCCGACTCGTCCGCCGCCAGCATGTTGTCGAAGTACGCGAGGTCCGAGAGCCCCACCCGGCTCGTCTCCATGGCGCGCCGCACGCGTGCCGCACGCGCCGCGCTGAAGGGCGCGCGCAGATCGAGGGTATTGGCGACCGGGTCGAGCAGTGCCGCGGCGGGCACGTCGCTCTCGCTCGGATGCAGTGCTGCGGACAGCTCGATGTTCGGCGCCCCGATCTCGCGCGCGAACTCGAGCCACTCCTCGATGGCGAGATCCGGATCCGCGTCACGCCGCGCACGCGGCGTGAGCTCCTGCAGGGCCGCGGTGAGGATGCTGAGCTTCATCGGCCGGGGCGTGAATGCGCCCAGCGCCGCACCTGCAGCCTGCGGACTCGCCTGTGCCATCGCCATGCCGTGCTCTTGCTCCGACCTCAACGCTCAGGCGCGGCCGCCGGATGGCGCCGCAGAGACATCATACGCGACCTTCTCGTTGCGGAATGTCAGCGCGAACAGCACGAACACCAGCGCCGCGAACGCTGCCGGATACAGCCAGATGGCGTGCCAGTCGTGCCGGCCGCCGGCGGCGTAGCGATCGTCGATGAAGCCCGCGGCCGAGAAACCGATCAGCATGCCCAGCCCGTAGGTGGCGAGCGTGATGAGCCCCTGCGCGGCCGCCTTGTGCGCGCTGCCGGCCCGCGAGTCGGTGTAGATCTGCCCGGAGACGAAGAAGAAGTCGTAGCACACCCCGTGCAGCGCGATGCCGACGATCAGGAGGAACGCGAGCCCCTGCGCATCGCCACAGGCGAACAGCACGTAGCGGCAGGCCCAGGCCAGCATGCCGAGGAGCAGCGTGGTCTTCATGCCGAAGGTCCGCAGGAACAGCGGAATGAGCAGCATGAACAGCACCTCGGACATCTGCCCGATGGTCTGCTTGCCGGTGGCGTTGGCGACGTGGATCTCGGTGAGGAACTGATTGGCGTTCTGGTAATAGAACGCGAGCGGTATGCAGATAAGGATCGAGGCGCCGAAGAAGATCGCGAAATTCCGCGAGCGCAGCAGCCGCAGCGCATCGAGTCCCAGCAGCCGCGCGAGCGGCTGGGGTGTGCCGGCGCGCGGTTGCGGCGGCGTGCGCGGCAAGGTGAAGCTGTAGAGCCCGAGCGCGAGCGATGCCAGCGCGCACATGAGGAAGGTGTTGCGCAGCGCCCCGTGGCTGATGCCCGCGCGCGAGTCCCAGCCGAACAGGTAGCTGATCACGAGCCCGGCCACGATCCAGCCGATCGTGCCCCACACGCGCAGGCCGGAGAAATGGCGCGCCGGCTCGGCCATCTGCCGGAAGGCGATTGCATTCACGAGCGCCAGCGTCGGCATGTAGAGGATCATGTACGCGAGCACGCACGGGTAGAAGGCGGCGAAGTTCTGCGTGCCGTAGAGGGCATACATGAGCAGGCCCCCGGCGAGGTGCAGCACGCCGAGCAGACGCTCCGCATTGACATAGCGGTCGGCAATCAGTCCGACGACGAAAGGCGCGATGATGGCGCCCCAGGACTGGGTGGAGTACGCGAGCGCGGTCTGCGCGCCGCTCGCCTGCAGGTTCGCGGCGAGATAGCTGCCGAGCGTGACGAACCAGCCACCCCAGATGAAGAACTCCAGGAACATCATCACGCACAGCCGCAGCCGCGTGGCACCGCTCATGGCTACACGCTCTGCCAGGAGGATCCGGCGCGGGAGCTCGCCACCGCCTGCGCCACGAAGCGCAGCCCGCGCAACCCCTCGTGAACGCCGGGATAGTCACGCAGCGGCGGCTGCCCGAGCGAAACACGGCGCACGTCCTGCATGAAGTCGCGGTAGAGATTGGCGAACGCCTCGAGGTAGCCCTCGGGGTGTCCGGGTGGCACGCGGGTCGCGGCGCGCGCCGCGCCCTCGAGATAGGCGTGTCCGGTGCGCAGCCGCTCCCACGGACGGCCGGCGGGCTTGAAGAGCAGCGTGTTGGGCTCTTCCTGGTGCCACTCGAGCCCCGCCTGGGAGCCGTAGAGGCGCAGCGACAGGCGGTTCTCCTCTCCGCAGGCGATCTGCGAGCACAGCAGCGTGCCCTTCGCTCCGCCGGCAAGTCGCAGCAGCATGTGCGCATCGTCATCGAGCCGCCTGCCCTTCACGAAGGAGCTCAGATCCGCACACACTGCCTCGATCGGCCGGCCGCTGACGTACTCGAGGAGATTCGCCGCATGCGTGCCGATGTCTGCGACGCAGCCGCCGAGCCCGGCGCGCGCCGGATCGGTCCTCCAGGCCGCCTGCTTGTTGCCGCGGCTCTCGAGCGGCTCCATCAGCCAGTCCTGTGTGTATTCGACCGTGCACAGGCGCAGCTCCCCGAGCCGCCCGGCGCGCACCATGGCGCGCGCCTGGCGGACCGCCGGGTAGCCGGTGTAGACGTGCGTGAGGGCGAAGAGTGCCGCGCCCGATTCGACCACGCGCATGAGCTCATCGCCCTCCGCGACCGTAAGCGCCAGCGGCTTGTCGCAGATGACGTGGATGTCCGCCTCGAGGAAGGCACGCGCGACCGGGAAATGCAGATCGTTGGGGGTGGCGATGATGACGAAGTCGATGCCGTTTGCATCCGCGGCCTCACTCGCTGCCATCTCCGCGTAGGAGGCGTACGAGCGCTCCAGATGCCAGTCGGCGCCGCTGTCGCGGGCAATGCGCGGATCGGAAGACATCGCACCCGCGACCACGCGGGCCTCGCCGTCGAGCTCGGCAGCGATACGGTGCACGGAGCCGATGAACGCTCCGCGTCCGCCACCGACGATGCCGGCGCGCAGGCGGCGCATGGGCTGGGCGATTGCGTTGCTGCTCATGTCGGGGCGGGTTTATCTTGACGTACCCAACTGGCGGAGTCCACCCGGACGGCCGATCGATGCCCGGCAGCGTGCAGGAATTCATGGCGACCATGGTGATGGCGCCGCAGGCGCTGCCGCTCGAGCAGGCGGTGGCGCTCGTGCAGGAGCGCTACGGCCTCGAGGCGCGCGCGCGGCGCCTCACCGGTGAGCGCGATGAGAACTTTCGCATCACCGCTGCCGCAGGCGGAGAGTACGTGTTGAAAGTTGCCCACCCGGCCGAGGATGTCGCCGTCACCGAGCTCAGCACCGCCGCACTGCTGCACCTGCAACGGGCGGATCCCGGCTTACCCTGTCCGCGCGTGATACCCGGGCGCGGCGGCGAAATCTGGTGCCGTTTCACCGACGCGCACGGCCGCGAGCGCGCGGCGCGCCTCCTCAGCTATCTACCGGGCGAGCCGCTCGCCGACGCGAACCCCACGCGCGCCCTGCGCGAGGCGTGTGGGCAGCTCGGCGGGCGTCTGACGCGCGCCCTGCGCACCTTCGGGCACCCGGCCGCGCACCGCGTGATCGTGTGGGATGTGCGCCATGCCGGCGCGCTCGCCGGGCTGCTGGCGGAGCTGCCCGCCTGTCCGTGGCGCGCCGCGGCGGTCGCGGTGCTCGCACGCATCGTGCCGCGCATCGACTCGCAGTTCGCCGCGCTGCCGCAACAGGTGGTGCACAACGATCTCAACCCGCGCAACATCCTGACACACGCGGGCGAGCTCTCGGGCATCATCGATTTCGGCGACCTGACCCACACCGCCATCGTTGCCGATGTCGCGGTCGCCGCCGCCGAGAACATTCCGGCAGATTGCAGCGCCGGCGGCGGCGCGGCCGCGGATGCGGTGCGCGATGTTGCCGGCGCGTATCATGCGCTGGTGCCGCTCTCGGCCGCCGAGCTCGCCCTCCTCGGCCCACTCGTGGCGGCGCGCCTGGTGGCCAACGTGGTGGTGCATGAATGGCACCTGCAGCGCAACCCCGCCGGCGAGCATTACCGGCCGCTGACGGCGGATTTCATCCGCGAGCGGCTGCAGATCGCCGCGCAGCTTTCACTCGGAGCATTCCAGCTGTGACGACCTCATCTGCCGACCCCGGCTCGCTGCTCGCGCGCCGTGCACGCCTGCTGGCGCCCACCTACCAGCTCTTCTATGAGCAGCCGCTGCAGCTGGTGCGCGCCGCGGGCGTGTGGATGTACGACCAGGCGGGCCGGCGCTACCTCGATGCATATAACAATGTGCCGGTCGTGGGCCACTGCCACCCGCGGGTGGTCGCGGCACTGACGCACCAGGCACGCACGCTCAACACCCACACGCGCTATCTCGCCGAGCAGCCGCTGCAACTCGCCGAGCAGCTGCTGGCCACGCTGTCGCTGCCGGACGGCAGGGTCATCTTCACCTGCACCGGGAGCGAGGCGAACGATCTGGCGGTACGCATCGCCAAGGGTGTGACGGGCGGCCGCGGGTTCATCATCACCGAGTTCGCCTACCACGGGGTGACGGATGCCATCGCCGGGATGTCGCCGGAGGATGGCGGGCCGCTCGGGCCGGGCGTCTACACGGTGGCGGCGCCGCTCGGCCCGCAGCGCGCGGCGAGCTTCGGCGAACGGGTGCGCGAGTGCATCGGCCGGATGCAGGCCGATGGCGTGGGTCTCGCGGGGATGCTGGTCGACACCATCTTCTCCAGCGACGGGGTGTGCGCCGAGCCGCGCGGCTTCCTCGCCGATGCGGTAAACGCCGTGCACGCCGCCGGCGGACTCTTCATCGCGGATGAGGTGCAGCCCGGGTTTGGCCGTCTCGGGGAAGCGATGTGGGGATTCCAGCGCCACGGGATCGTTCCGGATCTCGTGACGATGGGTAAACCCATGGGTAACGGGCACCCGGTCGCGGCCGTCGCCGGCCGCAGCGAGGTGTTTGCCCAGTTCGCCAGGGGCCGGCGCTATTTCAACACCTACGGCGGCAACAGTGTCTCGTGCGCGACCGCGCTCGCGGTGCTCGAGGTCATCAGCGCGGAGCAACTGCTCGAGAACGCGCGCCACAGCGGCGCGCAGCTGCAGCGCGGCCTGCGCGCGCTGGCGCAACGCCATAGCGTGATCCGCGAGGTGCGCGGCGCCGGCCTGTTCCTCGGTGTGCAGCTCGGCGCTAACCCGGCGAGTGGCCTGAGCGGCGCTGCCGAGACGCGGCGCATCGTGAACGGCATGTGCCGCCGCGGCGTGCTGGTCGGTGCCACCGGTCGCGACGGCGATGTGCTCAAGATCCGCCCGCCGCTCACTCTCGAGGCGCAGCACGCGGAGCTCCTGCTCACGGCGCTCGATCAAACCCTGCAGTCCGCGACCTGACGCGGCGGCTGTGGTTACGCCGGCGCGCTGCCGCGCGGGAGCAGGCGCCCGGTGTGCCGCGCGATCATGAGCTCCTCGTTCGTCGGGATCTTCCACACCGACACGCGGCTCCCGCGCGCGGAGATGCGGTCCGCGTTGCCGCTGTTGGCGCCCTCGTCGAGCTCGATCCCGAGCCACGCGCAGCGCTCGCAGATGCGCCGGCGGATCACGGGCGAGTTCTCACCGATCCCGGCGGTGAACACCAGCGCATCGAGCCCGCCGAGGACCGCGGTCAGCGCGCCGAGCGCCTGGGTCACGCGGTACACGAAGTACTCGAGCGCGAGTGCGGCGCAGGGCTCGCGGCTCGCGAGCAGCGCGCGCATGTCGTTACTGACCCCCGAGATCCCGAGGAGACCCGAGCGCTCATAGAGGAGCTTCTCGACATCGGCGGCGCTCATGCGCAGCGTCTGGAAGAGATACAGCACGACGCCCGGATCGAGTGCGCCGGGGCGCGTACCCATGCACAGCCCATCGAGCGCGGTGAAGCTGAAGGTGTTCTCGATGCTGACCCCGGCACGCAGCGCGCACAGGCTCGCGCCGTTACCGAGGTGCGCGACGATCACGCGGCCGCGCGCGATGTCCGGCGCCACCTCCGGCAGCACACCGGCGATGTATTCGTACGAGAGACCGTGGAACCCGTAGCGCTCCAACCCGCCCCGGCAAACCTCCGCCGGCAGTGGCAGCAGCTTCGCCACCGCGGGCAGGGTGCGATGGAAGCTGGTGTCGAAGCAGGCAACCTGCGGAACATCGCGCCGCTGCTGCGCGACGGCTTCGATGCCCGCGAGGTTGTAGGGCTGATGCAGGGGCGCGAACGGTACCAGTGCGCGCAGCTCCTCGAGCACCTCGCGCGTCACCAGCGCCGGACCTGCGAATCGCGGGCCGCCATGCACCACGCGATGGCCAACGCCGATGAGCCGCGCGCCCGTGAAGCTGCGGCTCAGCCAGTCGAACACGTACTGCAGGGCCTCGCCCGCATCGCGCAGCGTCCCGGGCAAGGCACCCGCCGGCAGGCTCGCGCCGGAGCCGTTGCGCACGCTGACCTTCGCCGCGGCGCCGATCGCCTCGATGGTGCCGCGCGCCGCGAGCGGCCAGTCCCCGGCGCCGTCCGCATCGAACACGGCGAACTTGAGGCTCGAGGAGCCGGCGTTCAGTACCAGAGCGAGCTCGTTCATCGGCGCTCGTGCGTTGCCGCTCCCGAGTCAAGGCTCGTTGCCGAGCGCTGCGAGCTTGGCGCGCAGGCGCGCCTCAGCGCCGGGTGCGCGCGCGGCGAGGGCTGCGCGGTAGAAATGCCGTGCCAGCTCCGCAGGTTTCCCGGCCCCGACCACATCGCCCGCCACCTCGTATGCGCCAGGGAGCTTCGGGTCGCGATCGATCGCGGCGAAAGCGTACTGCAGCGCTTCATCGCGACGGCCCACCGCCATGGCCGCGGTGGCGCGGCGCAACGCGGCCGGTGCGCTGGCCGTGGCGGCTCTGCGGCAAGCCGCCGAGCCCGCGTAAAAGCCGGACGCCAGGCAGATGACACTCGCCAGCAGCAGCAGCGCGAGTGTACGCATGTGTGGCCCCCGGATGCCCATGGAGGGCATGAGGCTAGCACAGCGGGAGCGCTTTACCGCGCGGTGCCGGCGCCGGCGGCTACTGCGTAGCCGAGTCCGCGCAGCGCTGCGGCGATCTCCTCGAGCGTGAGCGGATCATCGATGGTGGCCGGGGTGTTGTAAGGCTGTGAGTCTGCGATCGCCCGCATGGTGGCGCGCAGCACCTTTCCCGAGCGGGTCTTGGGCAGACGGGGGACGATGGCGACGTGGCGAAACGCCGCCACGGCGCCGATGTGCTCCCGCACCCGCTCGATCAGCTCCTGCAGCACCTTCTCCTGCGGGCGCGCGACCCCGGATTTCAGCACCACGAGTCCCAGCGGCAGCTGTCCCTTGAGCGGGTCGGCGACGCCGATCACCGCGCATTCGGCGACGTCGGGGTGCCCAGCGAGCACCTCCTCCATGCCCCCCGTCGAGAGGCGGTGGCCCGCCACGTTGATGACGTCATCGATGCGGGACATGATCCATACGTATCCTTCGTCATCGATGTACCCGGCGTCACCGGTGAGATAGTAGCCCGGGTAGCGGGCCAGATAGCTCTCGCGGTAGCCCGCATCGTTCTGCCACAAGGTGGTCAGCGTGCCCGGTGGTAACGGCAGGCGGATGACGATGTTGCCGATCTTGCCGGCTGCGACCGCTTGCCCGCTCTCATCGAGCACCTGCACGTCATAGCCGGGGACCGGCAGGCTCGCGGAGCCGGGCTTGACGGGAGAGGGTGTGAGCCCGCGGCAGTTCGCCGCCACCGGCCAGCCGGTCTCGGTCTGCCACCAGTGATCGATGACCGGCACGCGCAGCTTCGACTCCGCCCACAGCACGGTGTCCGGATCGCAGCGCTCGCCGGCGAGAAACAGGGTGCGCAGGCTCGCGAGGTCGTAACGGGCGAGCAGCGCGCCCTGCGGGTCCTCCTTCTTGATGGCGCGAAATGCCGTGGGCGCGGTGAACAGCGCGTTGACGCGGTGCTCGGCGATCACGCGCCAGAAGGCGCCCGCATCGGGGGTCCCGACCGGCTTCCCTTCATAGAGGATGCTGGTGCAGCCGGCCAGCAGCGGTGCGTAAACGATGTAGGAGTGACCGACCACCCAACCGACGTCCGAGGCCGCCCAGAAGACATCTCCGGGACGCATGTCGTAGACCGCGCGCATCGACCACGCGAGCGCGACCGCGTGACCGCCGTGATCGCGGACCACTCCCTTCGGCTTGCCGGTCGTACCCGAGGTATAGAGGATGTAGAGCGGATCGGTCGCCGCGACCGAGGCGCAGGGAGCCGGCGTGGCCGCCGCGACGGCGTCCGCCCAGTCGAGGTCGCGGCCGGATATCAGCGTGGCCGCACACTGCGGTCGCTGCAGCACGATGCAGCGTTCGACGCGATGGCTCGCGAGCCGCAGCGCCTCATCGAGGAGTGGCTTGTAGGGGATGATGCGCTGCCCTTCGATGCCACAGGAGGCGGATACGATCATCACCGGGCGCGCGTCGTCGATGCGCTTGGCGAGCTCGTGGGGCGCGAAGCCGCCGAAAACCACCGAGTGCACGGCGCCGATCCGCGCGCAGGCGAGCATGGCGACGACGGCCTCGGGCACCATCGGCATGTAGATCACCACGCAATCGCCGGCGCCGACGCCCCGTGCTGCGAGCGCACCCGCGAAGCGGGCGACACGCTCATACAGCTCCCGATAGCTCAGCCGCGCCGTGACGCCGGTGACCGGACTGTCGTAGATGAGCGCCGTTTGCTGCGCACGCCCCTGCTCGAGATGGCGATCGAGGGCGTTGTAACAGGTGTTGATGCGCCCGCCGCTGAACCACCGATACCAGGGAGCGCGACTCGCATCGAGCACCTTGTCCCAGCGCCGTTCCCAGTGGAGCGCTGCCGCCTGCTCTCCCCAGAAACCTTCCGGATCCTCGAGCGCGCGCTGCTGCGCGTCGCGATAGGCGTTTGCCGGCGCATTCATAGGACACCGCCGGGCCCCCGGGCCCGTGAATGTTATACGGTATGATGTTACCTCTGTCGTTTCGCACGGCACACCGGCCATTGCCATCAGGGGAAGTACGGACCCGCTCGATTTCATCGTCGTGGGTGCAGGCATGGCAGGCGCGAGCGTCGCGGCGGCGCTCGCGGCCACATCGCGCGTGGCGCTCATCGAAGCCGAGACGCAGCCGGGCTTTCACACCACGGGGCGCTCGGCGGCGCTCTTCGCCCCCAACTACGGCAGCCCGATATTTCGGGCGCTGACGCGCGCCAGTGCCGCTTTCCTGCGCTCGGCACCGGCGGATTTCTTTCCCACCGCACTGCTGCGGCCGCGGGGTGCACTCTACGTTGCGCGCGCCGGCCAGGAGCAGGCGCTCGAGGAGACACTGGCCTCGATCCGGGAGGCGAATTCGATCGTCGAGGTACTTTCCGGCAAGGCCGCCCGCGGCATGGTTCCGAGCCTGCGGCCGGGCTACGTAACGGGCGCCCTCTACGAGCCCGATGTGCACGACATCGACGTCGCCGCACTGCTGCAGGGATTTCTGCGGCAGGGCAAGGCGCTCGGCGTGCGCCTGTGCACGGGCGCCCGCTGCACCCCGCAGCGGCATGGCAGCTCCTGGCGGGTGCACGTTGACGGTGAGATTCTCTCGGCGCCGGTGCTGATCAACGCCGCGGGGGCCTGGGCCGATGAGCTCGCCGTCGCCTGCGGCGCAACACCGCTCGGGCTGCGGCCGCTACGCCGCACGGCGGCCCTGATCGATGCGCCGCCGGGCGTCCCGGTCGATGCATGGCCCACGGTGTTCGATGTCGGCGAGGAGTTCTACTTCAAGCCCGACGCGTCGCGCCTGCTGATCTCGCCCGCGGACGAGGAGCCCGCAGCGCCCGGCGACGCCTATGCCGATGACCTGGCGGTAGCGCTCGCCATCGAGCGCATCGAGGGTGCACTGGATGTCGAAGTGCGCCGTGTCAGGCATAGCTGGGCAGGGCTGCGCACCTTCGCACCGGACCGTGAGCCGGTCATCGGCTACGACCCCGGCGTGGCGGGACTCTTCTGGTGTGCCGGCCAGGGCGGCTACGGCATTCAGAGCGCACCCGCCGGTGCGCAGCTCGCCGCGGCGCTGGCGCGCGGCGAAGCCGTGCCCGCCACGATCACTGCAGAGCGGGTGACGGCGCAGGCCGTGTCCCCAAGCCGTTTTCTGCCCGCCGCTGCGCGCTAGGCGCGGGCGCACTGCCGGGCGCTCACGCTCCGCTCGCCCGCGCCGGCGTGGCAGGCCTGGGCTCCACGGCATCGACGAAGGCACGCTCGAACACGTAGTCCCCCGGACAGCCGATGCCGGGTGACACGGTGAAGCCACGCGCCTCGAGGAGCGCGCGCGCATCCGCAAGCATGTGCACATTCCCGCACACCATCACCCGATCCTCCCGCGGATCGAGCGGGGCAAGGCCGAGCTCCTGGCACACACGCCCCGCCGACATCAGGGCGGTGATGCGGCCGACACGGGCGAACGGCTCGCGCGTGAGCGCTGCGTAGTCATGCAGCTGCCGCCGCGCCGGTGCGCCGAGGTAGGGATCCGCGTGCAGCCGCCGCAACAGCTCATCGCCGTAGCCGAGGTCCTCATGGGTGCGGCCGCCCCTCACGAGCACGATGCGCTCGAAGCGCTCGTAGGTCTCGGGATCGCGGATGAGGGCGGCAAACGGCGCCACTCCCGTGCCGGTGGCGAGCAGGAACAGCCGCCGGCCAGGGCGAAGATCGCGCAGCACCAGGGTTCCGGTCGGCTTGGTGCTCACCAGGATCTGATCGCCCGGCTCCGCCCGGCAGAGGCGCGAGGTGAGCGGACCACGCGGAACGATGATGCTGTAGAACTCGAGCTCGTCCGCGTAGTTGGGGCTCGCGATGCTGTAGGCGCGCACCACTCTGCGGCCCGCGATGTCGAGCCCGATCATCAGGAACTGGCCGTTCTCGAAGCGCAGTGATGCGCTGCGGGTCGTGCAGAAGCTGAAGAGCTTCGGGCTCCAGTGACGCACGCCGGTCACGCGCTCGGTGGTGTAAGTGGCCATGCAGGCTCCGCTGTGATTCGCGCGCGCATGCTGCTGAGCACTACGGCGCCCCGGAATACGTACTTGCCGCGGCCGCCGCGGTTGCGGCAACTACTGACGCGGCAGCGCGCTGCACGCCGCTAGCATCGACCGGTGACTGCACGGGTGCGCCGTGTGGCGGCGGGGAGCTATTGATGAACCTCAACGAGACCTATAACGACAAGGTGGTGCGGCAGTTCGCCATCATGACGGTCGTGTGGGGAATCGTCGGCATGGCGGTCGGTGTGCTGATCGCCGCGCAGCTGTACTGGCCGGCATTGAATTTCGATGTGCCCTGGCTCACCTACAGCCGGCTGCGCCCGCTGCACACCAACGCGGTCATTTTCGCCTTCGGCGGCTGTGCGCTGATCGGCACCTCTTACTATGTGGTGCAGCGCACCTGCCACGTGCGGCTGTTCGGCGACCGTCTCGCCGCCTTCACCTTCTGGGGCTGGCAGGCGGTGATCGTCGCCGCGGCCATCACGCTGCCGCTCGGCATCACCCAGGGCAAGGAGTATGCCGAGCTCGAGTGGCCGATCGATCTGCTCATCACGATCGTGTGGGTGGCGTACGCGGTGGTGTTCTTCGCCACCATCGCGCGACGGCGCGTGAGTCACATCTACGTCGCCAACTGGTTCTACGCGGCCTTCATCATCACCATCGCCGTGCTGCACGTGTTCAACAATCTCGCCATCCCGGTGAGTCTCACCAAGTCGTACGTCATCTACGCCGGTGCCATCGACGCCATGATGCAGTGGTGGTACGGGCACAACGCCGTCGGCTTCTTCCTCACCGCCGGTTTCCTCGGGATGATGTACTACTTCGTGCCGAAGGCCGCGCAGCGGCCCATCTACTCCTATCGGCTGTCGGTGGTGCACTTCTGGGCACTGATCTCGGTGTATATCTGGGCAGGTCCGCATCACCTGCACTACACCTCGCTCCCCGACTGGGTGCAGTCGATCGGCATGGTGTTCTCGCTGCTGCTGCTCGCACCCTCCTGGGGAGGCATGATCAACGGGATCATGACGCTCTCCGGGGCGTGGGACAAACTGCGCACCGACCCGATCATCCGCTTCATGATCGTGGCGCTGTCGTTCTACGGCATGTCGACCTTCGAAGGTCCGATGATGTCGATCAAGACCGTCAATGCGCTCTCGCACTACACCGACTGGACCATCGGCCACGTGCACTCCGGGGCGCTCGGCTGG
>JAFAKO010000306.1 GCA_019235245.1 Gammaproteobacteria bacterium
AGCACGCAGGCGCGGCTCACAGTGGCGTTCGACGCAGTACCGGAGCGGTGAGGCTTGCGATGGACTGCCCCCTGGGTCGGGAGGCGCTGTCAGGTGTCCGCGTTGTCAGGTGTCCGGCGCGATAGTTAGTCCACTTGCTAACTATCGGGCAAACGTGCCTCGAACGCGCGTCCGTGCCCGCCTGCGGTCACTCGCCGGCGCCACCAGCCGCCGCCACCGACCTCAGCCGCCGCCACGGACCTCCTGAGACAGAGGGTTCGCGTTGAAGGCGATGGTGATGCGCGGCTCGTCGCCGTCGTGCGGCTCGACATAGTGCTCCATCCAGCACGGAAAGAGCACCAGCAGCCCATCGCTCGGCCGCAGGTGCACGTCCGCATGACCGTTAGGCACACCGCCCTTGACGTAACCGTGGATGACCCCGGCACGCGGGTCGCGGAACACGAACTCGCCGGCCCCCGGCGGCACCTGCAGATAGAAGCTGCCGGAGAGCAGCGAGCCCTCGTGCATGTGCAGGAAGTTGAATCCGCCGCGATCGTGCAGGTTGATCCAGGACTGGAGGTAGAAGGCGCGTGCACCCTGACCCATCTCGCGCAGCGCCTCGGAGCAGGCCACCCGGATGGCATCCCGCAGCGGCGCGAATTCCGCCTGCTCGAGCACCTTCATGTCCTCGCTGTTCCACCCCTGGCGCACCGTCCGGCCCGCGGGCTTGGGATGCGCGGCACGCATCGCGAGCACTGCCTGCACCCAGCGCTCGAGGTAGGGATCGAGCGCATCGAGGTGCGCCTGCCAGATACGCGTCGGGAAAAGGTCGTGGGGCTTGAGGGCCGGGACGACCGAGGGCGCGGGCGCGAGCGGCCCGGCAGCCTTGCCGGTCAGGTTGAAAGTGAAGCTGAACTTGCCGCTCATCGCTGTCGTCCGCCCCGCGCTGTCAGTGCCATTCGCGCACCCGGATGCCACGGATGGCAAGCGCCCCGGGGTGATCCCCCTGCAGCCCGATCAGGCCCGCGGCTGCCAGCCCGTAGTTCGGATACTTGGAGAACTTGCTCGCCGCCACGCGGCTCTTCCAGTCGGCGCTGCGCAGCTCGTAGTCGACGACTTTCCTGCCATTCAGCCAGTGCTGGACGTGGTTGCCCCGGACGATGAGGCGCGATTTGTTCCACTGATCGAACGGCAACACGACCCCGTCCGGCGCGCCGTAGAGCGCATAACAGGAGCCGGCCGCGGTCAGACGGTTCTTGCCGTCCTCGGTGTTCGCATCATCGAGCAGCTGGTATTCGGGTGCGCTCCAGTAGATATGGTCGTACTCGCGCGTGCCGCGGTAGAAGATGCCGCTGTTGCCCGCCTTGCCGATCTTCCACTCGAGCTCGAGCTCGAAATTCCCGAAGCTGTCGTTCGTGATGAGATCGTCGACGTTGCCGTCCTTGGAGAGGACCCCGCCCTCGACCTTCCAGCCGGCCGGCAGTCCCGGCGCCTTCCAGCCGCGCCACGCAGGCGCGCCGTGATCCTCGAGGAGCGAGCGCCAGGGTCCCGGCGCACTGCTCTGATCGGCGCCGACGAGCGGTGCGATCGCGCAGCCGAGTAATGCCAATGTGGTGAACAGCGTCCGCTTCATGGCGTTGCCTCGTTCCACAGCAGGTTGAATTTTTTGAGGAGCTCGGCCGGTGGCCCTTCGAAATGCGTGAGCGGCACGTTGCCGACGTAGCCGAGATCCTTGCGGCCGACCGGTGTCGAATAGAACCCGCCGGCCGTCAGGTCCCGGTACAGCGCGAAGAAGCGCGCCGCCTCAGCCTTGACGGGTGCGGCACGCGCGGCGTCGCAGATGTCGTCACAGATCGCGGTCCGTTGCGGCGCGGTGAGCGCCACGAATTCAGCGCCGAAGCGGCGCGCCGCCTCCGCATCGAGCCACTCGAAGCCGGCGAGCACGATCGGCCGATCGCGCTGGCAATCCGGATAGGGCGCGCTCACCCATTCGTCGATGAATTCGACTACCCCGACAGTGCTCGCGGCCGGTGAGTGCTCGTCCGCGGGAATGATGAGATCGCACAGAACTGCGGCGAGCTGCCGTTGCGGCGCGCTGAGCGTGAGCGGCCAAACTTCGCCCGGATGATAGGTCTTCAGCAGGTCCGGATCGGTACCGTAACCCTTGAGGGCCCGCAGCGGCTCGCCGGCCGAGCGCGCGTGCGCCAGCGCTCCGTACGCTACTGTCGCCAGTACCCACTTGACCGTCGTGCGCCGATCCATCAGAGCTCCCTGCGCCGCATGCGCTCGAGGATGTGGTCGGAGGCGCGCCAGGCGATCGCCATGATGGTGAGGGTGGGATTCTTGTCGGCGTTGGAGGCGAACACGGCGCCATCGGTAACGAAGAGATTCGGCACGTCCCAGGTCTGACACCACTGGTTGGTCACCGAGACGGCGGGATCCTCGCCCATGATGGCGCCGCCGACCTCGTGGATGATGAACCCGCCCGGTGCGATGGCCTTCGCGCCGTCGGACTTGACCTCTCCCTGCACCCGGCCGCCCATCGCGTGAATGATGTCCGCGAAGGTCTGCTGCATGTGCGCCGCCTGGCGCAGCTCGTGCTCGGACCATTGCCAGTGAAAGCGCAACACCGGGATGCCCCACTTGTCCTTGATACCCCCGGGATCGATCTCGCAGTAGGAGTTCTCGTTGGGAACCATCTCACCGCGGCCGTCGAAGTAGACGAAGGACCCGTAGTAACGGCGCACGTCCTGCTTGAATCGCGCCCCGTAGCTGCCGCCGGTCAGCCATTCGATACCTTTGGCAGTGGCGTATCCCGGCATGTGCCGGCCGCTGCCGTACTCGATGTGGTAGCCACGCGCGAATCCGAGCTTGCCGGCGAGCTGCTGCTTGTACAGCCACCAGGGAACATAGAGCTGGTGGCCGTCCGCCGCATCCTCGTTCAGCGGCGGCAGGCTCTCGAGCAGCGGCACCTGGCCCCTGACGCCGCTGCCGACCGTGTCCATCAGGTAGCGTCCCACCTTGCCGCTCGAGTTGGCGAGCCCCTGCGGGAAACGTGCGCTGCGGGAATTCAGCAGTATACGCACCGACTCGCAGGCACTCGCCGCGAGAACGATCACCCGCGCGCTCGAGTGCCGCTGCCTGCCGGTCGTGCGATCGATGAAATTAACGCCGTTCGCGCGGCCGTCATGCCCGAGGGTGATCTCGTACACCATCGCATCGGTGGTGATGTCGAGATTGCCGCTCGCCAGCGCCGGTGGCAGATGCACGGTGATGGACTGGTAGTTGGCGCGCACCGCACAGCCGCGATTGCACGGGGTGGCCCACAGGCACGGTGCGCGGCTGCGCATGGCCTCGGCGCACAGCTTCTGCGCCGTCGGGTTGCCGGGGTGGAGCCGCGCGGGATTGCGCTGGTGATCGAGCGCGCGGGTGAGCACCGCGCGGTGC
>JAFAKO010000097.1 GCA_019235245.1 Gammaproteobacteria bacterium
GCGGGCCGGTCATGCCCTGCGGTGCGAGGCGAGGGCGGCGATCTGCGGCCGCTTATGCATGTCCGGCCTCGGGACTGAGACGCTCGACGTCGACCCCGAGCAGCCGCCAGGCGCCGGCCCAGCGATCCTCGAACGGCAGCTCGAACACCACGCGCGGATCGACCGGCATCGATGCCCAGGCATTCTCCTTCATCTCGCGCTCGAGCTGACCCGATTCCCAGCCGGCGTAGCCGAGGGCGATGAAGGCATCCGAAGGCCCTTCGCCCCGCGCCATCGCGGCGAGCACATCGCGCGAGGTGGTGACCTGAATGGCATCGGAGACGCGATGCGTGTGATCCCACTGACCACCCGGCCGGTGCAGTACGAAGCCGCGGTCGGTGTGCACGGGTCCGCCGCGCAGTACCGGCTGGGCCGCGATGTCCGCGGTCGTCGGCTCGAGCTTCATCTGCGAGAGCACGTCGGAGAGCTTCATCGGCAGGGGCTTGTTGAGCACGATACCGAGCGCGCCCTTGTCGGTGTGCTCGCAGACGATCGCCACGGTCTGGGCGAAGTTCGGATCCAGCAGCTGCGGCATGGCGATCAGCAGGTGATTGGTGAGACTGCCGCCCTGTGTGTCGGCGAACCGCGGCGCTGGCGAGCTCGCCGAGTCGCTCACGGAGCTGTGCTTGCCGGCCATGCTCCCAGTATGGGCATGCCGCGCGGCAGTCTCAAGGAAGTGTCGACAGTGTGCCGCGCGTGGCGCGGCCCCCGCTGAACTGCCATTCGTAGGCAAAGTGCAACACGCGATAGCGGGCCGCGAGCTCGGGTGGGAACGGGTCGAAAGGGCTGGCCAGCTTCAGCGTGGCGAGCGCCGCCTGGTCGAGGGCCGGGTCGCCACTGCTGCGCCGGATGGCCGCAGACTCGACCTTGCCATCGGCGGCGATGGCGACCGAGACGAGCGGACTCGCGTCGGCGGTGGTGGTGCGCGCTACCGCCGGGAAGTTGAGGGTGCCGATGCGCTCGACCTTGCGCCGCCACGCGTCCAGGTACGGGGCGAGCAGCGCCATACGCGTGTCCGGGGTGATCCACAGCTCATCGCGGTTGGGGCCGCGCAGCTCGGCGGCCCCCGGATCGTCCTCCGGCCCCGGCTGTGCGGTCTGCGGCACATCCAGGAGCAGCGGCCGGTCGAGCGTGGCGCCGCTCGCACCCAGGTCCGCCAGGTAATGCACGCGGGTGCTCCAGCCGGTGGTGGCCACCACGCGCTCCTCGGCGTCCCCGGCCTGCTCCTTGCTCGAGGTGACCGAGTTGCCCTCGGTGGTGCCCCGGTGGTGGATCGCGGGCAGTGTCGAGGCGCGGTTATGTGGCTTGACGGGCTTTTTGGTATTGCCCGAGCCCGTCTGCGTGCGCTGGGCCAGATAGGTGGCGGTCGGGTTCTTGTCGGCTTCCGGCACCTCGTCCGACACCAGCAGCACCTCCAGGCCCGGCGCGCTGTCCCTGTCGCTGGCTGCGGCGTTGAAGGTCAGACCGAGAATGAACAGTCCGTGCAGCAGCCCTGCCAGGAACAGCATGGTGAGGAGCCGCTCCCAGACCGGGGCCTTGCCCTCGCGCAGCATGAGCGCACGGCGGGTCATGCGGTCCTCTAGCCGGCGAGGCGCTGCCCGATGGCGGCGATCAACTGATCGCCGATCGAGGTGCCGCACTGCTTGTCGATTTCACGTATTCCGGTCGGGCTCGTCACGTTGATCTCGGTGACGAATCCGCCGATCACATCGAGGCCGACGAACAGCATCCCGCGGGCCGCGAGCACCGGGCCGATCTGGCCCGCCAGCCAGCGGTCGCGGTCGTCGAGGGGGCGGGCGACCCCGCGCGCACCGGCGGCGAGGTTGCCGCGATGGTCGCCCCCGCTCGGGATGCGCGCGAGTGCGTACGGGACCGGCTCGCCATCGACGAGCAGCACGCGCGAGTCGCCGGTCTGCACGATCTCGGGGAGGTAGCGCTGCGCGATGGCGAAGTGCTCGCCGTACTCGGTGAGCGTCTCGAACACCACCCGCGCGTTCGGGTCCCCCTGGCTGAGCACGAAGATCGAGCGCCCGCCCATGGTGTGCAGCGGCTTGACGACGATCTTGCCGTGCTCGCTCAGGAAGGCGGCCATCAGCCCCATGTCCCGCGTCACCAGGGTCGGGGCGCAGCACTGCGGGAATGCCGCCGTATAGACCTTCTCGTTCATGTCACGCAGCCCCTGTGGACGATTCACCACCAGGAGCCCCGCCGCCTCCGCCCGCTCGAGGATATAAGTGGTGTAGATATATTCCGTATCGAAGGGCGGGTCCTTGCGCATCAGCACACAGTCGAGATCTGAGAGCGGAGCGAGGGTGGGCTCCCCGAGGGTGTACCAGCTGCCCGGGTCCGCCCGCACCGTGAGCGGCCGCCCGCGCCCGAGCGCCACGCCATCGCGCAGCAGCAGGTCACGTTGCTCGAGATAGGTGAGCTCGAAGCCGTGGGCCTGCGCTGCCAGCAGCATGGCGAGAGTCGAATCCTTCGCGTAGGTGACGGCACCGATCGGGTCCATCACCACGCCCAGTCGCCGCGAGGTGCTCATCGGGGCCGATTATGCTCGTCGGCGGCTCGAATATGTCTGCCCGCGGCACCGGCCGCGTGCGCGCTCGCCG
>JAFAKO010000362.1 GCA_019235245.1 Gammaproteobacteria bacterium
CGCCCGTAGCCGTTGTTGGTCGGGTCGTTGAACCAGCCGACGACGTCTCCGCCGTCGGAGATCCCTAATGCATGGGTCGGGTAGCCGTTGTAGCTGAAGGTCGTGAAACGCGGCGTGCACGCGGCAAGTGCGGCGCCGCCGGCGGTCGCGAGCGGACACACGCCCGGAATGCCCGAGCCGCCGAGGTAGACAAAGGAATCGTTGAAGGGCGCGTAACGCCGGCCGACGATGACACCCAGGTCGTTGATGCCGGCGGCGACCGTCGAAGCCCCGCTGTCGCCGACAACCGAGTTGAGCAATCCGTTGACCGGGTCCGAGCCTCCGTCGAAGTCCTGCCACAGGTCGGCCGGATTGAGGTCCATAACCGAGCGACCCGCAGCCTCGATCGTACCTGCGAAATAAGGAGCGGACGGGACCTCATACAGGCCTGTGATCCCGAGCGACGTGCCCGCCACCCCCAGCGGAATCCCCCGCATCAGCGTCTCGATCTGCGTTCCGGCCTCGAATCTCGCCGGCAGCGGATGATCGTAGGTCGTCCAGGTCGGCAGTGCCCCGGGGGCTGCGGGCGGCAGGTAACTGAAGCCGTGCCGGACGCCGCCGGCATCGGCGTAATAACCAACGATCGCGCCCGAGTTGCTGATCGACAGCGGGAAAGTGCCGCCGAGCGTCCCGCCGCCGACCGGGCCGGCGTTCGGGTGCTGCGGCAGTGGTGTCAGGGTGCCGTTCTGCCAGATGTAGGGAATGCCGCCGCCGCTCGAGCAGTCGTAGACCACCACCTGCCCGAGGTCGTTGATGCCGTAAGCGCCGATGCAGGGGTTCGCGGGGTTGGCTGGTGGGCTGATCCTGAGGAACGTCGAGGTATACGGCACTTCGACAATGTGTTGGCCTGTGGTAATCACTCCTGATACGACACTCCACTCCCCCTGAGCTATGCAAGCTCCGGTGCAGATTTCCTGAGCGCCGTAAGGGAAAGGTACGACGAGCAAATTGAGGGTGCCGCCTCCGGCGGGAAGCGGGCTGGGAAGAGAGACCTGGAACGAAGCTAGAGTTGGGTCGGTAGGAGCACTTCCCACAGTGAACGTATAACGCGTAGGAGCTCCGGGAGGATTTCCTGCCAATGCGTACGCTCCCGTGCCGAGGCCCGATGAAGAGTAGTGCGTTAGACTGACGATGTCCCAGCTCATGAGCTCGCCGGTCGCTCCATCGACGGTAATGGAGCCCGTCAGAGGCGGATGCGGCAGACCGACACCGCTGCCGAATCCTTGCCACGTCACGCCCTGAAATGTCCAGGTAACTGGCTGAGCGTGAACCATCGAGGGGGCAGTGAGCGCAGCGAGCGCAATCGGGGCCAGAACTCGTCGGACGGCCAGCGCGCTTCTAATCTTCACGACCGGAGCCCCTTCTTATTGGTGTCGGCTTCACGACATCAGACTACACGTCTGTGTCAGGCCCATGACCGCACCGGTCGTGAGCTTTCCCGGGCTGGTATTGGCCTTGGCATGAACGTCAGGGGCGGCACACGGCCAAGGCTGTCATGCGGCCGCCCCTCGTCTCGGTGACCTCGCGCCTTGCTCGATCGTTTCGACACATAGGCGCATGGCGCGCGATTATGTCAAGGCGACAGCGCGCCCGATGCAGCGACGCGGGCTGCCGGGCGGCGATGTCGCTCGAGCTCGCGTGCGTAACGCTCGGCGATCTGCAGGTACGCCGCCGGGGCCGTGCTGTCCTTACCGCGCAGGACCGCCAGCGCCGGAGCGAGCCGTTTGCCCGCTTCATCGAGCCGTCCGAGCCCGATGAGCGCGCCCCCCGCGACGCTGTCGGCGACCGCGGTGCGCCAGTCAGCGCTCGCACTGGCGCGAAAGATGCTGGCGGCACGGTCCGCCGCGGTAAGCGCCGCCGCATACTCGTGCTGTGCGGTCGCGAGTATCGCTACGTGCGTGAGGCTGCTCGCGACGTCGGGATGGTCGGCCCCCAGCAGACGCTGGCGCATCCCGAGCGCCGTGCGCAGCTCGAGGTCCGCTTCTCCATAGGCGCGAGCCTGCGTCAGCCAGAACCCCAGCCGGTTGGCGATGCGCGCCACTTCCGGATGATCGCCCGGGAACAGCTGCCGGTAGATCTTGAGCGATTCGCGCTCCGAGCTGATCGCGCCCTTGAGGTCGCCGCGATCCGCCTGCACGAAGGCGATATTGTTGAGCGTGTCGGCCACGTCCGGATGCACCTCGCCGAGCAGCTCCCGATCCATGGCGAGCGCCTGACGGTAGAGGTCCTCCGCACGCGCAAGCTGCCCCTCGTCGTTCGCAAGTAGACCGAGATTCGCCAGTCCCGCCGCAACTTCGGGGTGCTTGTCCCCGAACAGCTTGCGCTTCATGTTCAGCGCCTCGACCATGAGCGCTTCCGCGGCCGCGTGATTGCCCTTCTGCTCCTCGAGATAGCCGAGGTCGTTCACGGCTTCCGCGAAGGCCGGATAGGGCTCGCTGCCATGAAGCCCGCGGTGCAGCGCCACCACCCGCTCCATGAGCGGAATGGCTTTCTGGATGTCGCCGCTCTCCTCCACGACTTTCGCCAGGTCCTGGAGAGTGCGCGCCCCCTCGTCGCCCGAATCGAGCCCGACGCGGCGCTCGAGCGCGAGCGCATCGCGGAGCGTTCGGTCGGCATCCGCGTAGCGCCCCTGCTGGCCGAGCACGTACCCGAGACCGTGCAGGCTCACGGCGCGTGAAGTGGCAAAATCGCCCGGAGTCCTCGCGGCCGCCGAAAGCGCGATCGCCTCCCGGTAGTACCGCTCCGAGCCCGGGAAATCGGCTTCGCGCCCGTGCAGCTCCGCCACGTGATTGAGCGATTCCACCAGCCGCTGCTGCGGGCCCTGCTCCGGCAGCCGGCGCCTGAGCACGAGCGCCTTGTCGAGCAGCGGGGACGCCTGCGCGTACAGCCCGAGTCCCATGTAGACGGTACCGATCGTGTCGAACAGCTGTGCCTGGATAGCGGGCTGCTGGGCGAGCTCGCTGTCGAGGCGCGCCGAGCCCTTGTCGAGAACTTCCCGCGCCGTAACCTTGTTCCCCCGCGCCTCGCTCGGATCGGAGATCCGGAACAGGTCCACGAGGAAGCGGGTCGTCTGTTTGGCGGTCTCGGCCTCGGCTTCCGCGCGCGCCGTCTGCCTGAGTGCTGCGCTCTTCTGATAGAGCGCATACACCGCGAGCGAGGAGGTCACCGTCATTCCGCCAAGTGCGCCGCAGGCGAGCGCGAACAGCCGGCGGTTGCGCCGCTGCTGGTCGCGGCGCCTGAGCGCGTCATAGCCGACGCCGAGGACACCGGCTATGAGCTTGAGCTTCGCGCTGTAGCGGCCGTCGCCTTCCGGGCGTGCGTCGGCGGCAATCGGCTCGGTGCGGCGGCTGCTCAGGCTGCCGTCTTCGGCGAGGTGATAACGCAGCGCTCGCGGGAAGCACTCCCGCCCGGCGCGCGCCGGATCGTCGGAAGCGTTCGGCTCGCCGCCGACGATGAGGCAGAAGATCCGGTCGGCGCGGCCCAGGCGCTTGAAGGCGAGGATCTCCTCGTTCACCCAGCGCGATTTGGCGGCGTCCGGCGAGCAGATGACGATCTGCGACGCCGAGCCTCGCAGTGCCTCGTTGAGGTTCGCACCGAGATCCGTCGAGCGCGCAAGCTCATCGCGGTCGCGGAATATCGGATGCAGCCGGCGCGGCACAGGTCCGCGCGCTCCCGGAGTACCGATGAGCAGCTTCGGCGGGCGGTAGGACTCGAGCGACTTGTGCAGCCAGTCGGCCCACTTCGCATCGCGATGACTGTAGCTGATGAAAGCCCAGTACTTCGGCGCAGGCGTCGGGCTCTCGATCACGGGGGCGGCTGCAGGTGTTCTCGTCGTTTCTTAGTTGTCAGCGCTCGCCGCGGAATTTGACCGCTTTCGTATTCATGAATCAAGCCTGCGCGCGCCGCCGGCGCGCGGCATACAGGCGCCACAGCGGCACGGCGAGGGCGACGGTCCAGGCGAATGCGAGCCAGCCGACGAATCCGTCGAAACGGCTGAGGAGGAAGCCGAGCGCGGCCCCGGCGCGCGGCCGCGCGAGCGCGCGCGTCACCAGCATCACCCATACCCAGCCGGCATGCAGCCCGATGCACGCGGCGATGTTGCCGGTCGCGGCTCGGACCAGTCCGAGCACGACGCCCACCGCCGCAAGGGCGAGGAATGCGTCGACGATTACCGCAGGCTCGGCAAATGCATGCAGGGTCCCGGTCAGGAGCTCGAGCCCGCTATAGGGTGTAACGGCCTCGGGCGCGATGTGGTAGCGCGCGAAGAAATGTGTCGCAGCGTAGAACAGCGCCGTGAGCAGCACCGCGGCGCGCGTGCCGGACTCGCGCTCGATGGCGGTATGCATCGCCCCGCGTACGAACGTTTCCTCGATGAAGGCAACCGCGAATCCGCTCACCGCCCGCAGCGAGATCAGCGCGGCGAGCGCCGGCATGCTGATGTTGGCCGACGCGCTCCAGTCGAGC